>JAVBMB010000113.1:0-27330 GCA_031552995.1 Oscillospiraceae bacterium
CCGGAGGAATGGCCGAATGTGACGGTGCTGCGCGGTATGTCGCGCGTGACAAGGTGCGCGCGAACATCGTCGCTGTTGATTATAACCGTGCCGTCAGGCGGCGTAAGCAGCGCAAAGCGCTTAAAAGAGTCGATGATGGCATCGGTGCTGGGGAAAAAATCCAGATGGTCGCGGTCGATGTTGAGGATAATCGCGGTTGTCGGATAAAAACTTAAAAACGAGTTTTTATACTCGCACGCTTCGGCGACGAATATATCGCCGCCGCCCTGCCGCAGCGAGCCGCCGATAAGCGGAAGGTCAGCGCCGACCATAACAGTGGGGTCGCGCCCGGCAGCGATGGCTATTGAAGCTATCATCGAGGTCGTCGTCGTCTTGCCGTGCGTGCCGGCGATGCAGACGGAGTCGGGATAGTCACGCATTATATATCCCCATGCCTGCGCGCGCTCGACAACCGGTATCCCTGCATCGACGGCGGCGGCAATCTCGGGGTTTACATCGGTTATTGCCGCCGTGCGGATGAGCATGGCGGCGCCTGATATATTATCCGCGCCGTGACCGATGAAGACAGCGATGCCTTCGCCGCGCAAGGCGAGCGTCGTATTGGATTCGCTGCGGTCGGAGCCGCGGATGTTGGCGCCGCGTGCGCGCAGGTAGCGCGCGAGGGCGGACATGGAAACGCCGCCGATGCCCGATATGTGTATCGGGCGGCCTGAGGCGATTATTTGAGCGAAACTGTCGTATGTCATACGTGACCTCTTAGGCTTTGATGTGATGACGTGCGTACGGCGGCGCAAAAGCTGCGCCACCGTATAATTATATGGCGATGCCGCCGTTTTTAAACCAAGTTATTTGCGCCGGCGGAAGTTGACCTTGCGGCCGGGGCGGTCATTCTGCCTGTTTGACGGCGAAGAGGGCGGCTTTGAGCCCTCGGAGACCATCTTGAACTCGACGACAAAGTCGTTGACCGTGGCGTCGTCGGCCGTGCTTTTTATGACATGCCTCGCGACATCGGGCGACAGCTCGATATGGGCGTCATCGTCACGCAGTGTGATTTGCCCGATGTCCTCTTTCTTTATACGGGCGTATTTGACGATTGCGTTGACAATCTGCCGCTCGGTGATGTCGTGGTTGCGGCCGACATCGACGGAAATGACGGCGTTTGCGCCGCCCCTGCGAGGCTTGTCCTCCGGGCCGCCGCGGCGGGGGACGGATGAGCGGTAGGCGCCGCTGTCATTCTTTGCGGTGTTGCGCGCGTAGACTTTATCCTCGGGGGTTTCCTCCAGCTTTTGCAGGTAATACGGTTTAAGGCGCTGCCCGGTGGCGTCCTCGATATCGCGCAGGCCAAACAGTTCTCCGTGCCCGGCGATAAGCGTGAACGCGACGCCCTGATTGCCGGCGCGGCCGGTGCGGCCGATACGGTGAACATAGTATTCGATATCCTGCGGGATGTCATAATTGATGATGATGTCGACGCCTGACGCGTCGATGCCGCGGGCAGCGACATCGGTGGCGACAAGCATGTTTATACTGCCGTCCTTGAAGCCCGACATGACCTGCGTGCGCGCCGACTGGCGCATGTCTCCGTGCAGGCCACTTGCCGCAACGCCGAGGTCGGTGAGCGCGCGGACAAGCTTGTCGACCATGATTTTTGTGTTGCAGAATACGAGGCCGCGCGTCGCGCCGTATTGCTCGAACACGAGGCGGACGGCCTGAGCTTTTTTAGAGCGCGGAACTTCGCAGTAATACTGCTCGATAAGGTCGAACGCCACCTGGCCGTCGTCGCCCTTGACATGCTCGGGATTGCGCTGGAACTGCTGCGTGACACGCAGGATTTCCTTTGGCATCGTGGCCGAAAACAGCAGGGTTTGACGCTCCTTGGGAGTGTTGAACAGTATCTGTTTTATGTCGCCCAAAAAGCCCATGTCAAGCATCTCGTCGGCCTCGTCGAGAACGGCCATGCGGACGGACGACAGCTTGAGCGTGCGGCGGCGCAAATGGTCGATGACGCGCCCGGGCGTGCCGACGACGATGGAGCTGTGGCGAAGCGCGCGGATTTGCGTTTCGATATTCTGCCCGCCGTAGACGGTGACGACACGCACACCTTCCTTATATTTTGAAAACTTGCGCAGCTCGTCGCTGACCTGCATGGCAAGCTCGCGTGTCGGGCACAGCACAAGAACACTGGGGTCGGTGCTGCCGTCGCTTATAAGCCGCTCGATGGCGGGTATGCCGAACGCCGCCGTCTTGCCGGTGCCGGTGCTGGCCTGCCCAATGACGTCAAGGCCCTGCATTACAAGGGGGATGACCTTTTGCTGGATGCCGGTCATCTGCGTGTAACCGGCGTCCGCAATGGCACGCAGAAGTTCGGGCGACAGCCCGAGTGTGCCGAAATCGTTTTGATCGATATTTTGATCCATGAATTATATCCTTTTCCGGCGGCGAAAAGCCGCCTTGTATCATGCTGTGTGCTGTGTTGAATTATTAAGCCGATGCGGCGGCATAGGGATTATTAGAAGATTAAATCGCATATTATCCCTATTTTAATTTATATTATACTACATTTTGCCGGTAAACACAATGCCGCGGATAAAACGTTTTTTGCGGTTTTGTTTGAAAGAAACCGGCGCGAATGATAAAATGTTCATATTGAAAGTTTGTTTTTCCGCCGCGCATTGCGGTGAGGGAGAGGTGCATGTGATTAGGTTAATTGAAGGGCCTGCCGCCAGCGGAAAAAGCGGGTATGTTTTTTCGCGCATTGCAGGGCTTTGCGAAAATGAGAGCCGCAGCATATTGATTGTGCCCGAGAGCGACAGCCACCGCGCGGAGCGGCGACTGCTGACGACATGCGGAAACGGCGCGGGGCGGTATGCCGAGGTGACGACATTCAGCAAGCTGACGCGCGATATACTGGCGGCAGCGGGGCGCAGCGTGACGGCTGTGGACGCCGGGCAGGCGCTTTTTATGTACAAGGCGATACGCGCGGCCTCAAGCGGGCTGAAATACTTCAGACGCGCCGCGGGGCCGAGACTTGTCGAGTCTATGCTTGAAACGGTAAAAGAGCTTGAGGCGTGCAGAATCACCCCGGCGCGGCTGGCGGCGGCGGCTGAGAGCGGCGATATGCCGAAAATACATGATATCGGGATGATTTATGCCGCTTATATCGCCGAGGTACAGAGGGCGGGGCTTGATTCGTCGCCGTTTGAGACGGCGTGCGCCTGCCTTGAGATTAGCGGCATATTCGCAGGCGCGCATGTGTTCATCGACGGTTTTTCCGGCTTTACGGCGGCGCGGCTTGAGGCGATTCGCCGTATGGCTTTAGCGGCTGGCGAAGTTGAGATAACGCTGTGCGTCGGCGCGGATGAGGCGCTGTTTACACAACAGATACACACAAGGCAGCGGCTGAAGGATATGGCAAACGCGAACGGGATAACCTTCGGCACACGGCGCATGGAGAGCGGAAGCGCGATGGAGGCTTTTGCGGCGGCGGTTTTTGATTTTTCGGCGGAGGCGGAGGCACCGGGTGAGGTCGGCATCGACGTCGTTGCCGCCGAGAGCCCGCAGGAGGAGTGCGAGCTGGTTGCGTCGCTGGTGCGTTCTCTTACTGTCGGCGGAAACGCTAGGCTGCGCGATGTCGCAGTCGTCTGCCAGGGGCTGGACGAGTATGCCGGGTTTTTGGAGTACGCGTTTGCGCGGTATGATATGCCGCTGTTTTTAAGCCGGCGCGAGGATATACTGAAAAAACCGGTCGCGGCGGCGGTAACCGGCGCTGTCGAGGTAATCGAGAGCGGCCTGAGATGCGAGCGGGTGCTGAAATACATAAAGCTTGGGCTGTGCGGCTTGACGCGCGACGAGAGCGAGACACTTGAAAACTACGCGCTGATGTGGAATATTTCGGGCAAAAAATGGCTGGAGCCGTTCATGCTTTCAACCGCGGGATACGGCAGCGACACGCCCGATGAAGACGAGAGGCTGGCCGAGCTGGAGCGTATGCGCCGCGCCGTAATGGGGCCGATAGGCGCGCTGAAGGAGCGGCTTAAGCTGTGCCGCGCCGGAGCGGACTTTGCGCGGGCGCTAAGGGAATACCTTGACACCATAGCGTATGAGGAGCAGCTGAAGGCGCGTATCGCGCGGCTGACGCACGGCGGCATGGCAAGGCTGGCCGGTGAGTATGCGCAGGTGTATGATATCATAAACGGCGCTGTAGAGCAGGTTGTTCTTGTGTGCGGCGATGATGAGATGAACACGGGCGAGTTCCTTGAGCTGCTGCGGCTTGTAATCGGGCAGTATGACGTCGATGTGATTCCCGCATCGCTAGACGCGGTGCAGGCTTCGACCTGCGACAGGTTTTTTGGCGGCGAGATGCGTCATATATTCATTTTGGGCGCGCGGGAGGGTATGCTGCCGATGGGCGCCGGGAGCGGCGGGCTTATCGCCGAGAGGGAGCGTATCGCGCTGGAAACCGACGGCATTGTGCTGACACAGACGGCCGAAGAGCGAGCCTTTGAGGAGCAGAGCTATATATACCGCGTGATCGCGTCGGCGGCGGAGACACTGTGCGTCACATGGCCGCGGGCCTCAATCGGCGGGGAGGAGTGCCGCCGCGGCATGGTGGCGGACAGAATTGCCGAGCTGACAAGCCGAAACGCGGAGGCGGCGGATATGCTGCGCCCCCTGCGGCTGACGGCGCGTGCGCCGGCATTTGAACTGGCGTGCGCCGCGGCGCAGGGTGAGGATAACGCGGCGTCGCGCGCGGCGCTGGAGTATTTTTCGCACGGCACGGACGGCGCAAGGCTTGCCGCGCTGCGGGCATATGCCGGGGCGCCGAGAGGGCCGATAGGAAGCCGGGAGCTGGTGGAAAAGCTGTACGGCGGGGTGATTTCGATGACGGCCTCGCGCGTCGAGCGCATAGCCTCGTGCAGATTTTCGTACTTTATGCAGTACGGACTGCGGGCGAAGCCGAGACGCAAAGCCGATTTCGGCGCGCCGGAGATAGGCAGTTTCGTCCATGAGGTCATAGAAAAATCGGTGCGTCAGATGACCGAAATAAAAGGGCTTGTTCTTGAGAGCGTCGTGCGCAGGTGCGCCGATGAATACCTTGATAAAAGACTTCGCGGCAGACAGCGCACGGCGCGGTTTGAGGCGATATTCGGCAGGCTGACAAGCAGCGTTATTGCGATAACCGACAACATATGCCAGGAGATAGCCGGAAGCGATTTTAAGCCGCTGTTCTATGAGCTGGAGTTCGGCGGAGACGGCGGGCTGCCGCCCGTCAGCATCGACGTGCCCGGCGGTGAGGCGAGGGTTCAGGGCAAGATTGACCGGGTGGACGGATATGTAAAGGACGGCGTGCTGTATTTTAAGGTGGTGGACTATAAGACGGGGAGCAAGGCGTTCCGCCTGAGCGATTTGCTGTACGGGCTGAATATGCAGCTGTTTGTATACGCGATGATGATGGATAAAAACGGCAAGGCCGCCGCCTTGGAGCGCGCCGGTGCGCTGTTTGAGGTTGAGGCAGCCGACACAGCGACAGCGGCGGCGCTGTATATACCGGCTAAAAACCCGTTTGTGCAGATTGACGGCGGCGAAACCGGCAGTGACATCCGCGACAGGCTGGACAGGGAGCTGCGCAGAATCGGGATTGTGTCGTCAGAGCACAAAATGCTGGAGGCGCTTGAGAAAACAAAAGACGGGATATTCCGCTTTCTGCCGGTTGCCGTCAACCGTGACGGCAGCCTCTCGGCGTATTCCAGCGCGGCGTCAGGCGCGCGAATCGGCAGACTTGTAAAGCACGCCGAGCTGCAGGTTGCCGCGATGGCGGGCTTGATTGCAAGCGGGGATATCGAGGCGAATCCGTACAGGACCGGGGCGACATTTGAGGCGTGTGATTGGTGTGATTACCGCGCGGCGTGCCACTTTGACCCCGGCCTGAAGCGCGACACGCTGAGGTTCCTGCCGTCGCTGAAGCAGGATGAGGTTTTTGCGCTGCTTGAAAAGGAGGGCGAGTGAAATGGCTATCAACCTGACAGACGCGCAGCGCGACGCCGCTTTTTGCCGTGACCGCTCGCTTATAGTGTCCGCCGCGGCGGGGGCCGGCAAGACGGCCGTGCTGGTGAACAGAGTTGTAGGGCTGATATGCGATGAGACATCGCCGCGCGACATAGACAGGCTGCTTGTTGTGACGTATACAAATGCCGCGGCTGCCGAGGTTCGCGGCAGAATAAGCGCCGCCATCGCCGAGCGGCTGCGAAGCGGCGGCGCAGACCGCAGGCTTAGGCGGCAGCTGGCGCTTATCGGCGACAGCAATATCCAGACGGTGCACGCGTTTTGCCAGCAGCTGATACGCCGTAACTTTGTGCAGGCGGGCGTCGCGCCGGATTTTACCCTTTTGGACGAGAATGAGAGTGATAGACTGAAAGAAAGCGCGATGGAGACTTTGCTTGAGAGCGAGTATTCGGCAAAAAGCAAAGCCTTTGCAGCGCTGTGTGATAACCTGTGCGAGGAGCGCGGCGACGCGCGACTGGCGCGCGCCGTGCGGGACATATATGAGCGTCTGCGCAGCCACCCATACCCCGACAGCTGGCTTGAATACATGATTCGCATCAAGCCGAAGACACCTGAAAACACCGGCTGGGGCGCGTATGCGCTGCGCCGCGCGGAGGAGCTGATTATCTACGCCGGCGACGTGGCGCGCGCCGCGCGTGAAAGACTGAAGGAATACCCCGATGTTGAAATTAAGTACGCGCCGACGATCGAGCTGTGCATAGATTTCGAGCAGAGAATGAGGTGCGCGCTTGAGCGCAGCTGGAACGCCGCATGGAACGAGCTGAAAGGCTTTTCCAAGCCCGATTTCGCGCAGGTTCGCGGGGCGGACAAGCAGTTTACGGCGTCGATACGGCAGGCGAGAGATATATTTTTCGACTGCGTGACGCAGGTGCGCGAGGGATGCATATTGGGCTCAAAAAAGACGGTTATGACTCAGGAGCGCGGGATGAGGCCGCATGTGCGCGAGCTGTGCAGGCTTGTAAGGCGCTTTACACTTGAGTACAAGGCCGAAAAAGATGCCGCCAATGCGCTGGATTTCAGCGACCTCGAGCATATCGCGCTCGGGCTTCTGCGTGATTCCGCCGGACGCAAAACGGCGCTGGCGAATGAGCTGTCACTTCATTTTCAGGAGGTGCTCGTAGACGAATACCAGGACACGAGCCGCATTCAGGAGCTGATTTTCTCAAGTGTCGGCGGCGGTTCGGAGTTTTTTGTAGGCGATGTGAAGCAGAGCATATACAGGTTTAGGCTGGCCGACCCGGACATATTTATCGACCGATATATGTCGAGCGTGCCGATTGATGAAGACGGGCGGATGGCGCGTATTGATTTAAGCGAGAACTTCCGCTCGGGCGCAGAGGTTATAGACCTGTGCAACTATATATTCACGCACGTGATGTCGCGTAAAATGGGCGATATCGACTATGACGGCAAGCAGAGGCTGTATCACGCGCGGGAGGGAATCGGCGGCGGAGGGCCGTGTGAGGCGTGGCTTATTGAGGGCGAAGGGCTGTCCGCAGATGATGATGCCGACAGCAGGGTAGAGCATGAAGCGAGGCTGGCGGCGGCGCGGATTGTGCATCTGCTTGAGACGGCAAGCGTGCCGGAAGCGGGAGCGCTGCGGCGTGCACGGCCGGAGGATTTTGCCGTGCTGCTCAGCTCGTTTAAGGGGCGCGCGCCGATATTCGCGCAGGAGCTTGCGCGCGCAGGTGTGCCGGTGGGCGGAGACGGACAGAATGATTTCTTCTCCGCGCTTGAGGTGTCGGTACTGCTGTCACTGCTTAGGATAATCGACAACAGGAGGCAGGATATTCCGCTGGTTTCGGTGCTGCGCTCTCCGCTGTTTTTTATGCGGCCGGACAAGCTGGCCGAAATACGGCTGACCCGCAAGGACTGCGATTTTTATGACGCGATGCTGCTGGCGGCAGAAGGCGGAGACGGTGAGTGCGCCGCATTTATCGGGACGCTGGACAGATGGGCGCGCTGCGCGTGCGATTTGACGGTGGCCGGTCTGCTGAGGATTATCTTTGCGGAGACAGACGCGCCGGGCATCTTTGCCGCGCTGGACGGCGGGGAGAAGAGACGGCGAAACCTTGAAAAGCTGCACAAGCTGGCGTTCGATTTTGAAAAAGATTCGGCTCGGGGGCTGTTCGCGTTTTTGACGCGCGTCGATTCGATGGCAGAGCGCGGGCAGGCGCCGGGCGGGGAAACCTCCGACGGCGGCGTGCGCTTGATGAGTATACATAAATCAAAGGGGCTGGAGTTCCCGTTTGTGGTCATTCCTGATTTGGGCAAGAGGTTCAACACGGACGACGCGCGCGGGCCGGTGCTGTTTCACCAGGATCTCGGCATAGGCCTGCGGCTTCGCGACAGCGCAAATATGACTGAGCGGCGGACACAGGCATACTGCAGCGTGTCGTCCGGCATACTGCGCGAGGGAATGAGCGAGGAGATGCGCAAGCTGTATGTGGCGCTGACGAGGGCGCGCGAACGGCTGATTTTGATCATGAGCGAGAGTAAGCTTGGCAAAAAGCTTGATAAGTGGACGCAGGAGGCCGGATGGCCGATATCGCCCGAGTTTTTGGCGAGGCAGGGCAGGGCGATGCCGTGGGTGTGTACAGCGCTTGTAAGGCACCCGGCGGCGGCGCCGTGGCGCGCGCTGTGCGAGAGTGAGGTGCAGCCCGACGGCGACGGCGACGGGCTGACTTGCCATGTTATCGACTGGCGGGATATAAAGGGCGCGAGGTGGACACGCGGTACCTCCGCGGGTGACAGCGCGGGTTTGGCCGAGGCTGCCTGCGGGCCGGACATGATAGGGCGGGATTATGCGCACAGAGCGGCGAGCGCGCTGCCCAGCAAGCTGACGCCGGCCGGCGTGCGCGAAATGCTGCAGGACGCCGGTGAAATTGAGGGCACACTTGGCGGCGCGTCGATACGCATGTGGCACGACCGCAAGCTGGAGGCTCATTCGGCGCGGGAGGCGGCGCGGCGCGGCACGGCGATACACAGTTATATCGCGCATATGGATTTTGCCGCGGACGGCGCCGACGCGGTTAGGAGGGATATACTGCGCGTATGCATGGCCGGGCATCTGACACCGGAACAGGCGGAGGGAATCGACGCTGCCGTGATAACGCGGCTTGCCGGCTCGGCGCTTGGCGCGCGCGCGAGGATGGCGCTTGACGTGCGGCGCGAGTACAGATTCGGCGCGATGTTTACGCCGGATGAATTGACGGGAAACGGCATAACCGACGAGCGTATCCTGCTGAACGGGGCGATTGATATGATTCTGTTCAGTGAGGACGGAATGGAGATTGTCGACTTCAAGAGCGACACCGTAGAGGCGGGACGCGAGAGCGAGGCGGCGGAAAAGCACAGGCTTCAGCTTGAGCTGTATGCAAAATCCGCCGAGCGGATATTCGGCGGAAGCGTGCGTCGCAAGACTGTTTATTTTCTGCGTACAGGCGGCGAAGCGGCGCTTTGAAACCGAAGCCCGGACACCGGCGCTTGACGTGGCAAGCGAGGACATGACGTTGGTAAGGCAGGCTTTAGGGCAACAAAATATATGCCTGACCGAAGGTCAGGCATATATTTTTCATAATTGTCAGTCCAGCCTCACGTCAAGGGCGGGATGATTTGCTTGCAGTGCGCACTTAACGAAATAAAAATGCCCCAAGCCTATCCGCAATACAAAGAAGTCTGTTTTTTGGCCGTCCCCATAAAACTCTATCGGGAAGCTGCTGCTTCCCCATTTGCCGCGAGTGCGCATTTTCAGCATGTCTTTATCCGAAAAATCCATTAAATCTGCATATTCCGCTTCGTCTCTGCCGGCGTATTTTATTTGAAAACAGCAACCGGCGGAAATAATATCGAAATATGTATCAGTCTCACAGCCGTAATACCGCCCTAAATACTTTTCGAAGCTGTTATCAGACAGCGGATATTGCCTTTGTGCATTCGGATAATCGCGATGGGTTACGGCGACGGTGCCTGACATATGCCGGGGTCTGCCAAAGTAGGCCGATTTGTAGTTTGCCTGTTCCGGCAGACCAAAGTATTCACGCATAACGGCATTTTCCAGTTCAAGTGCCGTTTCGACGGGTTCGCAGTCCAAATGCGTCAAGACAATGACGGACAGTTTTTTCTTTAAATCCAGCCTTATTACGGATTGCCAGCCGACAATATCTCCATACTGCCATATGATATCGCGGTTTTGCCCGTCGTAAAAAAAACCGAAACCGTAAGGGCACAGTTCGCCGTTATTGAGTGTAAACGACGAGAAAAGCATATCAAACAGCCCCTCGGGCGCGCCCGGCAGATTTCTGCTCATCAAGCAGTTATGCCATAAAACAAGGTCTTCTGCCGTTGTGTACAAGCCGCCGCCGCCCATTACGCCGTCTCCCTGTGTGTTTGTCATTTGCAGAGGCTCGAATATTCTCTCTTTGGCAAACTGAGCATTGCCGCCCGTCAGCCGCTGTACAATGTGACCCAGTATTTCATATGCGCTTTCTTCGTAACCGTTAAAGTTCCCCGGCTCATTTTCCGGCTGTTCCTGCCTGAAAAGCATTTCCATTTCATCAAGCGGAGAATCGCTCATGAATTACTTCATGAGATACAGTTATCTGACACGGGAAGTCATGGATTTACAGTGGCGATCTGTAATTTTGTCCGCGTATTCTTTCATCTCCGGCAGATAAAGCCGGACGGAGTCATCCAGGTTCAGCCGCTTTTCACAGGCGAGTATTGCTGTGCAGCACGCCACAAACTGTTTCGCAATCGACGCAACGTCAAAGGTTGTTTTTGCGGTAACGGGACGGCAGACGCCATCGCTAAAAATATTGCCCGAATAAAACTTCAGCAGGGGCTTGCCGTCCAGCTCCACCGACACGGCATACGCCCGGTCAGGTGCGGGAAGCAAGTGTTTTGATACTATTTTTTCAAGTTCCTTTTGAATGTCTTTCATAACTCCCTGTCCTCGCTTTTTTGTGAATCATATAATGCATCTTCGCTGTAAGCATATAGTATTTTTATATAATATACAAGCAGAGAGGCCCCGAATCAGGGCCTCTCTGCAAAAACTTGCCGCCTGTGTACAGGCGCGATTTAATATGCCGTAGTTTAGAAGCAGATTGTCATGCCGAAACTGTGCGTCGTGACGGTGTAGTTCGGCGAGACACCCTCGTAGTACTCGGTATACGCGTCAGACTTGAGCGTGTTGATTATCGAATAGTAATATGCCGGCTTGTCGCTGCTGACATAGTACATCAGATGATAGCCATAATCTGTCTTAACCGTGCCGTTGTCGCCCGGCTTGCGCTCGGGGTCGAAGCACCACGCGTCAAACTCGGGCATTGTGGTGCCCTTGCTGAGATGCTCGTACAGTCCGCCGTTTGTGTTGGAACCGGTGTCCTCGCTGCTCGTCTCGGCAAGCTCCGCAAAGGCGGTCTCGTCAGCGCCGGCGACAAGCCAATCGGTATAGGCTGCGCTTGCCTTCTGGGAGATAAGGTTGTTCTCGAACTCGTAGACGGCTTTATCGTCCTCGCTTGTCTCTTCGGTGATTTCCTTTGTTTTGTACAGCACATGTCGGACGGTGGCCGTCGGGGTCTCGACGCGCTGACGGCTGACATACTGCGCCACCGTGAAGCTGTCGGCGGCTTCGACAATTTCGATGTCGCCCGCGGCGCGGGTGTCGGCCTTAAGCCATTCGGAGACTTCGTCTGTCTTGCTGTTGAGGCCTGTCCCGCTTGTCAGCTTGGTGGCGAACTCGTGTGTCTCGCCCTCTTCATGCGTGTGCCCGGTTTCCTCTTCGAGGAAATATTTCTCGGCAACGGCGTCAAAGTCAGACGCCGACTTGACCTCGGCGAGGAATTGCTCTGCCCGGGCTTTCGCGGCGGCCTTGTTCGAATCGGTCATGGCCGTGGCTTCCTCTTCACTCTTCGGGGAACCTTCCGGTACTTCGGCACCCTCGGCCGGGGCGGTGTATTTTATGGTTTCGAAATTGAAAACATAGCTGTAATAGTCGATGGAGTCGTATGCAAGGCGGTTTTCCTGGTAGTATGTCTCGACATCGTCGTCCGTGTAGTTGTAGCTGTCAATCAGCGAAGTGCCGTACGCGTCGGCGTAGAAGTTGCGGCGGTAGACGCGCTCGATATCGGCGAGCTTTGTGCCGTTGCCGTATATGGCAGCAAGAAGCTGCGATTGAGTCATGCTGTTGGCCGTGGCCGATTCGTCGAGCATCGCGATATGGTCGGCTATTTCGGCCTCGATCTTTTCGTCGGCGGCAAAGCCGGCGGCTTTACCCTCGTTATAGAGGATAACCGTCTGCTTGATGGCATCGGCGGCAAGTGTGTTGAAATAATCCTTCCATGTGCCTTCGCTCATCAGCGAATCCTGCGCGTCAAGCGTGCCGTCAAGCGTGTAGCCGAACTGCTGAAGTGTGGAGCCGTATTGATTGAGGAAGTTTGTGCGCGCGTCGCGGTAATAGATATTGAAGTCGAGCGCGGAGACTTTCTCGTCGTTGATGGTTACCGCAGTGACGGTGCGCTGAAGTACGCCGGTTGTGTGCAGAATGGCGACGGCAAGCACACACAAAAAAAGAGCGACGAGCGTCCATGCCCCGATTTTGACGAGCAGCTTACCTGTCTTTGATGTGCCGGAGTTGGCGGAAGCAACGGTGTCATGACGCTCGCTGCGTTTCCTTGTACCTTTTCCCATATTTCCTACCTCTGATTTTTTATTATTGACCAGTTGATTGTACAATAAAGCCTTGACAGTTGTGTTACGAACATGTAAATTATCAACTGAGCGACAGCAAAAGTCAACCTTTTTTTATGATTTTGTGCCTAAAAATACATTATATGAAAAATAATCATATATAATAATTGAAAAATCACTTGCAAAAGGGAGGATGTTATGATATTATACCCTTTGCTTGAAGTATCATGAGCGAGGTGAAAACAATGAAAGAAAACATTCATCCGAAATATCAGGTGACCACCGTCAGATGCGCCTGTGGAAACGAGTTCCAGACCGGTTCGGTCAAGGAAGGCATTCGCGTTGAAATTTGCAGCAATTGCCATCCGTTTTATACCGGCAAGCAGAAGCTTGTTGATACCGGCGGACGTGTTGACCGCTTTAAGAAGCGTTTTAACATCGAGAACAAGTAGTTTTTGCGGTTTGGGCGGGTTAATCCGCCTGCGAGTTGCTGACTGGCGGCGCCTGTTTTTTGGCGCCGCTTTTGTTCTGCCCGGGCGGCGCCAAATGGGCTGTTGGGCAGCCGCGAAAAAATAAGCGCGGCTGCCGTGGCGGGAGAACGGCCGAAATGGCCGGAGAGGAGACTTGATTTGGCTGAGATTAAACGGACGGAGACCCGTAACAGGGTTCTGCTTGCGGGGCTGTGCTGCGCCGTGCTTTCAGATTTTGAAAGCACGGACGAGGAGACGATGAGCGAGCTGCGCGAGCTGGTGAAAACCGCCGGCGGCGAGGCTGTCATCGAAGCGGTGCAGAACAGGCGCGCGCCAGACCCGCATATGTTTATAGGAGAAGGCAAGGCACAGGAGCTTGCCGAGCTGATTAAGCAGCAGGAGATTGATCTTGTGGTGTTCGACAACGAGATATCGCCGTCGCAGACGCGCGCGCTTGAAGGCGCGCTGAGTTGCAGGGTTATAGACCGAAACGCGCTGATATTGGATATATTCGCTGACAGGGCGAAGACTGCCGAGGGAAAGCTGCAGGTTGAGCTGGCGCAGTATAAATATATGCTGCCGCGTCTAACGCACATGTGGACACACCTTGTGCGCCAGACGGCATCCGGCGGGTCGAGCCCGATAGGCACACGCGGCCCTGGCGAAACCCAGCTTGAGACCGACAGGCGGCACATACGCCGCAAAATACAAAAGCTTGAGAGCGAGATTGAGGATGTTAAGACGGTGCGCGCGACGCAGCGTCAGCGCAGGCAGAAAAACAGGATTCCCCTTGTATGCCTTGTCGGCTATACAAACGCCGGGAAGTCGACGCTTTTGAACGCGCTGACGGGCGCCGGAGTCCACGCCGAGGGGCGGCTGTTCGACACGCTTGATCCGACGGTTAAAATGATGAAAAGCGGCGAGATGGGTGATATACTCGTGTCCGACACCGTCGGGTTTATCCGCAAGCTGCCGCATCACCTGGTGGACGCATTTAAGGCCACGCTTGAGGAGCTGACATTTGCCGATGTGCTTGTGCATGTCGTCGATGCTTCCGCCGAGAACTGGCAGGCGCAGGCGGATGTGGTTGACAAGCTGATTGTTGAGCTTGGAGCCGAAAAAACGCCGAGGATCGTGCTTTATAACAAGATTGACCTGCTGCGCGACAGCCAGCTGCCGCGCGACGGCAGCGGTGTATACTGCTCGGCGCTGAAGGGCGTGGGGCTGGACAGCCTGATGGGCGCGATAGAAAAACGGCTCGGCGAGGAGTCAAGGCTCGTCAGCTTTACGCTTCCGTATGCCAGCGCCGCTGTGCTGGACATGCTGTATCGCGACGCGAACGTGAAGCGCGCCGACTATGACGAGAGCGGAATTATAGTTGAGGCGGTATGTGACAAGACGACGCTCGGGCGTATTCGCGGTTTTTTGCCGGAGGCATAGCGTGGAAGGATTCAGGGTGCCGGCGGGCGACGCCTCGGCGGAGTTTGTTGAGAAGAAGTCGAGGTTTATCGGGAATATATTCCTTGTGAGCAGTGCCGAGCAGGCCGCCGGCATAGTAAAAAGCATCCATAAAAAGCTTTGGGACGCCAGCCACAATGTGTATGCCTATTCGCTGGAAAACGGGGTTATGCGTTTTTCGGATGACGGGGAGCCGCAGGGGACGGCCGGCCTGCCGACGCTTGAGGTGCTGAAGAAGGAACGCGTCGTCAACGCGCTGTGCGTGACGACACGGTATTTCGGCGGGACGCTGCTTGGCGCCGGCGGGCTCGTTCGCGCCTATTCGCACGCGTGCAAGCTGGCGCTTGACGCGGCGGGCATAGCCGTGATGACGCCGATGGCGCGTTGTGCGCTTGTCTGCGACTATGACCTGCTGGATGCCGTGCGCAAGCAGCTTGCTTCTCTTGAGGCGAACGAGAGCGGCGCGCAGTACACCGACAGAGTTGAGCTGACGGTTGAGCTGCCCGAAATACGCTTTGACGAGCTGCGGGAGAGAATTGTCGACATAACGCGCGGCAGATGCGAGCCAATCTGCCGCGGGGTGTTTATGGTTCCGGTGAAGGCTCGGCCCGAATAGCTTTTTGCGGCGGATAGCGTAGATGAATCACCTGTGATTGTTTTAATGTGAAACAGAAAAGCCGGCGGGCACGACAAGCCGTGTCACGTCATTTTTATGCTGTTTCACATTGGCATTTATCCGGGCGATTTTTCTTTTTTGCAGAAAAAGAGGAAAAGCGAGTTTTTGGCGTATTTATATATAGAGAGATATTTTGACCGGCCGACGGGCATTGCCGGCGCTGACTGGAGACATATATGACGGTTAGAGAACGCATCGAACAGCATGAGAGGCTTACGCTGGCGCAGGGCGCAAGGTGCGCCGGGAACTCGACTGGTCGAGAGCGTGACGAGGAGCCGTGCCCATACAGGACGTGCTTTATGCGCGACCGCGACAGGATAATACACTGCAAGGCGTTCAGGCGGCTTAAGCACAAGACACAGGTGTTTGTGTCGCCCGAAAAAGACCACTACCGCACAAGGCTTACGCACACGCTTGAAGTATCGCAGATAGCGCGTACAATCTCGCGCGGGCTTGGGCTGAACGAGGACCTGACCGAGGCGATTGCCCTGGGACACGATTTGGGGCATACGCCGTTTGGACACGCCGGAGAGCGGGCGCTGACACAGGCGTCCGGTGTCGAGTTCCACCACAACAGGCAGAGCCTGAGAGTGGTGAGCCGGCTTGAGAAGTTTGGCGCGGGGCTTAATCTGTCGAGGGAGGTTCTTGACGGCATACTTTGCCACACCGGGCCGGTTGAGGCGGCGACACTGGAAGGGCGTGTTGTCGCGGTAAGCGACAGAATTGCGTATATAAATCACGACATAGACGATGCGGTGCGCGCCGGCGTCATGTGCGAAGAGGATATACCGGCTTCCATTGCAAAATTGCTGGGGGCCGGACACGGGGCGAGGATAAATACGCTGGTAGGCGCCGTGATGGAATACGGGCTGGCACGCGGAGAAATCGGCATGGACGCCGGGACGGCCGAAAAGATGAATGAGCTGCGCGAGTTTATGTTTGACGCAGTTTACCGCAACCCAATCGCGAAGGGCGAGGAGCAAAAAGGGGTCGACATACTGAAAAGCCTGTATGAGTATTACGTCGAGGACATTAACCGGCTGACGGCGGAATACCGTATGATTTGGGAAAGTGACGGCCCGGAGACGGCGGTTTGTGATTATATCGCGGGCATGACCGACCGGTTTGCCGTGGCGGCGTATCAGGATATATTTATTCCGAAAGGGTGGAACAAGTAGGCGGCGCGGGCGAGTACGGCGTTGGGGGGATTGGCGCCGCTACATGACGTAAGACCGCCGTAAAATAACCGTGACTGGCGGTGTGCGGCCGTTTGAAGCAGTGGCTGCGCCGCGGGGATATCCGATATTGAAAAGCAAGCCGACGGAAGACAGACGGCCGGATGAAAATACACAGACTGAGGAGACGATATGAGCGGATTTATTAATATCGACGCGAAAAATATCGAAGGAACGCATCTGTGCTGCGCGATTGCGGACAAAAAACATCAGGCCGGTGTGGATATCAAGCGTGAGTGGCTGAAGGAGCGTATTAAAGAGGGGCATGTCTTTCGCAGACTTGACGAGCGGGGGAAGGTGTTCATTGAGTATGCGCCGGTTGAAAAGGCTTGGGTACCCGTCGAGGGCGAGGGGTTCATGTACATCTATTGCCTGTGGGTAGCCGGAAGCTTTAAAGGGAAAGGCTACGGCCGCGAGTTGCTTGAATATTGCGTAGAGGACGCGAAAGCGCGCGGCATGAGAGGCGTTTGCGCGATTGCAGGCAAGAAGAAGACTCCGTTTCTGACTGACGGCGCTTTTTTGAAAAGGCATGGTTTTAAACCGGCGGACGAGGCAGGGGAATATCAGCTTGTGGCGCTGACATTTGACGGGGCGCCGCCGCGGTTTGCGGAGGCGGTAAAAAAACAGAGCGTTGACAGCGACAGGCTGACAATATATTTTGGGATGCAGTGCCCTTATATACCAGACTGCACAGCGCAGATTGTCGATTATTGTGAGCGCGAAGGGATTCCGCTTGACCTAATTGCCGTAGACACGCTTGAAAAGGCTAAAAGCGTGCCGTGCGTGTTCAACAATTGGGCGGTGTTTTATGGCGGCAGGTTTATGACGGTGCATCTGCTGAATGAGGACTATTTGAAGAAAGTTTTGGGGAGATAGCTCGGGTTGTCTTTGATTTTTGGATTAACGGGATAACGAAACCGCAGGCGAGGCGTTATTATATTTGGGGAGGGATGAGCGTGGCGATAGACCAGAGATTTTTTGACGAGCTGCTGTACAGATGTGATATCGTCGATGTTATCAGCGGATATGTGCCGCTTAAGCGCTCGGGCGCGAATTATACGGCGCTGTGTCCCTTCCACAACGAGAAAACGCCGTCATTTTCGGTCTCGCGCGAGAAGCAGATATTTAAATGCTTTGGCTGCGGCGAAGGCGGCAACGCGATCTCGTTTATTATGAAGATTGAGAATCTGCAGTTCATCGACGCCGTGCGGCTGTTGGCCGACCGGTGCGGGATGGAGGTTCCCGAGGAGAGCGCCGACGCCGCGGCGATGAAAAAGCAGCGGCAGCGGCTGCTGGAGCTTAACCGGGACGCCGCGATATTCTACAATGAGACGCTGAACGGACCTGACGGCGCGCAGGCGCGGCAGTACCTGGCCGGGCGCGGGATACTGCCGCGCACGGTGAAGATGTTTGGGCTGGGGTACGCGCCCGAGTCGTGGGATTCGCTGATTTCGGCGATGACGGCGAAGGGGTACAGCAAGGAGGAGCTTGAGCGCGCAAAGCTTGCGGGCAGAGGGAAATCCGGCGGGCTTTATGATTTTTTCCGCGGGAGGCTGATGTTCCCGGTAATCGACGCGCGCGGCGGGGTTGTCGCCTTTGGCGGGCGCGTGCTGCGCGGCGACGGCGACGGGCGAAAGTACATAAACAGCCCCGACACGCCCGTGTACAACAAAAGCCGCACGCTGTACGGGCTGAATCTGGCGAAGAAGAGCAAGGCAAAGCGGTTTATACTGTGCGAGGGGAATATAGACGTCATAGCGATGCATCAGGCGGGGTTCGACAGCGCCGTGGCGTCGTGCGGGACGGCGTTCACCGACGGGCAGGCCAGGCTGATGCGCGATTATACGACCGAGGTGGTCATCTGCTATGATGCCGACGCGGCGGGGCAGAAAGCAACGGAGAAGGCTATTGATATCCTGAAGGCGGCCGGGTTTGGCGTCAGGGTGCTGAAGATACCGCCGAAGAAGGATGAGAACGGCAGAATCCTGCTGGACGGCGACGGCAGGCCGCTGAAAAATGACCCGGATGATTTTATCCGCGCCAACGGAGGCGAGGCGTTTGCCGCGCTGCTTGACAAGACCGACACCGACGGGCAATACCGCATGGGTGAGATACGCGCGAAGCACAATATCGAAACCGACGAGGGGCGGATTGCCTTTTTGAAGGAGGCGACGGCGTATATTGCGGGGATCGGCAGCGATATCGAACGCGAAATACTGGCGCGCGGTGCGGCGAGAGAGGCAAAAATATCCGAGGAGAGTGTGATGCGCGAAATTGAGCGCACGCGGGGGAGCCGGGTAAAATCCGAGCGGAAAAAGAATGAAAAGCGCGCGCTCAGCCCGCTGCAGTCGCTTCAGCCGCAGGCGCGCGAGCTGAGATACTCAAACCCGGCATCGGCACACAGCGAAGAATTGCTGATTGCCGCGGTGCTGGACAGTGTCGATGCGCTTGACTATGCTGCGAAAAATATCGGAGCCGATGAGTTTTCGGCGGAATATTTGGCAAAAATATACAAAACAGCGGTTGAAAGGCGCGAGATGGGCCTTGAGGTGAACGCGGCAGCCTGTATGATTGGATTGAGCGATAACGAGGCGTCGCGGTTAGCCGAGATAACATCGGGCGAGGTGCGCGCGAAAGACCCGGTTAGAGCCGCGGCGGATTATATTGAGAAAATACACTTTGAATATAAAAAAAGACAGGGCGGGGATGACGTCTTAATGATGGCCGCGCTTATGAAAAGGGATTTGGAGGACAAAGAATGAGCGAGAACGTCGATACGGGGATCATCGGGGCAGGGAATGAACAGGGCGTAAGCAAGCAGCAGATGCTGAAGGATTTGCTGGAGTACGGCAAGAAAAACGGCAAAATCACAATGAAAGAGGTCAACACTATCATCGATGAGCTTGAGATGGATACCGAACAGCAGGACAAGCTGTTCGAGACCATCGAGAAGATGGGCATCGATATCGCCGTCGAGGAGGACGACCTGCTCGTCGAGCTTCCGCTTATCGACAGCGAGGAGGAGTTCGACATAGAGGAAGTTATTGAAGAGGAGGTCGCTGACCCGTCGACACTCGCTGAAGGGCTTTCTATTGACGACCCGGTGAGGATGTATCTGAAAGAAATCGGCAAGGTTGACCTGCTTAGCCCCGACGAGGAAATTGAGCTGGCGCAGCGCATGTTAAGCGGCGACGAAAGCGCAAGGCTGAGGCTTGCCGAGGCAAACCTGCGCCTTGTCGTCAGTATTGCGAAACGGTATGTCGGACGGGGCATGCTGTTCCTTGACCTGATTCAGGAGGGCAACCTGGGGCTTATCAAGGCTGTTGAAAAGTTTGACTATACAAAGGGATATAAGTTTTCGACATACGCGACATGGTGGATACGTCAGGCTATTACGAGGGCTATTGCCGATCAGGCGAGGACGATACGCATCCCTGTTCATATGGTTGAGACGATAAACAAGGTTATACGCGTATCCCGGCAGCTGCTTCAGGAGCTTGGGCACGACCCCAGCCCCGAGGAAATTGCCGAGGAGATGGGTATGCCGGTTCAAAAAGTGCGCGAAATACTTAAAATCGCGCAGGAGCCGGTGTCGCTTGAGACGCCCATCGGCGAAGAAGAGGACAGCCATCTGGGTGACTTTATACCGGATGACGATTCGCCGGAGCCGGCGGAGGTTGCGTCGTTTACGCTGCTGAAGGAGCAGCTTGTGGACGTGCTTAAGACACTGACGCCGCGCGAAGAGAAGGTGCTGCGGCTGCGCTTCGGTATCGAGGACGGGCGCACGCGCACACTTGAAGAGGTGGGCAAGGAGTTCAATGTGACGCGCGAACGGATAAGGCAGATTGAGGCGAAGGCGTTGCGCAAGCTGCGGCATCCCAGCCGAAGCAAAAAGCTGAAGGATTTTTTGAACTGAGGCGACCGGGATATTTTTGTGGACATAACACTAGCTTTGACTTTTTGCAGGATGCCCGCACATGCGGGCATCTGCGCGTTGAGGGTGGAGGTTTGACAATGAGAAGAGTTTTGCCTGCCGTGCTTGCGGTGATGATGCTTTCTTCGGCATGCGCGGCGCACGGGCCTGTTTCGAAGACAATAGAAGGGCCGCTCGATACCGTGAGCGTTGTAACTATATATTCCGGCGGGAGCGAAAAGGCGATTGCCGATGTGTTTGACATGCTGGAGGATGTCGACGCGAGAATGACGGCAGTAGACCCCGCGAGCGAGCTTGGGGATATCGGCTTCGACCGGCGCGAGGTTTCGCGCGACACATATGAGCTGATTGAGCGCGCGGTGGCATTTGGGCGGGATACAAACGGCGCGTTTGATATCACGATACGGCCTGTGACCGAGCTGTGGGGCATAGGCACGGGGAATGAGCGCGTGCCGGCGCGCGAGGAGATAGACGAGGCGCTGGCGTATGTAAATTACCGCGATATAGAGCTTGACGGCGCGAACGGCGTCAAGCTGGCGCGTGAGGGTATGAAGCTTGATTTGGGCGCTGTCGCAAAGGGGTATGCCGCCGACAAAGCGGCGGAAATACTACGCGCCGCCGGGGTGAAAAGCGCGATAATTGACCTTGGGGGAAATATATATTTTCTTGGCGTGAAGAGCGGGGGAGCGCCGTGGCGCGTTGGCGTAAGAAACCCCGAGGCCGGGGAAAACGGCTTTTTTTGCACTGTGGAGCTCGGCGCCGACACCGCTGTGGTGACATCCGGCGCCTATGAGCGTTTTTTTGAGAGCGGCGGGGTGAAATATCATCACATTATCGACCCTGCGACCGGCTGTCCGGCGGACAGCGGCTTGATGTCGGTGACGATTATCGGGAAAAACGGATGCGAGGCGGATGCGCTTTCTACGGCGTGCTTTGTGCTGGGGCGCGAGCGGGCGACTGCGCTGCTGGAAAATTTGGGCGGGGTTGAAGGGATATTTGTGAGCGATGAGCGCGAGGTGTATATCACACCGGGGCTTGAGGGCGTGTTTAAGCTGACGGACGACAGGTTTGCGCGGGCGGACGAGTGATGAAAAAACTTGATGTAATTATTATCATCGCCGTTCTGGCGGTTTGCGGCATTGTTATGCTGATGCTCGCAACGGGGGATACGGCGCCCGCCGCGGATGTTTTTGTGGACGGGCAGAGAGTGATGAGCGTTGAGCTGAAAGGCGAGATGCGAGAGTACACAGTTTCCGGCGCGCTGGGGGAGCTGACGCTTGTGGCCGGAGCTGACGGCATAGGCATTGCGCGGGCCGACTGCCCGAATCACACATGCGTGCGCAGCGGTGTGATATCGCGCGGCGGGCAGGTGATTGCCTGCCTGCCGAACCATGTGCTGATTCAGCTTTCCGGAGTGCCGGATGAGGGGGTGGATGCCGTTGCGCAGTGACAGCGGAGGTAAAATTGCAGTGCCGACGCTAGCCGTCAAGGCGATATTTTTGGCGCTTGCGCTTATCATGGGCATTGTCGAGAGGTGGATTCCGTTCGACGCTGCGGTGCCTGGTGTTAAGCTGGGGCTGGCGAATACGGTCATTTTGACTGCGATGTACATATTCCCCCTGAAGGACGCGTTCAAAATCTCGGTGCTTAAATGCCTTGGAGGAGCGCTTTTTGCGGGCACGGCGCTGTCGCTGCTGTACAGCATAAGCGGCGCGATGCTGAGCTTTGCGGCGATGGCGCTTGTCATGCGGCCGGCGGGCGAGAGAATCAGCCCGGTTGGCGTCAGCGTGGTCGGGGCCGTGTTCCACAACATCGGGCAGATAATCGCGGCGGCAGCCGTGATTGGCAGCGCCGCCGTTGCGGCGTACCTGCCGGCGCTGCTTATATCGGGCGTTGTAACCGGCGTACTCGTCGGTGTGCTTGTAAAGGTGTCTGTGACGTTTATCCGGCGGCATATTATAGTCTGAAGCCGGGCCGGTCAGTGGCGGAGAAGGATGTATTTGCCCGCGCGCAGCGGCCCGCCGGGAGGTTAGCGCATGGAGGCGAGGAAGATTTGGCAAAATGCATAAAAACGGAATGAATAATTATGCTTTTTGCCGAAATGAATCGTATTGTACTATCTGCCGCAGAGGGGTATAATAGGCTGTAATGAGAAATATCGTGGCTGAGAATCGGATTTTACTGATGAATTGGCGATATTGTATGATATTTGTGAAAACATTTATTTAAAATAGACAAGGCTGGTGAAATCATGCGTGAAAACGCCTATGAGAGCTATACGAAGATGATTGACGAGGCGGCGCAGCGGCTGAAGCTGACACGGACGCAGTACGAGTTTGCGAAGTATGCCGAGCGCGAGCTGCTGATGTCGATACCCGTTGAGATGGACGACGGCACGGTGACGCTGTTCCACGGCGTGCGAGTGCAGCACAGCAGCCTGTTCGGGCCGTATATCGGCGGACTGAGGCTGCACCCCGGCGTGACGCACGAACAGGCGCGTGGCATCGCCGGGCTGATGACGCTGAAGTGCGCGCTGGCGAACCTTCCGTTTGGCGGCGCGTGCGGCGGGGTGGCTGTGGACAAGAGCAGTATATCACAGAGCGAACTGAAAAAGCTTGTGCGCAGGTACACGGCGATGGTATTGCCGGTAATCGGCCCGGGCAGCGATATACACTCGAACGATGTCGGCACCGACGCCGCCATTATGGGGTGGATGATGGACACCTACAGCATGATGGCGGGAACCGCCGTTCCGGGAATTGTCACCGGAAAGCCGGTGGAGCTGCTCGGCTCGCGCGGGAGTACATCGGCAACAGGCGTTGGAGCCGGGTATGTTCTGCACGAGGTAATGAAGAGGACAAAGACTGCCGGCGCGCGCCGGACGGCGGTGATAGCCGGCTTCGGGAAGGTTGGCCGGGCGACGGCGCGCATGATCTATGACGACGGCGTGCGGATAATCGGCGTCAGCAATGTGGAGGGCGGAATTATCTGCCAGACCGGGCTGAACATGAAGGAGCTTATTTCGTTCGCGGATGAGGGCGGACGGCTTGCCGATTACAACGCGCCGGGGATAGAGCATGTGACAAATGACGACGTCGCGCTGTGCCAGTGCAGTATTTTGGCCATCTGCGCGCCGTGCCAGATAATAGATGAGGATATCGCCGAGAAGCTTGATTGCCAGGTTGTGCTGGAGGCGGGCAACGCGCAGATATCCTACAGCGCGGATAAGATACTGGACAGGCGCGAGATTTTGGTGATCCCCGACTTGCTGGCGACGCTGGGCGGGTTGGTTGTGTCGTACTTTGAGCGGGTGCAGAATGTGCAGTCTCTTATGTGGGACGAGCATGAGGTGAACAGGATGCTGAAGAGCATTGCGCTGAAAACATTCGACGAGGTGTGGGAGCAGGCGCGTATGAGCGAGACGACGCTGCGCGAGGCATGCTATACGCTCGGGCTTCAGCGTGTGTGCGAGGCGAAGCGCATACGCGGGATATTCCCGTGACGCGCGCTGAAGCCGGCGCGGCGCAGGGGAAAGAAATCTTATGAGTGTTAACATGTTTGATGTGCTGGGGCCTGTCACGGTAGGGCCGTCGTCGTCACATACGGCGGGCGCGGTGCGTATCGGCCTTGTGTGCCGCGGAGTGCTGGGCGGCGGGTGCGATAACGCGAAAATCACATTTTACGGGTCGTTTGCCGAGACATATCGCGGACACGGCACCGACAAGGCTGTCGTCGGCGGACTGCTTGGCTTTAACACCGACAATGAGCTGATTCGCGACAGCCTGCGTATCGCGGCCGTGAGCGGGCTGACATATGTGTTTACGACGGCTGAGGACCCGAGGCTGCACCCAAATACCGTAAAAATTGAGGCGAAACACGGCGATAAAAGCGTCGTTATGACGGCGGCGTCGATAGGCGGCGGCGCGATTAGGCTTACGAGCATAAACGGGTTTGCCATGAGCGTATCGTGCAGCCTCGACACGCTGGTGATATTCCATAAGGATACACAGGGCGTTCTGGCCGATGTGTCGTATCACATGTCGATTGCGGGGTACAATATCAGTAACCTGAGCTTGTCGCGCGCCAAGCGCGACGGTGATGTAATTACCGTCGTCGAGACAGACGAGCCGGTTGGTGAAAAGACGCTGGCGGTGCTGCGGCAGGTGGGCAGTGTGTCGGATATTGTCGTTATTCCGAAGTTTTGAGAGGTGGATGCCCGTGAATATACACAGCACGGATTTTTTGCTGGATGAGGCGCTGAAGAACAACAGGCCGCTGTGGCAAGTGATACTGGAGCAGGAACAGGATGACAGCGGCGTGCCGGTGGACGAGCTGAGGCACAAGGCCGAGTCAATTTATCAGGTGATGAAAACAGCGGCGACGGGGGGGATATCCTCCGAGCTGGTCTCGGTGAGCGGACTGACCGGCGGAGACGCCGTGAAGTATTACCAGCACTACAAGAACCACAAAAGCCTGATGGGCACGCTTTGCGCGAAGGCGATGTCCTACGCGCTGGCGACATCGGGCTATAATGCCGCGATGGGCGTAATTGTGGCGGCACCGACGGCGGGCTCGGCCGGGATACTGCCGGGCGTGGTCATCGCGGCGCAGGAGGAGTATAACCTGAGCGACCGCGACGCGGTGAACGCGATTATTGTGGCGACCGGAGTGGGCGTCGTCATTGCGACGCGGGCGACAATATCGGGTGCGGTGGGCGGATGCCAGGCAGAGTGCGGCAGCGGCGCCGCTATGGCCGCCGCCGCGATGTGTGACTGCATGGGGGGCACACCGCGGCAGTGTATGCACGCCGCGGCGCTGGCGCTTAAGAATACGCTTGGTCTGGCGTGCGACCCGGTGGCGGGGCTGGTTGAAGTGCCGTGCGTCAAGCGCAACGGCGTGTTCGCCACGCTGGCGATAGCGGCGGCGGATATGGCTTTGGCGGGGATAGAAAGCTTTGTTCCGCTTGACGAGGTTATTGACGCGATGTACCAGATAGGCATCAACATGCCGGCGTCGATACGCGAGACGGGCGAGGGCGGGCTGGCGTGTACGCCGTCCGGCAGAGCGGCGAGGAGCAAGCTGTTTTAGATGAGGCTAATGGCGGTTTGAAGGACGTGAGAAATATGAAAAAGAGACTTGCCGCAATTATCCTGATATCCGCATTTGCCTCGGGGTGCGCAGCCGAGGCTGCGACAAGCGCGACGACGACGCTTCAGCCGGCCGCGACTTCTACAGAGACAAATGCCCCGTCAACCGCCATGCCGGAGACGGAGCCTGTGACCGGGCCGCGCGATATTGCCGGCAATTCGGTTGCGTATTTGAAATACGGGCCTGACTACCTGGCGATATCATATGTGGTTGACGGCGAGCAGAGGCTGACCGGAGACGGCGGATGGTATTTTTCGGCGGCGGAAAAGCTGAAAAACGCGCCCGGGGCGCAAAATGCGGCTGCGGCGGACATGAAAAGCATGCTGGATGATAAATCGCAGATGCCGTTTTCGGACGACTGGTATGAGCGTATGTTTTCCGCCTCTGCGGTGAGCTGCGACGGAGACTGGGATATCTTCCCGGTGAAGGTGCGGTACGAAAAGTACGACGCAGACAACCAGCCGCAGGGTATCGACGATGTGTCGGCATTCTTTTTGAACCGGCTGGCCGGGAAAGGTACTGACTCTCCGTTGATATACGCCGAGGCGTACTATTTTGACTGGAATGACGACGGCATCGGGGATGTGCTTGCCGTGGCGGGCAATGTGGTCAGGCAGACGGAGGAAGGGGCGGCAACCGTGCTGCCGGCTTCGGACAAAACGGCTGAATATATGATCAGCGCGCTGTTTGTGAGCGGGTGCGAGCCGGTTATAATTCAGGAGTTTGTGCTGGCGATACCGAAAGAGCCGATTACCGAGGACGGGCTGTGTTATTCGTACAGCGACGAGGCTGTGCCGGGGCATGTGCTGTACCATGACCTGTCGCTGCTGCAGCTTGACGCCGACGGGAAGCTGACGCAATGCCCTGTGTTTTCTATCGGAGATTACGGGTATGTCTTCGGCGCGGAGATGGTGCTGTGCGACCTGGACGGTGACGGCGTGCCCGAGCTTGTGACGATGTGCCGCCAGGTATACGGACCGGTTATGGTTATGGAGCTTGAAAACGGAAAGCCTGCCGAGCGGTACAGGGTGACGCCGCCTGCGTAGAGAAAACGGACGGAACATGAAAAAGCGCCGATGCCTTAAGCAGGCATCGGCGCCGCTGTATTTACATGATTATCAGTCGATGCGCCGGCGGTAGCCCATTACGCGGAAGAAGGGGGATTCACTCTCCATTTGCAGCAGCGCGGTGCGCACGGCGGATGAGCTGAGCTTGCCGACAAAGTCGGCAAACACAATGTACTGCTGGTTTTTGCTGTCGGCATCGATATTGTGCGTCTTAAAGCGAAGATACTCGAGGTTGATTTTGAGGTCGGAGAATATCTCGAGTGTCTGGGCGAGGCTGCCGTGCATCGTGGTGCTGACGGCAAAGGCGAGGGAAATCATCTTATTTTCGGGCATGTCGTACAAATTGCGGGACATGAGGAACACATGCTTGCCGCTTGGCGCCACGGTTATCGAGTTGACGTAGATATGCCTGTCGAATATCCGGCTGAACAGCCAGTCGGAGTCGTAAAAATCGTCGAGGACAATAGCGGCGTACGTGCAGGTTCCCGACTCGAGCGAGTCGAGCGCGATGCCGCCGGACGGGACGGGCTGAGCGTCGGCGCCTAGCAGCGACGAAACAAGGCGGGAGTCGGTATCCGAGCAGTAA
>JAVBMB010000056.1:0-10849 GCA_031552995.1 Oscillospiraceae bacterium
TCACCATTGCCGACTTTCATTATTTTGTCGCCCCATTTCAGCTCTCCAACCGGGCTGATAACGGCGGCTGTACCTGTTCCAAAGCACTCCTGAAGCTTGCCGTTGTCGTATGCCGCCGCAATCTCATCGATAGAGACGCGACGCTCTTCGACTGTGAAGCCCTTGTCGCGCAGCAGCTTAATAGCCGACTTGCGTGTTATGCCGCTGAGAATGCTGCCGTTGAGCTGCGGTGTTACAACTATGCCGTCGATGATGAAGAATATGTTCATCGCGCCGACTTCTTCAATATATTTGCGCTCGACGCCGTCGAGCCACAGCACCTGGGCGTAGCCCTGCGCTCCTGCTTCCGAG
Source organism: Oscillospiraceae bacterium (assembly GCA_031552995.1). GTDB lineage: Bacteria > Bacillota > Clostridia > Oscillospirales > Butyricicoccaceae > JAVBMB01. The sequence continues at coordinate 352 of JAVBMB010000056.1, forward strand.
CCGGCTTTGATGCTGGCGGCGTAGTTTCCGCCTGTTTTTGCCATGCCGATACCGCCGCGAACCGCGCGGACATATTCGTCTTCGACGTAGATTTTAACCGGCGCAAGCCCGGATGCGTAGTAGGCGCCGCTGGGCGACAGCAGGATAATGAACTTATAGGTCTGCGATTCCTTGACCTTAAGCTGCTCGTCAACCGCGAAAATAAACGGACGGATGTAAAGCGATGCGCCATCGCTGTGCGGTACCCAGTCTTTATCGATTTCGACAAGCTTTTTCAGCGTTTCGACGCAGAAGTCGACATCAACCGTGGGGATGCAAAGGCGCTCTGCAGACTGGTTAAGGCGTATGAAGTTCTCCTCCGGGCGGAAGAGCAGGATTTTGTTATTCTCTCCCCGATAAGCTTTCAGCCCTTCAAATATCTCCTGTCCGTAGTGCAATACGGCGGCCGACGGGTGTATTGATATAGGGCCGACAGGCAAAATCTGCGGGTTGTACCAGCCCTTGCCTTCCGCATAATCCATTGTGAACATGTGGTCGGAGAACACTTTGCCAAAACCAAGGGTGGACTCATCAGCTATTTTCGGCATAGGATTCTTGCTGAAAGTAATCTTGACATCGCTGACATTCATGACGCTCACTATCCCTTCAAAAAAATATTTATTACACTTTTGTTGAACTTATATTTTTCGCCTTCTTCTGTGTAGAAGTCAGTCAAGCTGCACGCCGAACCTGCGCATCGTATTGATAATATGCAGGTGCATAGCGACCTTGGCGCCTTCCGCATTGCGCTCGCGCAGGTAACCGACGATATTGCGGTGGTCGTGCAGCGTGTCCAGCGCTACATCGGGAGATTCGTTTGCCAGAATAACACCGCTGTGTATCGCGCGGTTGAATATCGGCAGCAGTGATGTTATAAACCTGTTATGCGTCGCCGAGGCGATGGCCGAGTGAAACAGCTGCTCGGACTGGTCCCATTTTTCGCTTTTCGTCTCAATCATCTTCTCGTTATTAAGGCTGTACTCGAGTATTTTTTCAAGCTCCTGATCGCTTGCGCGCTTTGCGGCATAGTATGCGGCTTGCGGCTCAAATATCAGGCGCATCTCGTATAAATCTTTAACATTAACCCGCACATTTTTCATTCCGGGCAGAACAATGCCTTCAGATATTTCCTTGCTGTTTGACACATATGTGCCCTTGCCGCGGTGGATTTCGAGATAGCCCTGAGCCGCGAGAACCCTGACAGCCTCCCGAAGTGTCGCACGGCTGACGCCAAGCTCCTGCGCCAAATCAAACTCGTTGGGCAGCTTATCTCCTACACCGAATCGTTTCTCGGTAAGTATCATCTGCAATATATCATCTTTGACCCTAGCCGATAGGGCATTTTCAGCCTGAGGCATATCATTCCTCCGTCTTTATAAGGTTATATTGCAGCAAAATGCTCTTACGCCCCGGATAAGATTCCGGCCGTCTTTTACCTGAGACCGGGCGCTATATCAACTATAAACGGAAGCTGACCCAGAATATCGCGGTTGATGTCAATGCCGGGTGCGACCTCAATAAGCTTTAGCCCGGCGTCGGTCATCCTGAAAACACAACGCTCGGTGATATAAATCACTTCCTGCCCGTTTGCGATTGCGTTGTCGGCCGAAAAGCTGACAGTGCTGACTTTTTCGACAAACTTCCGGTTGCGCCCCTCTTCAGCTATCGACAGCGTGTCGCCGGCCTGCTCGATTTTGAGGCCGCCCGCCGTAAAAGTGGTGCAGAATACGACGCGGGCGGTACGCTGCGAAATATTTGCAAACCCGCCGATGCCAGACAGTTTATTCCCGCTGCGGTGGCTGTTGACATTTCCGCGTCCGTCGATTTCAAGCGCGCCAAGGAATGTGACATTAAGCCCGCCGCCGTCGTAAAAATCAAACATCTGCGACAGCGTCCAGATTGAGTGCGGGCCAATTGCGGCGCCGAAATCCTTGCCGGCGGCGGGCACTCCGTTCACCGGGCCGGACTCGACGGTGAGTACGACATCCTGAATCAAATTATTCTTTGCGGCTTCGGCCGAGACCCCCTCCGGTACACCGACGCCGATATTAACCACGTCGCCGGGGCGAAGCTCCTTTATCGCCCTTTGCGCTATGAGCCGTCGCGCAATGTCCCGCGCGGGCAGTTTTTCATCGCGGCGCACGATGTAATCGCGCATCTCCTGCGGCGACAGGGGCATGTCGCCGCTGTATTCCGGGTTGAAGGCGCTGACGCCGGCAATCTGTGTCTGCTCGGGGCAGACGGCAATTATATCGACGAGCGCCGCCGGCAGCAACGCGTTCCACGGGCGCTGCCGCGTCTCGATGACGCGCTCGACCTGGACAATCACCTTGCCGCCCCTTCGGTGAACCGCCTGGGCGACCGAAAGCGTGTCGGCCGCGATGCACTCTTTTTCGAAGCTGATATTGCCCGCCGCGTCGGCGCTTGTAGCCTTGATGAACGCGACGTCGAAGCTTGGTATGCTGTATTTGAGATGGCGGCGACCACCGATAGTCACCTCGCTGACGAGGTCGGTTTTTGACCTGTCGTTGACCTTGTACTGACTATATTTCGGGTCGACAAACAGGTTGACGCCAATTTCGGTGATGTAATCAGTCCTGCCGGCGGCGGATGCGCGAACCATGTGCATCATGACGCCGAGCGGCAGGTTATACGCCTCCAGCCTGCCGTCGACGGCGCGCCGCGCCGTCTCGGGTGTGCTGGTGAAGTGGCTGACAATAACCCGCGATACGGCGCCGGAATATACCGGCGCTTCGCACGGAGAGTTTTCGTTCCAGTCGCCAAAGCCTACGCCGTATATCGTCAGGTTGTTCGGCGAGCCGGTTTCCATGCGCCTTTTCCCCAATTCGCCCATGAGCTGGGCGGGGTTTACAAGCGCCAAAAACGAGTTGTTTATAATGCAGTCGCCATCTTTAATATGCTCGACGGCTTCGCGAGCCGTCATGAACTGTGCCATAGATTAAGCCTCTGCGCCTTTGAGAAGCGCCTCGCGGTTAAGCGGGATGAGATTCGCTTTCTTTTCGCCCAGTTTTTCAAGCAGCGCCTCAAGAATTGTCTCGATATCGACGCACTTTGTTACGCCGAGGTATTTGCCCAGCATGACCATGTTGGCGACCTTGGCATTGCCCATGTCCTCGGCAATATTGTTGCAGGGGACATAATAGACATCGACATCGGTGCGCTTTGATTTGACGTCAATAACCGAGCTGTTGATAAACAGCTTTCCGCCTGGCAGCAGCGAAGACTCAAATTTCTCAAGCGACGGCCTGTTCATGGCAATGACGCATGTCGCAGCCGTAACGAGCGGCGAGGAAATCTCGGCATCGGACACGATGACGCTGCAGTTGGCAGTGCCGCCGCGCATTTCCGGCCCGTAGGACGGAATCCACGATGTATGTTTGCCCTCAACCATGCCGGCCTGCGCCAGCAGTTGGCCCATCAGCAGCACGCCCTGGCCGCCGAATCCCGCAAATACATTTTTTTCTATCATTGATATACCAACCTTTCACATATCAAAATGAAGTGCCGCTTATTTTTCCTTCTTGACGCCGAGCGGATAGTACGGAATCATTTGCTTGTCGATCCAGTCCATCGATTCGGTCGCCGATTTGCCCCAGTTTGTCGGACAGTTTGACAGCACTTCTACCATCGAGAAGCCTTTGCCGTCGATTTGAGCCTGGAAGGCCTTTTTTATGGCATTTTTCGTTTTGATTATGTTGGCCGTGTTGTTGACCGCCGTGCGCTCGATATACGCCGTGCCGTCGATAGTCGCCAGCATTTCGGCAATGCGTATAGGCGCGCCGCAGTGGGCCTGGTCACGCCCGTATGGGGATGTGGTCGTCTTTTGGCCGACAAGGGTCGTCGGGGCCATCTGGCCGCCTGTCATACCGTATATCGCGTTGTTTATGAAGATGGTCGTAATCTTCTCTCCGCGGTGCGCGGCCTGAACAATTTCGGCTGTGCCGATAGACGCAAGGTCTCCGTCGCCCTGATATGTGAAGATAATATTCTCGGGATGAACCCTCTTATACCCCGTGGCAACAGCAGGCGCGCGGCCGTGGCAGGCGAGGAACATATCCATATTGAAATAGTTGAACGCGAACACTGCGCAGCCGACAGGAGCGACGCCGCAGGTCTTTTCACGGATGCCAAACTCCTCGATAACTTCGGCGACAAGGCGGTGGACTCTTCCGTGGCCGCAGCCAGGGCAGTAGTGAAGGGGCTTATCGGTCAAAACATCTGTCTTTTTAAACACTGTAGTCATTATTTTGCCCTCCTCATGTCTAAGATTCTTGCGGCGATTTGCTCGGCAGTCGGCATGATGCTGCCCGGAATGCCCTCAAACTCACACGGCTTGATGCCGTTGATGGCAAGACGTACGTCCTCGTACAGCTGGCCGGCTGATATTTCAACCGTCAATGTCGATTTGACGCTTTCCTGATCGGCCGCGGCGCGCAGCGCCTCGTACGGGAACGGCCAAAGCGTAATCGGACGGACAAGGCCGACCTTTATGCCCTGCTCGGCAAGAGTCTCAATAGCGGCTTTGCATATCCTGGCGACTGTGCCGTAGGCGTACAGTATGTACTCGGCGCCCTCGGTGTTGAAGCTCTCAAAGCGGGTCTCGTTCTTAGTAATCTCCTTATATCTGGCCTGAAGGCGCTCGTTGAGGACATTTAGCTCCTCGGTCTCGATGTACAGCGAGTTGATGATGGCGCGGTCCTTATTGTCGCCCGGCTTCCAGCCTGTGGCTGCCCACGGCTTGTCGGCGATGACCGGTTTTTGCGAAAAATCCATCTCAACGGGTTCCATCATCTGACCGATGACGCCGTCGGCAAGAATCATAACGGGTGTCCTGTAGTGGTCACCCACGGCAAACGCGTGCTGCATCAGGTCGACAGTCTCCTGAATCGAAGCCGGTGCGTAGACGATAAGATGATAGTCGCCGTGTCCGCCGCCTTTTGTGGCCTGAAAATAGTCGCCCTGCGACGCCTGAATATTACCGACGCCGGGACCGCCGCGCATGACGTTGACAATGACAGCCGGAAGCTCGGCCGCGGCTATTGTGGATATACCCTCCTGCTTGAGACTGATTCCCGGGCTGGACGACGATGTCATAACCCTGGCGCCGGCGCCGGCGGCACCGTAGACCATGTTTATGGCCGCGACTTCACTCTCGGCCTGAAGGAAGCAGCCGCCCACCTCGGGCAGTCTTGCGGACATATATTCCGGAATGTCGTTTTGCGGGGTGATTGGGTATCCGAAGAAAAAGCGGCAGCCGGCCTGAACGGCGGCTTCAGCTATAGCTTCGTTGCCCTTCATAAGTTTCTTAGCCATTGATGTTACCTCCCTCAGTCCTTCTCAATTTGTATTACAGCGTCGGGGCATGTGCGGGCGCATGCGGCGCATGCAATGCACAGTGTGAGGTCAATGACCTCGGCAGGGTGATAGCCCTTTGAGTTCAACTTGTCTTTGGACAGCTCGACGATTTTCTTCGGGCAGGCGCGCGCGCACAGTCCGCAGCCCTTACAGCGCTCTTCGTTGATAGAGATTTTTACCATGGATAAGCCTCCTATTTTTATATTCATCCGATTATTTTAAATATTGTAATAATAAAACGCTTTACAGCCCCTCGTTGATGTATTTATCCCATGTGCGATGCATGTTGACCTCAATCTCGAATACCCTGCCAATGCGTGAGGGATCTATCCCCCGCTTCAGCGCCATCTCGACAAAACCCTCGAGCGGTTTTTTTGTGCCCGCCGTACCCCAAATCGGGATGCCTGTCATGTCGGATATCTCGGACACGGCTCTGCAGCCATCCAGGATGTCCTCAGCGCTTGTCTCTCCCGCCAGGTTCGCGTTATTGATCAGCCCTGTGACCGACAGCCTGCAGGTCATCTCAATTCTGCGCAGCAGGTCGACCGCCTTTTCAGTCGTGTCGGCAAGCGGGCGGAACGGGTTGATGACCATGAGCACCTCGACATTCTCCTGCGGGATATTGTCAAAGTTAGGCTTATACTGTCCAAGCGCGGTCGCGCCAACCGGGTCGCCTCCGGCATCGATGATAACCGAGCCTTCGCCTTTGGCGAATATCGAATATATCTCAGGCGGCAAAGACATAATTTCAATCTTGTGCAGCGCAAACGGCGGGGCGATAAGCCTGATACCGGCGGCACTCAATACATCTCCGCGCTCGCCGGAGCGAAAGTACGGGTTTATAACGTCAAGGTCGGCCAGGGTGCACGGCCCCATTGCAGCGCGTTCCAACGCCATGTTGATGGCAAGCTCACTTTTTCCGCTACCAAAGTTGCCGACAAATATGAAGTATTTTTTCAAATGTTTCGACCTGCTTTCCTAAGAGCCTGTTATCATACAAGATGCATACGTTGTCTGATGACATAATAGCACTTTGATAAAAATAAGTCAACAGTATAAAACAATGCATACGTTTTAAATTGCCGATTGATTTCTCATAAAATTAATTGTTCAGCAAATATTCTTCAGTCAAGATTGTATAATTATTAAATGATAATCCCGTCGGACTGCGTTTTCAAGCATAAACATCCAAGGTTGAGAAAAATCGGCACTGCTGACCATATATACCGGACATACAAACGCATTATTTATTTAATATTGACAATAATAATAACGGCGCCACAACTGGACAAAGATTTGAAATCGGCACAATTTGCGCCAGAAACTCGATTTTGCTTGAATGGGGATGGGTGGACATGCCTGAGCATATACCAAAAAAGACAGTTGTTCCGCCGGCCGGGCAAAGACGCGACGCAACCCGAAAGGACAACAACGCCGCGATTACCGGCTATGATAACCTTGTAAATGCCATAAAATGGCGTTTTGAGCACAGACAATAGCAAAAACCGAGGAGGGGGACTCCCCTCCTCGGTTTTATATTGACACGGATTATAATGCGTCGTAAAGCTTTTTGCCGGCGACCTTCAAGTGAAGCATCAGAACTGTGATTGCCACTGTCAGCAACGCAACGCACATCCACAAGAACTGCATGAGCGTCATTACATCGCTTAGTAAAAACAGGTAGAGCAGTATGGGAGCAAAGACAATCGCCATTCCTCCAAATACTGTCGCCATAACACTTCCGCCTCGTTTGACGACAGCTGTTTCGTTGGTCCAATCGAACCTGGGCATGTGAAGATTGGCCACTAAACCGAATGCCGCCTGATATAGAACCAGCAATAGCGGTATCAGGAAAATAAGCAGGCTGTCAGTTAGCGGAGTTTTACTTACAAAGCAGGTGACGCCCGAGGCGATAAGGCTGCCGGGGACACCGATACAGATATTTACGAGCAGCTTTGACCAAAAAACCTGCATATAGCTTACCGGGCTTGATTTAAGTATCCACAGGCTTGACCCTTCGAGCGATATCGACGGCGCGGTGGTGCATATCATGATTGCCAGAAAACTCAGTATGCCGACAGAGAGCGGTGTTCCCATATCTTCGGCGCCGGGGAAGTTGACAAGCATGCCCATAATCGACGGACCCTTTATAAGCAGCGCGCCCGCATAAATGAGCTGCATCGCGGCGCCAATTCCGCAGTTGAACATGTACATCGTTGATGTGACAAAGTGTGTCATCTCTTTTTTGAACAACGCCGACAGAGAGCTTCCCGCCTTCATTGCTTTTTCCCGGTATACTATGCGGGTGTTGCCTTTTTTTGTTGTTATTATTGTTGTGAAAGATTTTGACAGCACATACCATACCAGAGTGAACGGCAGCACGCATGCCGCGGCCATAATGAGAAGATGCATCCAGTTTGTGGTGGCTACTGCCGAGCCGAAGTAGTACATCGGCGGCAGGAAGGATTTTATAGTTGCTGCAACCTCCGCTCCGTTGGCAATAAGCGCCGTGATGTTAGACTGCAAGTTCATGAAGAACCACATATATGCCGTAAAAAATCCGACAAACAGGACGATGGTTATAAGGTTTTTACCTCTCATCCGCGATGTAATCAACCCTATCAGCCAGCCCAGTACGCACGACAGCGACATGCTTATCAGCGGCATAAGAAGCGCCCCGATTGTGAACATGACGGCCGGCAGAAGCGCAAAACCGAACAGCATGACATGCACGACATAGGCGGGTATCATAATCATCATGCTGTACATGTAGTTTATCAGCAGCAGGGATATCAGCCTGCTTGCCAGAATCGTCCCGGGAGGAATCGGCATGCTGAGCAGCAGTTCATTGTCCTTGGCGCTGAACAGTTGAGACTGCGTGGCAAATACACTGCCCACAAAGCACAGCATAACGGCAATTACCGCCGCCATAGCAAAATACAACCAGTCAAACCCCGCAGCGGCCATAGGCTCCGCTATCAGTAAAAATATTGTACCCGACATAAACAGCAGCGCGCCGATGACATACAGCGCAAATATCGAGATAAGTATCTTTGTGCCGACGCCGCGGCTGCCGCCCTTTCGCATCCGTCTGAACATCGAGCCAAGCATGCCTTGAAGCTTGGCTGTTACAAGTATCTTAAGCATTTTTTTCCACCAGCTCAAGAAAGACATTTTCAAGAGACGTGTCGCCGATGACGCTTGATGTCTTGCCGGAGACTACAAGTCTGCCGTCACGAATTATCGCGATATCGTCACACAGCTTTTCCGCAACCTCAAGCACATGTGTCGAGAAGAATATCGCGCCGCCGCGGCTGCAAAGGTCGCGCATCAACTGCTTCAGCATATGCGCCGCCTTGGGGTCAAGTCCGACAAACGGCTCGTCAAGCAGCATAAGCTTTGGTTTATGAATCAGCGCCGCGATGATAGCGAGCTTTTGCTTCATGCCGTGTGAATACGCGCTGATCGGCTGGGCCAAATCTGCCGTCAAATCGAGGTCGTCGGAATATTTTTTGATATCGCGCTCACGGTCCTCTTTGGATACGCCGTATATGTCGGCTATGAAGTTCAGGTATTTTATGCCGGACATATAGTCATAAAGGTCAGGATTGTCCGGAATATACGCGATACGGCGTTTGCATTCAAGCGGGTTATCCTTTACGGATATCCCGTCGACGTATATCTCTCCCTGTTCAAAACCGAGTATGCCGCAGCACGCTTTGATTGTAGTTGTCTTTCCGGCTCCGTTATGGCCGATAAATCCATATATACTGCCGGCAGGTATGTCAAGCGTAAGGTTGTCGACCGCCTTTTTTGTGCCGCCGTATATTTTTGTGAGGTTATTGATCTTCAGCATATTGCTCTCCTTGTTAAAGTGATAGACTATGGCCTGATTTAATGGTATAAACGACACGGCCGAGCAGCAGTCTGTTCTCGAACGGAGTGTTTTTGCCTCGTGAAACAAAATCTGCTCCCCTGCACAGCCACTCCTCATTCGGATTAAACAGTACTATATCTGCCTCGTCACCGACGCGCAGCCTGCCACACCCGGCTCCAAGCAACGCGGCGGGGGCTGCCGTCATGCGGTGAAGTACTTCCGGCAGGCTCATCTTCCCGGTGTGATACAGCGCTGTGAGAGATGCCGAAAGCGCTGTTTCCAGCGACGACGCGCCATATTCGGCGTTGACAAGAGAGCGAAGCTTGCCACCGGGTTTCGCCGGCGTATGGCCCGAGGCGATGCAGTCAATTGTGCCGTCCCTCAGCCCCTCAATCAGCGCTTCAACATCCTCGGGATTGCCGAGCGGCGGGTCAAGTTTTGCCAATGTGTTGAAGCCTTGCAACTCCTTGGATGTCAGCGCCAAATAGTGCGGCTCGGTCGAGCAGGATATATTTGCCCCGCGCTTTTTGCCCGAGCGGATAAGCTCGACAGACCGCGCCGTGGATATATGCCCCATGTGAACATGCGTGCCTGTCTCCATCGCCAGAATTATGTCGCGTGCGACAATAATGGCTTCGGCGCTGGACGGGATAATCGGGAAATCGTATATCCGCGCGGTATCGCCTTCACGCATCAGTCCCTCATTGTACATCCGCTTTTCTCTGCAACGGTCCATCACGAGCAACTTGTATTTGCGCGCGCGGAACAGGATATTTCGCATGACAAGCGGGTCGTCGACACCTTCGTCATCGTAGACAGCCATTACGCCGTGTTCGGCAAGCTGGCTGTAGTTGAGAATCTCTCCCCCGCTTGTGGCGCGCGCAGCCGCTATAATATCACATGATGAGTACTCGGCTCGCTCCTTAATATACAAGGCTTGCTGCGCCGAGTCTACACCGGTATGCGCGCATACGCTTGTATAACCGCCCTTTGCCGCCGCGACCGACATTGTAAGCAGTGTCTCCTCTCCGTCGCGCTCCGGCTCGGTTGCCAGCGCAAAAAGGTCGACAAGGCCCGGTGCGGCACACAGCCCTGCGGCTTCAATTACTTCGGCGTCTGTCGTGTCGGCCGGTCCAGTGATTTTTATCGCCGCAATTTTGCCGTCCTCTATCAGGATATCTCCTATGTCGTCTAAACCGTCCGACA
>JAVBMB010000022.1:0-39552 GCA_031552995.1 Oscillospiraceae bacterium
GGATGGGGACTTCTATCTCCAGGCTCATAAAGAACAAAATGTATATCGGCACTATGGTACAAGGCAGGCAGCGGGTTATCAGCTACAAGGTGCATAATGCGATCAGGATGCCGGAGGATGAATGGTATCAGGTAGAGGATACCCACGATGCAATCATATCTGTTGAACTCTTTGAAAAAGCCCAGGAACTCCAGGAAAAGGATACCCGTACCGCTCCGAACAAAAAGGAAACCTACCTGTTTTCCGGCTTTCTGAAATGTGCTGATTGTGGCAAGGCCATGACGCGGAGGGCGTCGGCAGGTTTCGTTTACTACAATTGCTCTACCTACAAGCGCAAGTCAAAAGAGAAGTGTACCAAACACACTATGCGGCTGGACACCCTCGAAAAAACGGTTTTGACAGTTATCCAAAAGCACATTGAGTTGGTAGCGGCCCTGGAGGACGCAATCAAAAACATCAATGAGGCTCCCGTAGTGCAGACAAAATCCACTCGTCTTGAACACCTGCTAAAACTCCGTGAACAGGAACTTGAAAAAACGAGTGACTTGACTTCCTCCCTTTGGATTGACTGGAAGAATGGCGATATTATCCGTGAGCAATTCCGCAAGTTGAGTGAGAAGTTTGAAAAGCAGCAGGCGGAGCTTCAAGAGGCTATTGAGCATATCAAGGGCGAGATCGGCACTATGGAGCGAGGGATTTCATCTGACGACCCATATCTGCAAGCCTTCTTAAAGCATGAGAACATTTGCGAACTCTCACAAGGGATATTGGTGGAACTGATTGAAACAATCTATGTCCATGAGGGCGGCGAGCTCACTATCCAATTCAAGGCCGAGGACCAGTACAAGCGCATTGTGGATTTCATTGAGAATAACAAATACACTTTGACCGTGGTGGAGAATGTGGGCTAATTTTAAGGAAATAGCCGTTCTCCATATTTCAAGCAGGTATTTTGAGCATAAATTATCCGCCCCGTCGGGCCAGTCGGGCCGGTTGCGCCGGTGGCGCCTGTCGGGCCGGTTACGCCGGGCAGGCCGTCGGCTCCGGTCGGGCCTGTCGGGCCGGTTACGCCGGGCAAGCCGTCGGCTCCGGTTGGGCCGGTCGCGCCTGTCGGGCCTGTAGCGCCGGTCGGGCCTGTGATGCCGGGCAGGCCGTCGGCTCCAGTTGGGCCGGTCGGGCCTGTGATGCCGGGCAAGCCGTCGGCTCCGGTTGGGCCGGTAGGGCCGGTAGGGCCTGTCGGGCCGGTTGCGCCGGTGGCGCCTGTGCAACGAATCACAATCGGGCGACAACAGCAGCAGTCATGGCGGCGCTCAGTATCAAGAAGTCTGTCATTTTCCATAGGCATATTCTTTCCCTCCACATATTGGTCAACCCACGTGGTAACCATTAACACTATATGCCGTGAATGCTTCTTGTGTTATTGCGTCGAATATTGTCAATAAAAAAGGACGGTGAGATTCACCGTCCTTTTTTCGACTTATTCCGTTTTGACGCGCCGTCTCAGCTCATGCTTCCGAAAACAAGACCGTCGACAAGCACGCTCGGGCCGCCGTAGCAGTAATTTTTGTAGAAAAACTCCTCGATTTTTAAATCGTTTGCGATGGCGCGGATATTCATAAACAGGTCACGCAGGTTCCCCGCCATCGTAAGCTGATTCGCGACCCCCGCCGGCTTGCCGCCCTTGAAGACGATGCCGCCGCAGGGAATCGAAAACTCGCCCGACGCAATGTTTAGCGAATGGAACGCGTCGAGCGCGTATGTCAGCACAATCCCGTCCCCCATTGCCGCCGTCAGCTCGGACACTGTGTTGAGCCCCGGTTCAATATATATAACCGACGGCGCAGTAACGATATTGACCTGCGTTGTTCCGCTAAGCAGCGGCATGCGGCCCGCATTCCCCGTGGGCGGCAGGCCAAGCGATTCGGCGCTTTCCAAATTGAGCAGCGGAGTTTTAAGCAGGCCTTTTTCCACCACATGCTTGCTTTGGCAAAGTGTGCCCTGACAGTCGATTCTCAGGTCGTATCCATGCCCGGGATATGAAGGCCTGTCGACAATATTCAGGATAGCGGGGCCGATTTTTGTCCCCGGCACCGGCGGATAAACAGTTGCACCGTCACGCATGTACGTGCCGACGAACGCCTGCCATGCCGTTGTCATTATGCTGCATACCACATCCGGCGTCAGTACCGCCGAGTACATGCCCGACGGGAAAGCCACATCCGGCAGTTCGCCGCCACGGTCGCTTGCGCAGGCTTTTTCTGCGGCCGCGGCCGCAAGAGCCTTTGCGTCCAGCCCTGCAAGGGTCGCAGAGGTGTGTGCTATGCTTGCGCTGACGGTCTTCCCTCCGCCGCGCGACATCTCTACCTCGAGAGTAGCGGTAAAAAATGTATTTTCGGCATAGCTGTCAAATCCGTATGAGTTGATTACGCGCCGCGCCAGGAGCGTCATAAGAATCTCACACTCGGTAACGGCTGTAACACCCGGTGTTGCGAGAGCGCACTCCTCAATCAGAGCTGCAGCGGCGAGCAGCTCATCGCTGCTTTGACCGGCGCCGCCTGTAACATATTCATATCTCCCGGATGAGTTAAAGCAGCTCTTCCCCGGCTGGACAACCTCGGCACCTGCCATAGCGGCGGTAATGAGCAGGGCAGGGTCATCCTGCAGCCGCTCGGTATATACCATGCCGCTTCTTTCGCCGTCGCTGGCGCGCAGATAGAGTATTGTCTTTGTGTTGGCCTCGCAGCCTGTCATCCGCCCCGACTTTACGCCGACCGACAGGCAATCGCGAAGCTCGGCATTCACTTCGGCGGCCTTGACGCCACGGGGCAGCGCGGAGAATGCCGCTTCAAAGCGTGACAAGTCAATTTTCATCAAATCTTGCCTCCCTTCCCCCCGACGACCATGCCCGACACTCGCATCGCGGCGCCTGATGTCGTAGTGTTGCACAGGCCTGACGCGCCGCCGCAGAAAGCGCCGTGCTCTTCAAACTCGACAGCGCTGCCGACACGGTCGATGTCCAGCATTGTACGGTCTCCCCTGCCAAGCAGCATCGCGCCCTTGACCGGACGGTCTATCCGTCCGTTTTTAACCCAAAACGCCTTTTGAGCCAGCAGCGTAAACTCTTTGCCGCCCGAGCCCCCGCCGACGCGGACAACATAAAGCCCCTCGGCCATCGAGCTTATCATCTCCTGCGGGTCGTCATTGCCGGGAGCGAGATAGGTATTGCTCATCCTTGCGGCTGCCGGATATGTATAGCCCTGCCTTCGTCCGCAGGCATTGCGCGGAACATTGAGCTTCCTTGCTCCCAGCCTGTCGGCAAGATAGCTTTTAAGCACGCCGTTTTCTATAAGAACATTTCGCTGACGCGCCATGCCCTCGTCATCAAACCTGCTGGAGCCGTAAGCCGAGGGCAGCGTGCCGTCGTCGACGAGCGTGACTTTATCGGACGCGATTTTCTCCCCGATTTTACCGAGGAATATACCGTCCTTCAGCAGTCGGTCGTTTGTCTCGAGCTGGTGGCCGCATGCCTCGTGGAAGAATGTGCCGCTGCATCCGCCCGCCGCGAGAACAACCGGCACATAGCCGCTGGGCGCGTCCGGCGCGCGGAGCGACTGACGCATATCCTCAATCGTATCGGCCGCGAACTGCGTGTAATCACAGGCTTTGAACGCTTCGAAGCCGAGCGGGCGCGTGTAATCGGTGAAATAACCTATTGCGCCGGTATCCGAGACAACCGTCGGCACAAGGCGAACCCTTGACGTAACTCTGCGGTCGTTTGCCACGACGCCCTCTGTGTTGACGATACACACACGCTGGTCTGTATCGAAGAAGTCAAGGTTGATATTTTTAACATCGCTTCCCATGCCGCGCGCGCGTTTGTCGACCTGCTGCAGCACCTTGACCTTTTCGTCATGTGATACCGTGCCGGGATATATTTCAATCGGATTCGGCTCGGCAGCAGAGACATCCGCCAGCGACAAGGGAGAGGCACATGCCTTCGGCTGCGCTAAAAGCGCGCATGCCTTTTTGCACAGCGCCATAAGCGCCGGCAGCGATGTGTCGTTTGTGTAGACATATACGCGCCGCGTCCCGGCCAGCAAGCTTAGCCCGCATCCGAAGATACGAATCTGCGACAGGTTTGTGACGCGGCCGGAGTAGCGTATGTTCAGCTCTTCCTTGTCTTCCAAAAACAGCTCGGCAAAGTCTGCCCCGCCGCCAAGCGCCGCTTCAAGCACAAGAGCGCTGTCGGTTTTACTTATCATTGGTGCTGCCTCCTCGTTTACTGAAAGTTTTCGGCATAGTGGCAGGCGACAAAATGCCCTCCGGCCAGAGCCCTGAGCGGCGGACGCTCCTTAAGGCAGCGCTCTGCGGCATGCGGGCAGCGCATCGAGAAAGCGCAATTGTCCGGCAGGTTTATCGGGCTTGGCACATCGCCGCTAAGCAGCACCCTCTGGCGCTGACGTTCGACCTTCGGGTCGGGTATGGGTATGGCGGACAGCAGTGCCTTTGTGTACGGGTGGCGGTGGCTGCTGTACAGCTCTCTGCTGGGCGCAAGCTCAACAATATGCCCGAGGTACATGACCGCGATGCGGTCTGAGATGCGCTTGACCATAGAAAGGTCATGCGTGATGAACAGGTACGACAGCCCCATCTTTTGCTGCAAATCCATAAGCAGGTTTATCACCTGAGCCTGAATGCTGACATCAAGCGCCGATATCGGCTCGTCACAGACAATCAACTCCGGCTCGACGGCAAGTGCCCGCGCTATTCCGATTCGTTGACGCTGACCGCCGCTGAACTCGTGCGGGAAGCGGTTTGCGTGCTCGGGATTAAGCCCTACCATGTTAAGCAATTCCATCACACGCTCGAGGCGCGCGGCGCGGCTGCCAAGCATGCCGTGGATGTCCAGCCCCTCGGCAACGGATGTGCTTACAACACTGAGCGGGTCAAGCGACGCATACGGGTCCTGATAGATTATCTGAACCTTTTTGCGGTAGTCAAGAGACTTGCTCTTGTTTTGCGCCCAGATATCCTCACCCATGTACTCAATATTTCCGCTGTCGGGCCGATACAGCTTGACAATCGTCCGGCCAAGCGTCGTCTTGCCGCAGCCCGATTCTCCGACGAGGCCGAGCGTCTCGCCGCGTTTTATCTCTATGCTGACTCCTCCGACAGCCCTCAGCGATGCACGGCTGTTCAGCCTGAAGTATTTGTGGACATCCGTCAGTTTAAGCAGAGTCTGCTCGCTCATACACGTCCCCCCTTCCCCAGCTTGAGCCGTATGCTCTCGGCCTCGGGAGCAGCCAGCCAGCAGGCGGAGTAATGCCCATTTTGCTCGTGATTAAAATATGGCGGCTGCCGGCGCCTGCATATATTCATCGCATAAGCGCAGCGCGCTGCGAACGCGCAGCCCTCCGGCGGCGCCAGCAAGTCCGGCGGCGTGCCGGGGATTGACGTGAGCCTGTCTTTGCGGTCGTCGTCAAGGCGCGGGATGCTGCCGAGCAGCCCCCATGTGTACGGATGACGCGCGTCTTCGAATATCGTATCGACATCGCCGTGCTCGACTATCTTCCCGGCGTACATGACATAGATGCGCTCAGCCATATTCGCCACGACGCCGAGGTCGTGCGTAATCAGCACTATGGCGGTGTCTACATCGTTTTTAAGGCCGTTCATCAGGTTTATAATCTGCGCCTGAATCGTGACGTCGAGCGCCGTCGTTGGCTCGTCGGCGAACAGTATCTTAGGGTTGCATATCAGCGCCATCGCCACCATGACGCGCTGGCGCATACCGCCCGACAGTTGATGCGGATAGCGTCTCATATTCTGCTCGGGCGTCGGAAGCGACACCATTGTCATAATTTCCCTCACGCGAAGCTCGGCCTCGCGCTGAGTGACATGCTTGTGCTTGATATATGTCTCAGCTATCTGGTCACCTACCCTCATCGTCGGGTTCAGATATGTCAGCGGGTCCTGAAATATCATGGTCATCTCGTTACCCTGAATCTCGCGCCATTGCTTTGGCGTGTGGCCGGCAACATCCCGCCCCCTGTAGATTATCTGCCCGCCCTTAATGCGTCCGGCAGGCTTTTGCAACAGGCCCATCGCGGTTTGGATGCTGACCGTCTTTCCGCAGCCCGATTCACCGACGATGGCGATTGTCTCTTTTTCGCGCAGGTCCCATGTCGCGCCGCGTACAGCCTGAACTTCTCCCGCATATGTATCAAACGACACCGCAAGGTCGCGGACAGACAGAAGGTATTCCTGATTCATCTCGCACCTCCTAGGACCGCAGACGCGGGTCGAGCGCATCGCGCAGACCGTCGCCCATCAGGTTGAAGCACAGCAGCGTAATGCTGATGCACGCGCACGGGATTATGAACTGATACGGATAGTTCTTAAAGCTTTCACTGGCTGTTTTTATCAGCTGCCCCCAGCTTGGGTTCGGCGGAGCGACACCCAGACCGATGAAGCTGAGGAACGCCTCCATAAATATAATGTTGGGTATCGTCATCGTCATGCCGATGACCGTAATGCCCATCGTATTCGGCAGCAGGTGCCGAATTATTATGCGCAGCGGGGAGGCGCCAAGCGTCTCGCCGGCCATGACAAACTCGCGCGAGCGAAGCTGAAGCACCAGCCCGCGTGTGCCGCGCGCCGCGCCGAGCCACCCGGTGATGGTAAACGCGATGACAAGCGTAATAATATTGCCGCTGCCAAGCACCATCATCAGAAGTATGTTGTATATCATCGAGGGGATGCCGATGAGCACGTCGACGGTGCGCATAATTATCATGTCAACCTTGCCGCCGAAATACCCCGATATGCCGCCGACAATCATGCCGATAATATACGGTATAATCGTGGCGAGCACCGCGATGAGCAGCGATACCCTGCCGCCGACCCACACCCTGACCCACATGTCGCGCCCGAGTGTGTCGGTGCCGAACCAGTGCTCGGCCGTCGGCCCCTGGTTGACAATGCTGTAATCATTGCTGTAGTAGTTGAACGGCAGCATCATCGGGCCGGCAAGCACAAGCGCCACGATTATGATTATCACAAAGAGGCTTATAAGCGCCGTCTTGCGCTTGCGGAAGTTGCGCCATACGTCCTTGACATATGTTGTGTGCGGGCGGGCGATACGCTCGCTTTCGGCTGAGCCTGCATGAGTCTGCTCGAAATCGTCCGGCAAAAATGCCATATTTAATTCGTCCATTCACCGCACCCCCTAAGACAGACGTATGCGCGGGTCGACAACGCCATAGACCAAATCGACAAAAAATGTTATAAATACAAGGAATGTTCCGTAAAAAATTGTCGTGCCCATGACAAGCGGATAATCAAGCGTCGTGACAGCGTTGACAAAGTGTTTGCCAAGACCCGGGATAACGAATATCTGTTCGACGACGAATGAGCCCATTATCATGTTGGCAATTGTCGCGCCGAGGCTTGTCACGATAGGAATCATCGAGTTTTTAAGCTCGTGTCGCCAGATGACCTCCGTCGCTGTCAGCCCCTTGCTTCGCGCCGTTTTAACATAGTCCTGCGTTGTGACACCCAGCATACTTGCGCGCATACGGCGCGTGGTGCCGGCAAGGTTGCCAAGCCCCATTACAAACGCCGGCATGATAATCTGCGTCGGCGAGCCCCAGCCGGTGACAGGCAGCCAGTGCAGCCTGACGCCGAAGAAATAGCGGATGAGCGGCCCGAGTACCATCGACGGAACCGCCACGCCGAACACGGCCACCAGCATCAGCACATAGTCCGGCCATTTTCCGTTGAACTGCGCGCTTAGTATACCGAACACCATGCCGATTATCTGTGAAAAAAAGACGGCGATCAGGCCCAAGGTGAGCGACGCCGGAAATGTCTCCCCAATTACGGTCGTGACCTGCCGCCCCACATATTTCAGTGAGGTTCCGAGATCACCCTTCATCAAATTGCCAAGGTATTTTATGTACTGCACAGCAACCGGCTTATCAAGGCCGTAGTAAGCGAGCTGCCTCTGACGTATTTCGGGCGCTACTTTGTCGTTCATAAACGGGTCGCCCGGTAAAAGCTTTATCAGAAAAAATGTTACGCTTACAAGCACAAGAATGGTAATCAACGAGATGAAGAACCGCTTGCCAATATATCTCGCCATCTGTTCACTCCCCCTGAATAAATCACCGGTCCCCCGCGCCGAGGCGGGAGACCAGTGTGGATTAGGTCAAATTACTCGGCTAAATCCATATAGATGAACACCGGGTCGGAGCTCATCATAAAATTGCTGAGCTTGCTGCTGTATACCGCCCAGTTCTGCGTCCAGCCGACGAGGATTGCCGGGGGATCTTCGCACAGGATTTTCTCCATTTCGAACATCAGGTCTTTGCGCTCCTTGATAGTCTTTGCGACCTTTGTCTTCTGGTACAAATCGGTGTACGCCTGGTTCTTGTACTGGATAAAGTCCTTCGTGCCCTCGGTATAGTCAAAGCTTATGCCGAATGAATCGGGGCTGGCCCAGTCAAGCGCGCCCAGCGACATACCGCCCCACCACATATCCCACTCGCCGGCCATCGCTTTTTCGATCATCTGCTGAATCGGCTGCGGGTTGATTGTCGACTGAATGCCGAGGTTGCTGAGCAGCATGTCCTGCACCGCCTGGAACATCAGCATGCCGTTTTGTGATTCAAAGCAAAGCAGCGACAGCGGCGGCACATCCGAGGCTTTTGTGCCGAGCTCCTGCATGGCGAGGTCGAAGCACTCTTTTGCTTTTTCGGCATCGCCGCCCTTCGGCCAGCCTTCAAGCGGATATTCCTCATTAAACGCCTTGTTGACGCCCATCATTGTCGGCGAGGAATAACGCGTCGTCGGGTCGTAGCCGATGTATATAGCGCTTGTTATCGCCTCGCGGCTGACAACAAGGTTGAGTGCCTTGCGGAAGTTTGCGTTGCCCATAAACTTGGCAAGCTCCGGCGAGCTGCCGGACGCGTTCATCTGGATAAACTGATAGCCCTTGACAATCGGCG
The DNA here is from genome assembly GCA_031552995.1 of Oscillospiraceae bacterium. Taxonomy (GTDB): domain Bacteria; phylum Bacillota; class Clostridia; order Oscillospirales; family Butyricicoccaceae; genus JAVBMB01. The sequence continues at coordinate 9,009 of JAVBMB010000022.1, forward strand.
TAACGTCGAAACCGTTGCCCTCAAGGTCCATAGCTGTTTTATAATCCCTGTAGACGAATATATCAAGTGTGTCGGTCGCCATCATGTCGGCGGCGGTCTCGGTCGTCAGGCCGATGATGTTTGTTACCTTTGTCAGCTTGATGGCATCCTTATTCCAATAGTTCTCATTCTTCTCTAGGATAATTCTATCCTCGTGCAGCCACTGTGTTATGTTGAACGGGCCGTTTGTAAGAACTTTATCTGCCTCGGAGCCGTAGCCGACACCCTGAGCTTCGACCATGGCCTTGTTGACGGGATAGTACTGGTAGCGGGCCATGGTGTAAAGCGTCTCAAGGCTGGGGTTGGCAAATGTAATTTCCAGCGTTGTGGCATCCAGCGCCTTTACGCCGACGTCATCAGCTGTTTTTTCGCCGTTGTAGTACTCCTGCCCGTTCTTGAAGACAAAGCCGAGGCCGGCGTTTTCGAGACCGAACTCAGGATTGAGCATACGCTTGTAGCTGTATTCAAAATCCGCGGCGGTAAGCGGCGAGCCGTCGCTCCACTTGGCATCGCTGCGCAGATGGAACGTGTAGACGGTTTCGTCAGCCGAGACATCCCATTTTTCGGCGACGCCCGGCGTGACATTGCCGTTGTCGTTGCGTACCAGACCTTCGCACGCCATGTAGATTATCAGATACGCGCCGTCGATGTTCGTATTCTGCAGGTCTAGCGTGTTCGCGTCATAGTCACGGCCAATGGTTATTTCCTTCAGCACGGGCGGGGCTTCTGTCGTGGGAGGCGTTGTTGTGGCTTGTGACGCGGGAGGCTGCGTGGCAGGCTGTGTAGGCGTGGTTGTCGTCGTTCCGTTGGAAGCGCATGCCGCCAGTGTGGACAGCATCAATACAGCCAGAATAATCGCTGTGATTTTTTTCATTTTCACTCTCTCCTCGGTTTTTTATAAATACCCATTCGGGTTTTATCGCTATATCTCCCTGTTCTTGCCGGACAGGATATCCAGCTTGAGATACTTAATCGCCTGGTCAATATCTCTCGCCAGCAATGCGTCTATAATGCGGTCATGGCTCTCCCCCGTGGACAGGCCGGCTTCCTCATGGTTCAGGTATGTTGACGGACGCGCAATCGACACGACAAGGCGGAAGATGTCATCGGCGAGGTAGCTGTTGCCCGTAAGCTTGCCGAGCTGCCTGTGGAACTGAGTGTTTTTGCCGTAATCGTTGGCGGTGCTTGTCTCCTGCACGCCGACATAGTCGTAAAGCGATTTTATCTCATCGTCGGTCGCGTACTTTATGATAAGCCTGACCGCCGCCGATTCAAGGATAAAGCGCAGCTCGAATATCTCCTTGACCTCTTTATAATTCAGCTCGCGGATGATATAGCCGAAATTGGGGTATCTGGTTACAAACCCCTCCTGACACAGGACATTCAGCGCCTCCCTGACCGGGGTGTTGCTGACCTTCAGCTCGGCCGCAATCTTTTTTTCGGTTATCAGCTCGTTAGCCGCATACTCTTTGCTGAGTATACGCCGCTTTAGCTCGTTGTAGACGATTTGCGAAAGAGATGTGCGTTCGACGGGCATTGTGTGCCTCCTTTCAACGGTAAACAGCTAGGCCAGCGGCAGGGTTATGTCCTTTACACCTGCCATCATAAGCGCAAGCATCATAGCGGCCTGTGCGCCGCGGTACATATCTGTAGCGTCGAAATATTCATCCAGCGAATGCACGCCGCCGCCGATGCCGCCGACGCCCATAGTAAGCCCTTGAATCCCGGCGCGGATAGCCTCGGCTGAGTTTGAGTTCGCCGACGCTATGCGCTTCGGTTCGGATATGCCCATGCCCTGATATATCGTGTACAGTGATTCCAGCAGCGGGTTGTGCGGGTTCTGCCATGCCGCCTCTGTATCGTCGGTAATATCTATTGAATGCGCAACCCGCTCTTTTGCCTCCTGCTGCGGCGAGGAAGTCACCATGATGGGCGGCGGCGGAAGCTTGGGCTTGATAAACGGCCTGCAGTTTTCCAGCTCGCACGCGCCGCGCACCGCCTGCCGCACCTGCCCGAGCATTTCATCGAGATCCTGCTGACGCAGTGCGCGAAGCTCTACGTTGACGACCGCCTTGTCGCACGCCTTGCCGCGGCTGCTTTCGGCGGCGTTCATTCCGTTGACGGCCAGTACAGTTCCGTCGCGTACAGGCATGCCCGATATCGCAACCATCGCGCGCGCGGCGGCGTATATCGCATGAGAGACCGAGCCGTAGCCGATGCTGCCGGCTGTACCTTTGAAGGTGATTTCCACCACCTTGCGCCCCATGCTGCCGTAGACGAAATATCCCTCGCCGTCACAATCGAGCGAGATGCAAGCGTCGAATGTGTTGTCGCCCACGAACTTTGCCATGCCCTTGACGCCGACCTCTTCCTCGACAATGCCGCAGAATATAAGGTCTCCGCCCGTCTCTATTCCCGCGGCGTTCATTGCGCGGATGATGCTTAGCATCGCGGCAAGGCCGGAGGCGTCGTCGTTGATGCCGGGCATGCGGACGATATTGCCCTCGCGCGTCGGCTCCAGCTTCGTATCCGCCGCAAACACCGTGTCGGTATGCGCGTCGATGACGATACGCTTGCCGCTTCCAGTGCCCCGGCGAACGCCTATGACATTGCCAAAACGGTCGATATGTACATCCGAAAGCCCAAGCGCCTCAAAGCGGCGGCTCATATCCTGCGCGCGGCGGCCCTCGTCATACGACGGCGCCGGGATGCGAGCAATTTCAATTTGCTCCTCAAGGCGGCGCTGCTCGTCATCTTTCAGGAATGCCATGGCGCGCGCAACGGACGGGCTGGCGGCGAGCGCCGCGTGGGTATCCTTTACGGCAAGGCTGACTTCGTAATCCTGATCCATCACACTATGCCGCCGACACGTCTGACCTCGACACCTCGTTGCTCCCACGCGTCGAGTATACGGTTAAAGCCGTATGAGTCGCTGGCCATATGGCCGGCAACAACGACATTACAGCGGCCGTCTTCACGCAGCGCGTCGATAATTTTGCCCGTCATGTGCATGACTACAAATGTGCCGACCCCGGCGTCAATCATAGCCTTGTGCTCCTCAAGCGTGCACGCGCCGCCGCCCGTCATTGTTACAAATATCCTGCCGGCGAAGCTCTTTTCGTCCCCTACCCTGATTTCCGGGCCCTGCGCGCTTTCGGCGAACTCACGCACCTGCTTTATGTCGTCGACAATGTCTTTGAGCGTCACTCTGTCTATCGTTTTCTCAAGCGCCTGCATGCGCCGGCGCAGCATATCCTCTACGATAAGGTCGGCCGGGGTGTGTATGCTGATGCTTGCTAGGTCAAGCAGCCGGGTAAGCTGAACCGCGCCTGTAAGGTTCATTGCGTGCATTGTCTGATCCATCTTGGGCTTGCGCGGCTCGGCAGTCTTCTGCGCGATGTTCACCGGTACTCCGGCGTTAATCATGATTTCGCAGTGGTCACGCGATTCGAGCCGGCCGAGGCCGATATTGCCAATCCCCTGCGGATGGTGACGCGCCACGCAGTCGTAGCCCATCATCTTGGCGGCAATCAACTCGGCCTGATTCATATCGATTCCGGCCAGAACTCGCTTTACACCCTGACCTTCGACATTTATTGCGCTGTCCTCCGGTATATAATCCAGCCCGGCAAGCTCAAGGGCGATATCCATCATTTCCTTTGTGGTCAAAGCGATCATCCTTCCGTTTTTCTGCCTATAAAATACACTGATGTTTTAAAATACACAAAAAAATGATAAAACATCAGTGATATATCAGTGTTGTTTAACCTATAATCCCCTGCCCGGCCTTTGTCAATATCAGTAAATGCTAAAAACTTGCAGGGTGTTTTGGCGATAATTAACAAGACAGAAAACACGCGGCGATTTGCCGCGTGTTTCAGGCTGTCAAAGAAAGGTGTTCAGGCTTTTTGCATAAGAATAAATGTGATTAAAAAGTTCCCAGAAACCCCCGCTTATAATCAAAAATTCCGGGAATTCATTTCCCGAGAATTTCTATCAAAATTGCCCGAAAACCCTCAACGAAGCGGGTTTTCATGCAGGCATAAACACGCTGCGATTTGCCGCGTGTTTATGCCTTTTTATATTGATAATCTATCTCAGCGGGCATTCACCGGCGACACGCAGTGTCTCGTCAATGTCATGCACGGAGGTATACGGGCCTATGGATATGCGCAGCGTGCCGCGCCCGCCGCTGATAATCACTTTATTCGCAACAAAATAATCGCGGACAGCATCGCTGTTTGCGCTTGAAACGACAACCGACGCGCAGCGATGCGCCTTATCCCGCGGGGTTACGATAGCGTAGCCGAGGGCGCTAAGCCCGTCGTAAAGCGCTTCATACAGCGCATCGATGTGCGATTCTACCGCCGGCATGCCGATTTCGGCCAGACACTGAACACCTGCCCTAAGCACATAGACGCCGAGATAATCTGTCGAGCAGTTTTCAAGCATCGCAGCGCCGGAGCCGGGTTTTACCGTTATCTTCGGGCGGCTCTCGCTGTAATCCAAACTCATACCGAAGTTGTTCGACACATACACCGGCCTGATGCGCGAAAGCAGCCGGTCGCTGCACCACAGGTATCCGATGCTTATGATAGCGCCGAGCCCTTTGTACCCGCCGCCGGAGACGGCGTCGATACACCATTTATCGGCTTCAAAAACGCTGAGTCCAAGGCTTTGCACGGCGTCGACGACGAGGAATATTCCTTTTTCGCGGCATTTGCGACCGAGCGTCTCGAGGTCGATTTTATACCCGGTTGACGACTGGACATGGCTGACAACAATCATCGCGGTGTGTTCGTCTACCAAATCCCACAGCAGCTGCCAGTGCATCAGCCTGTCTTCGCCAAGCGTGGCGAGGCGGCATTCCACACCGCGCAGCGCCTCGGCATTGAGACACGGCATGACGACTGAAGGGTATTCGGTATCCAGCGTGACGACATTGTCGCCCGGGTTAAACTCGAAGCCTTGAAGTATGGCGTTTATTCCCTCGTTCGTATTTTTTGTTATCGCGATGTTCTTGGGCTCCACCCCGCCAAGCAGCGCGCCAAGCGCGGCTTTTGCGCCTTTGGCGGCGTCAAAGAACGGCTGGCGGCCGGGGCCGCCCTTTATCGCTTTTGACGCGGCGTCCGCCCAGTCGTCAAAATACTGCGCCGCGGCCGTTTTGCCAAGCAGGCTTCCGCCGCAATCGAACGCGGTATCCATATATGTGCATTTTGCCGTGACCGGGAACTGCTGCCTGAGCTGCTGCTGCCATGTCATGACGATTCCTCCTTATCACGCCGCTTTGCTGCGGCGTAAATGACTGCATAAGTTTACCATATGGCGCGCGCGTTTTCAAGCGTGAGCCAAAACGCGGCGAAAGGCGAGAAATGAGGCCGGTCGTCAGGCGACAGGCCTCATTTGCTAGTTCCCTTTAATCGTGGCTTTCATGCCCAGATATTCTTCCTGAACGCTGGGGTCATGTGAAAGCTCCTTACCGGTGCCTTCCATAGTTATGCGCCCGGTATTCAAAACATATGCCTTGTGGGCGATGCCCAGGCCGAGAAACGCGTTTTGCTCAACAAGCAGAATCGTCTGTCCGCGCTCTTTGTTAAGCTGGACTATCTTTTTGAACATCTCATCGATGATTATCGGGGCAAGACCTAGCGAAGGCTCATCGAGGCACAGCAGCTTAGGCCTTGCCATAAGCGCGCGGCCGACAGCCAGCATCTGCTGTTCGCCGCCCGACAGCGTGCCGCCGGGCTGGCTGAGCCTTTCTTTTAGCCTAGGAAACAGTGTGACAACCTCTTCAAAGTCCTCCTGCATGGCGGCCTTGAAGTCCTTCCTCAAGTGAGCGCCGACGATGAGATTGTCCTTAACCGATAGGTTCGGGAAAATACGGCGTCCCTCCGGAACGAGGGAAATCCCAGCTTCGACAACCTGATTGGCGGTTTTGGGCAGCGGAGCGCCGTTAAAGCTTATCGTGCCCGATTTGAAGTCCTTGTCTCCCGCTATCGTGCGAAGAAGGGTGGATTTTCCTGCGCCGTTCGAGCCTATGATGGTGACTATTTTGCCTTCCTCTATGCTGATTGAGACGCCGTGAAGGGCGTGTATGCCGCCATAATAGACTTCAAGGTCTTTTATGTTCAGTAGCTCACTCATCTTCCAGAATATCCTTCCTTTCGCCAAGATAGGCCTTGATGACCTCAGGGTTGGACTGGATTTCCTCCGGGCTTCCCTTGGCAAGTATACCGCCAAGGTTCAACACGTATATCTGGCTGCAGCATTTGACGACGATGTCAATATGATGCTCTATCATTATAGTGGTGAGATTGAACTGCCTGTGAAGTGAGGTGAGCATTTCGATGAGCTCGTTGCACTCGTCATTGTTCATGCCGGCGGCGGGCTCATCAAGCAGCAACAGCTTTGGATGGTTTGCAAGCGCCCTCGCGATTTCCAGCCGTCGCTGCTGGCCGTAGGGCAGCGACCCGGCCAAATCGTCGGCATATTTTGTCAGGCCCATCAATTCAAGAAACTCGCCGGCCTCTTTGTCAACCCTCTGCTGCTCTCTCTTGACAACAGGAAGCCCCAGAAATGCCGTAAAGACAGAATACTTCGGCGTGGAGTGAAGCGCGGTGTTGACGTTCTCACGCACGGTCATCTTAGGGAATATGCGAATATTCTGAAATGTGCGGCTTATTCCCATATTGGATATTTTTGACGGTGTTTTCCTGACGATGCTTCTGTCCATAAACTCTATGGTTCCGGACGTCGGAGTCAAGTTGCCGGTGATGGAGTTGAAAAATGTCGTCTTGCCCGCGCCGTTTGGGCCGATAACACCGACAAACTCACCGGGCTTGACACTCATGCTGACGTCATCCACGGCTTTTAGTCCGCCAAAGGCGATGACAAGGTTTTTGATGGCAAGTATATTATCGCTCATTATACTTTACCTCCCTTTTTATCAGCCGTCTTACTATTTTTACCGAATAGCTTTTTGAAGAGCCTGACTGCTACTCTGTAAGTTTTTTTGAAAAAGCCTATGAATCCCCCGATGCTGAACTCTTTGTAACCCATGATGCCCTCCGGCCTGAAGATGATAAGCACAACAAGCAGCAAGCCGTAGATTACATATCGCCAGGAAATAAGGAATCGCAGCATTTCGGGTAGGGCCGTCAATATTGCGGCCGCGATAATCGGGCCGGTTATGCTGTTGACACCGCCTATGACGACGTCTGCTACAAGATTTTGCGACTGCGGCGCCTGGAATGACAGCGGCGAGATAAAGGCGGTGTAGAATGTCATAACCGAGCCCGCCACACCGCAGTAGAACGCGCTTATCATAAGTGAAATCAGCCTTGTTTTGACGATGCTTATGCCCATCATCTCAGCCGCGACATCCTGTTGCTGAATAGCCTTGCAGTTTTGGCCGTAATGGCTCTTTATGAAGTTCCTCATAAAGAACACCATTATTATGCAGATAATCAGTGCGGTCCAGACATTTGTAAGCTTGGGTATGCCCGTAAGGCCGAGAGAACCATTGACCCACGGGTGGGTTATATTGCTTATGACAAGCCTCACTATCTCGACGAAGCCGAGCATGCAAATGGCGAAATAGTCGCCCCTGAGCCTGTTCTTGATAGATGGGTAGCCGATGACAACGCTGATAATGACTGCCGCTGCGCCGCCCAAAATCACAGCCGGAACATACGGTATGCCAAGGTGCATTGCCATAATCGCCGACGTGTAGCCGCCGATAGCCATAAAGCCGGCGTGACCAAGAGAGAACAGCCCGGTAAATCCTGTGAGCAGCGAAAGACCTGTGGCGGCGACAATGTTGACGCAGATGAAAACGATTACTGTTAGCGCATATCCCATGTCTTCATCCTCCCCCGTTAAAGCTTATCGTTGCTCTTGCCAAGCAGCCCGTTTGGCATGAACATCAGCACGATTATCATTATCCCAAATGAGAATAAGTCTCTGTAAACAGAGGAGACAAAGCCGGCTATCAGCGTCTCGAGTACGCCGAGTATCAGCCCGCCCAGCACCGCGCCCGGAAGAGACCCCAGGCCGCCGATGACGCTGGCAATAAAAGCCTTGTTGGATATGATGCCCATCGTGGGATATACAGTGTATTTAAGGCCGAAGAACATGCCCGCCATACCGGTGAGTATACCCGAAATGACAAAAACCGTCAGAGACACCTTGTTGACGTTTATGCCCATGAGGCGGGCCGTATTTGTGTCGTTGGCGACGGCACGTATGGCAATGCCCTGGCGCGATTTATACAGGTATCCCCACAGCGCAATCAGAATGACGGCGGAGCCTATCAGGGCTATCAGGTCGAGCACACCCATTTGAACAGAGCCAAGCTTTATGGCGTCCATACGCATATCGGCGGGAAGCGACCTTATGTTGCCGCCAAACGTAACTGTGGCCAGGTTGACAAGTAAAATGTTGACGCCCATGGCGGAAATCATAAGGAACAGCCTGCTGCTGCTTCTTTTACGCAGCGGCCTGTAGGCTGTAAGCTCTACAAGTATCGAAAGAATCACGCCTGCGCACACGGCCACGAACGTGGCCGGTATGGCATCCATCCCAAGAGTTGTCGTTGCAAAATAGCCCGCAAAGGCGGAGCCCATAAGTATACCGCCAAACGCGAAGTTAGTGAACTGAAATATGCTGAATATCAAGGCGTAACCGACGGCCAGCAGCGCATAAATGCCACCGATGGATATGCCTGTTATTATCTGTTGCAAAAGCTTTACCATCTCATGCTCCATATGCGGCTGCCGTCATACTGGCGCCGCTGTCTTTATGTTTTTTTGCATCAATTCTAATTTGACCGGAGATGATGCACACGGGTGATTCGATTTGTTTTGGCTTTGCTGCCGCCAAACTGTCTAGGATTAATTTTCGGGCCGGTAGAAACCGGCCCGAAAACTGGATCCATTCAGTCCTTGAAATGGCTGTTTATGAGACTGTATTTTATTCCGGCTTGAAGGAGGTGAGTATCTCGTATTTACTGTCTGTGATCTCCATGATGGTAACGGTCTTTTTCAGCGGGTCATGCGTTTCCGGGTCGATGCTGAAGTTCTTGTCGGTGAACAGTTCAACATTTGCTGCTGTCTCAAGCGCTTCCTTTATCTTCTGGGGTTCAACGCTCTGCGCTTTGTTGACGGCCCACTCGAGCAGCTTCATGGCGTCGAGTGTGTACATAGTATACATGTTGGCTGTCTCGCCGGGGTGCTTCTCGCTGAACGTCTTGCGGAACTCGGCATAGGAAGGATCATCTTCGCAAACACCAACCGCAATAACCGAGCCTTCGCAAGCGGGGCCGGCGACTGTCATAAGCTCTTCGTTGTAAACTGCGTCGCCCATTATATACTGGAAGTCGGCGCCCATTTCCTTGGCCTGGTTGGCAAACAGCGACGGGATAAGATATGTAACACATGGCATGAAGATGGCGTCGACATTAAGGCTCTGCGCCTCGGTTATCTGCGCTCTGAAATCGACGTCGGTGTTCTGATGGCCAAGGCGGGAGAGGATCTTTCCACCGAGAGCGGTGAACGAGCTTTCGAAGTTGTTGGCAAGCCCCATGCAGTACGGCTCGCCTATGGTTTCGAGGATAGCGACCTCGCGGCAGCCCATTTCATTGTAGGCGTAGTTCGCAAGCACATCGCCGAGATACGGGTCGATATAGCATACCCTGTAGACGTACGGATGAACATTGCCGTTTTCGTCGATTGTGCATTTCGAGTTGGAGCCGGAGGTAATCATCGGAATCTTGGCGGCGTCAACAAGGTTGGCCATAGGAATTGTTGCGGCGCTGCCGTGAGGCCCTAAAATGGAAATGACCTTATCCTGCTCGATCATGCGATTGCAAGTGGTGACAGCTTCGACCGCGACGTCTCCGCCGTAATCAGCGAATACAAGCTCGACCGGATGGCCGAGAAGGCCGCCGTTTTTGTTCAGCTCGGCAACATAATCTTCAAGGGCAAGCTTTGCGGGAACGCCGATGAAAGCGCCGGCGCCTGTAATGCTGGTTGACAAACCGACCTTGACCGGTGCCTTGGAGCCCGATCCGCCGTTGTTGGCACACGCTGCTGCTGCTGAAAGTACCATTGCCAGAATAAGAGCTAGTACTAATAATCTCTTTTTCATGTTTTTCCCCTCAAATGTTTTTTTATTTGAAGCGGTCCCATTTTGCGGAGCGCGTCAAAGCATTTTGTGTTTTGCCGTTTTTATAGGTTCAACTTCGGGTTAACATTTGCGCGTCACTGGCTGAATTATCGGTCTTTGCCTCGGCTGCTGCCTTGAAAAGCGTATTATGAAACAAATAAAAATTATTTCAATTCGTATATTAGTGAATTGTTCACCTGTGCTTTTATTTATATTATATAGATAATACCCCCATTATAATGTGTTGTCAAGGTAAAATTGCATATACCGGAATCGTTTATAATATCAATTCTTATCTTATCTCTTCCCAGCTCAATATGAAACATGGTATATTCGTGCGGAGCAAAAGGTATAAACATATGTAATGTTTCATGGCTATAATTTATTTGTAATTATATCAGCCAAGAAGATATACTTCAAATGCCATATAACTATATTTGGCATCAGTTATTGTAATATCTTGACACGACAGGGATTTGAAATTATCTGTTTTAAAGCGATGCAGAAAAGGCAGCATCAAAAAGCGCAGATAAAAACGCCCAAAACCCTGTGTTTAGAAGGTTTTGGGCGTTCATGGTGGATTCGAAGGGGCTCGAACCCTCGACCTCCGCGTTGCGACCGCGGCGCTCTCCCAGCTGAGCTACGAACCCATATTTTCACGTTTGGGACATTTTACCCCTTAAGCGCTTAACCAGTATAGCAGAGTTGCAGCAACTTGTAAAGAGCAAACCGCAAGATTTGCGCGGCACGAACAAGGTATTTTTGCACGGGTATGCACGCATAACAGCGGCACAAACACGCCAGAATATATGTAAAATACTGCCAGAGGTGAACACTATGCTTGTACCGTTTACGCGCACGATTATCCTGTATTCACTAATTATCATCGCCGTCAGGTTCATGGGCAAGCGGCAAATCGGTGAGATGCAGCCGACCGAACTTGTTGTAACAATCCTTATATCGGCTGTCGCCTCGGTGCCGATGCAAGATATCAACATCCCGCTAACCCACGGCGTCGTTCCTATTTTGACTCTTATTGCGGCGGAAGTCATAATATCGACGTTGTCACTTAAAAGCACAAGGTTTCGCCATACGCTGACCGGGCTGCCGGTGCCGATAATTCGTGACGGTACGCTGGATCAGCCGGCACTAAAAAAGCTGAGGCTCAGTATCGACGATGTGTTTGAGGACCTGCGGCTGAACAGTGTTTTTGATATGCGACAGGTGAAGTATGCGCAGGTTGAGACAAACGGGCGGATGAGCCTGCTCGTTGACACCGCTTCAAGCCCGGTGACGCCGAAAATGCTTTCTCTGACGCCGGACGGCGCCGAACCGTTTCATGTGATAATCTCCGACGGATATGTCTCGAAAAGCAATTTGCGCCAGATTGGCAAGGATGAAGCGTGGATGTCAAAAATTATAAAGGCGCATGGCGCCGTAAATGCCTCCGACGTGTTTGTGCTGTGCGGCGATAAATCAGGGAATATAATATTCTGTAAAAAGGAGAAGCCGTAATGTGGTGGAGATTTGCGACCGCCTGCGTACTGATAGCCGCAATTATTCTGTGCGGCGCGCTGGTGCTGACGCATATGCGCCGCGTGTGCGATACAATGATAGAGCTGATTGATTCATCATCGAGCGACTTGAAAGGCATTGATGACCTGCGCCGCGCGAAACAGCTTTGGCAGCGGTATTTGCCTCTTGTATGCTGCTATGTGATACACGACCTTGCTGACGCGGTGAGCGAAAGACTTGAACGCGCCGAGGCGTTTTCAATCACCGGGGCCGAGGACGAATACGCCGCCACACTGCTGGAGCTGAAGATGCACATTGAGCTGATACGCGACTATGACAAGCTGACTGTGCGAAGCATTTTTTAGGCAGATTGAGGCGACTTTTGACATACGCGCAAGCCGTCCCTTAATTCCGCTCTAGCAGCTTTGTCATGCGGCACAGCCCATCTGACCTTCCACATACAAGAAAACCTCTGGCCAGGTAAAATTGGGCGGCTTCCAGATAGTCGTCAGAGAATCTTGTGTGCAGGGTTTTTGCCCCTCGTAAAACGGCAAAATCCTCGGCAATGCCAAGAAGCGCCGTGCCGATTCCGCGGCGCTTGAACCCCGGCTTGATGAAAAGGCGCTTGAGCCAGACATCAGCGGCGGATGCGGTGTGTACACCCAGCATACCAACGACACGTCCGCCTTCAAGCGCCAGCCAGAAGCGGTCTCCCCTGCCGTAGTATTCGCCTTTTATATCGAGCAAATCCTCTTTAAGTCGGGGTATGCCGCCAAGTGTATCTTTTGCCAGCAGATAGCAAAACAGCATGTCATCACGGAAGCTGTCGTTATATTCAATGTAATCAATCATTTCCTGCCCTTTCGCGCAATGATGATATCGCGCATAACGACCTGGTCAACCCGGTGGGCAAAGCCGCGGTATACGCCATCGTCACAGACATCAAGCCCGTTTACGGAAAGCAGCTCGGCCAGCTTCTCACGCCGCAGCACATTCGTATTCCACGACAGTGCCAGCGCGCCGCCCGGCGCCAGAGATTCGCACCACCCCGGCAGGCATTTATGAAGAAGCTCGTCCGGGTTGCGCGTCTTTGAGCCGCCGCGCGAGCCGCCGGACACATTGCCGTGCTGTATGCCGTAAGGCAAATCACCGACAATAACGCCGAACCGGTTCTTGCCATGAAGCTTTGCTGTGTGCTCCGAATCGCCTTCGGCCAGCTCCAGCGTCAATGCCCGTCCGTGCTTTTGTTCATCCTTGCTGCGCGATACCTCAAACCGGTGACGAACGAATGAGTAGCTTCGGTTCTCTCCGCTCAGCCGCTCGGTTTTGACGGTGTGCTTATATTTTTCCAGCTCGAAAAACTTCTTGGCGAAGTGATATCCCTCGGAGACCGACTTGCCGTCAATATCGATGCCAAATGAATCCAGACCGAGCGATAAGCCCTCGAACAGCGTTGTCCCCCGTCCGCAGACCGGGTCGAGCAAACTGACGCGCTCGGCATCGCAATAATCTGATGAGTACAGCGCGACGTTGAGCATCAGCCTGGTGAACAGCTCGTTCGTTTTACCCTGATATTTCAGCATACCGCTCATTTTCGGGTCCACCTGCGGCCACGGAGTAAGCCCGATCGGTGCGAGGAGCTCGCCATGCAGTTCGAATAAGGCATATGTGAACGACAGCCGCGACAGTATGCGTATATCGGCGCCGGAAAGCTTATCCTCGACCGAAAGGCATATATATGGCACTCCCGCGATGTCGCGGCACCCGATATCGCTGCAAGCGGCTGAAAACCTGCGCGAGCACAGCGCGAGTTCGCCTGTCGACAGGCGCAGCGCCTCGCCGAAGTATACCCTGTTATGCCCTGGATTGCACAGTATTGCGTATGTTGTCACATTAATTACCTCTGTTTTGTTTTTTGGCCGCATCCGGCCTGCCCATGCGGACGGTAGTACAGCGGCCGCGGCGCTGCTGAGGGCCTTGGGAGACCGGCAATGTAGTGTATTGACCGCTACCCAGACAGTATATCATATTGTAAACGCAAAGAAAACATCGGATGCCGCCAGGAGCGGCGACCAGCCTATACATAATAATAAGGGCGCCGGCCGGCGCCCTTATCCCTGCGGGTGTAGTTATTTTGTCGTAAGCAGCCTGTTAAGCTCGCTCATAAAGCTGTCGATATCCTTAAACTGGCGGTACACCGAAGCAAAGCGTACATACGCCACCTCATCGATTCCCTTGAGATGTTCCATAACAAGCTCGCCAATGAGACTTGTTTTTATCTCCCGGCTGAGCGAATTGAGCAGCTTCTGTTCTATATCCATGACCGCTTGCTCCATGACCTGTATAGGAACAGGGCGCTTTTCACAGGCCTTCATCAGCCCGGTAAGGATCTTGTTGCGGTCAAATGTCTCTCTGGAGCCGTCTTTCTTGACGACGACCATCGGCAGGCTTTCAACCGTCTCGTATGTAGTGAAACGCTTTGCACACTTGAGGCACTCTCTTCTGCGGCGGATGCTGGTTCCTTCATCAGTCGGGCGTGAGTCGACAACCTTGCTTTCGGCAAATGAACAATATGGACACTTCATAGCTTGCACCCCATTCAGTAGACGTCGGTAACATACCTCTCTATAGCTTTTAACCGAGCGCTTTGGGGTGATTATACCACAACATATAGCTTTATGCAATAAAGTCCTCAACAATATCTATAAGCGTAACGGGAAAAACATGGCCAAATTGCATTTTTTCCATCAAATTTACCATTTCACCTTTGTTGCTTGTGACATTGTGGATTTTTTCCATTTGAATATCGCCTTCGGTTTTATAGGCAATCGATACGCCATAAACGGCAATGCACTCACCTTCGATTATCTCTGTGTCGGTCAACAGGCAATATATCAGTTCCCCGCCGCTTTGTTCCCCTTCCACCCCAACTCTGACAAGGTCATTGAACAACATCACTATTCCCCCCGCTAACAAAATGGTGTTAAGAGGATTATAATGGTGTTTTCGCACTAAGGCAACCGGAACAGTTTGCCATTTTTCGACACTATACAGCATTTCTTTCGCCTTGTTTCGATATTTTTCGCGCAACATAAAATCTAATGAAACTACAATTGTCCAGACATAGTTACACCTGAAGGCCGTTGTATACCACATATTGGTGAAAGGCAAGAAATAGTAACATTTTGTGATACTTCGAAAAAATCGATTTTCGGGCGATTTTTGGCTATTATTGCCATATTATTTCATTATTTTTCATTTGGCACAAAATGACAACCATTGCAAATTTTATAAATTTTTCAATTTTTATTAATTATTGAAGCTAATTTCTACTAAGTATAGAAAAAGACATCTCGATTATATCGACATTGGGTTTTAATTTCAGGTCCTCGACAAAAAAACTCGGGCGAAGTGTTCACAGAAGAGATGCTGTCAGATGCATGATTCAGGCTGATGCATTTGAGTGTGCGGACCGAAAAAGCGTCCCACGGATGTAATATCCGTGGGATATTTTGGTGCACCGGGGCAATTCAAATCCGAACCGCACGCGCCTTCTGGCGCGCGGCGGAAGACCGCCGTAAGACCCGGCGCAGCCGGGTTCCCACAGGGCGGATTCACTTCGTCCGAGGATGTCAAATATAAAGGGGCCCCATGGATGCGTGCATCCATGGGGATGGTGCCGCTGACCGGGGTCGAACCGGTACGGATGTTAATCCTCCAGATTTTAAGTCTGGTATGTCTGCCTGTTCCATCACAGCGGCGCGGGCGTGACGTATTGGTGCCAGTCGAGTATAACACAAAGACCCGTGCAGCGTCAATGCCGTGATCTAAGCATCATTTGTTGTGCCGTCGGCGTTAAAAAGAGGCAGCGGAGCGAGCGAAATCAAATCATCGCGATGCCGGGCCTCACCCTCGGCAAGTATGCACATTTTCCCAACTATATTGCCCCCGGCGAGGGAGACAAGCTCCTCTATGGCGCGCAGCGACTCGCCCGTCGATACGACATCGTCGACGATGAGTATACGCTTGCCTCGCATCGCGTCGGCATCGGCCTGGTCGAGGTACAGGCGCTGCTCAAAGTCGGTAGTGATGCTTCTGACCTTTACCTCGAACACCTTGCTCATGTACAGCTTTGGTGCTTTGCGCGCCACGATATACGAATCGTCTCCGCGCTGGCGCGCCATCTCGTGCGCAAGAGGGATGCCCTTTGCCTCGGCCGTGATAAGATAATCATAATCCGGCGCCAGCCTTAGCAGTTCGGCGGCGCAGGCAGAGGAAAACTTCGCGTCACCTATGATGACAAATGCCGCTATATAGAGCTCGTCATTGACGCGGCATAGCGGCAGCCTGCGCGTCAGCCCCCCTATTGTGATAGGATAATCCATAGTGTATACTCCTAACCTTGGCGCGCTGGACTGATTATGACCCATATGGCGCCGATGTGTCGTTTTTAGGCCGAAAAAACGCCAGAGACAAACCCGGATGCGGCGTCGTTTGCGACAATTATCATTATACTCACTGCGCAGAAAATGTCAATTTGACAATAAAATACGCCGGCTCCGGCATTTTGCGGTTGGAGACAAAGAACACATCGGCAGGCAAAAGCCGTGCCGATGTGATTGTGTGTAAAGCCTGTCCGGCTCTATCGCGGCAAATCAGGCGTTGAACATGTCCAAGATATCCTGCTCATCCCGAACGCCGACCATTCGGCCGCACTCTTTGCCATCCTTGAACATAACAAGCGTAGGTACGGCCGTGACCATATATTTGCCCGCTATGTCAATACCTTTGTCGATATCGAACTTGACGATTTCCTGCCCTTCGGCAAGCTCTTCGGCAAGGTCTTCAAGCATCGGGGCAATCATCTTGCATGGGCCGCACCATGTTGCGAAAAAATCTACAAGGATTTTGTTCCCGCTTGATATAACCTGTTCGAACTCGGCAGCTTCGATGTGTCTAAGTTCCATTGTGTTCCTCCTTGGCGGTATTGCCAGAAAACATGCTTCGCGCGGATTTGGCACTGCTTCGTTATTTTAATATATTTATTATGCCACAAAAATGCCGTAAATGCAAAACTATTTTGCTGTGCACAGAGTCAGCCGCTTACTCCCACGTCTTCCACACATCAGGCCTGAAGCCGACGGTAGCCTGCCTTCCATTGCGCACGATTGGCGTTACAAATATCGTCGGGTCGTCCAGCAGCCTGCCTTCGCGCGCCTGTTCCTCGGCAAGGAAGCGTATTACGGCGGCCTCCCTGTGCGACTGATCGACAAGCGCGTCCAACCCTCCCAGCGCTTTTTTGACGGTTTGCAGCTCTCCCCAGCTCATGCCAAAGCGCGGCAAATCTATATCCTGGAACTTGATGCCGCGTTCTTTGAAATAGCGCTGCGCTTTTTTTGTGTCAAAGCATTTTGACTTGCCGTAAATCTGTATATTCATCACGCGCTCCAGCTTTTAAAGCCCTTACCGAACACCTCGCTGACCTCGCTCAGCAGCATAATTGCCTCGGGATCGGTCTCGTTTAATATTTTTTTCAGCGAACCGGACTCGTAACGGTGCACCGCTATAAGCAGCACCGACCGTCGGCTTCCGGTGTACATACCCTTGCCGTCCCACGAGGTGACGCCGCGCCCGAGCTTGGCCATAAGCGCTTCGGCTACCTCCTGCGGGCGCGTCGTTATTATCATGGCGTTTTTTTGGATATCGACGCCGTAGACGATTCTGTCGACGACCGTATTGCTGATGAATATCGTTATCATTGCGTAAAGCGCGCTCTCAAGGTTGCCGTAAACCATTGCGCTGATGGCGACGACGACCGAGCTGACATACATGCCGACATTGCCGACAGGCACATCGCGCTTTTTGTTGATGTACTTCGCTATAATATCCGTGCCGCCCGCCGTGCCGCCCTGACGGAACACCAGCCCGATGCCAAGGCCCATAACGGCCCCTCCCGCCACGGCGGAAAGCAAGGTATCCCCGCTGTACGGCTTGATGAACGGCAGCGCGCCGACCAGATCCATCACCACCGATATCGAGGCCGTGCCGAGCAGTGTCTTGAAGAAAAACTCCCTGCCCAGCGAACGGTAGCCCAGCGCAAGCAGCGGTATATTGAGGACAAAGTTTGTAACGCCGACCGGAAATGCCAGCAGATAGTTGACTATCATCGCTATGCCTATGACGCCGCCGAGCGGGATGTGCATCGGCGCGATGAACATTGTCTGCCCGACCGAATAAATCGCCGAACCGAGCAGTATCATGCATGTCTCTCTGGCCAGGCGAAGGATGTTGGCTTTTTGTGATGCTTGCATATGTATTTTCTCCCGTCTCCGGCCATGTGACGCGGAGGCACTATTTTTTAAGTGGTATTATGTCGGCGTACTTCTCCATGTCAAAGCCCTCGAAGAACGCCCCTTCAAAGCCGTGCATATCGGGCGCCATGCACAGACAGTTGTACACCGCCTCCCGTGTCGCGTCTACTGTTGCCTCGAAAAACGGGTTGATGCGGTCGTTGCTGTAGTAGTACATCGGCTGGATTTGCTTGCACACGAAATTACGCCGGTTTGCCTCGCTGTTGGTAAAGGCGATGACAAAATCCCCGCTGGAGTTGCCAAGCGGAGAGCCGGTGACTCCGATACCGATGATTGCGCGCTTTGCAAGGCGGCGAAGCTGAAGGTCTGTTAACGGCGCGTCGGTGGCTACGACTATTGATACCGATCCGCGGGCCGTTGTCTCAACGTCATACCCGCGAAGCTCTTTAAATGGTAATTGATGGCCGTAGACGTTCAGGTTTCCGCCGTAGTTGGCCTGCACAAGCACACCGACGGTGTAATCCCGGTCGGACTCGATATTCCTGCCTCGGATGACACGTGACGATGTGCCCATTCCCCCCTTGAACCCAAAGCATGTGCATCCGGTTCCGGCGCCGACGGCGCCCTCTTCAACATCCAAGCCGCAGTTTTGCACAGCCAGCTCAACATGCTCCGGCCTTATATGTCCTCCAAGGATATCGCTCAGCTCGCCGTCATTTGTCTCGCCGACAAACACATTGATGCTGCGAAATGGCAGCCCGGCAAGGTCCTTGCGGTGGTGACGTATCAGTCCCTCCATGACAGGGCCGACCGACAGCGTGCTTGTCAGGGCTATATAGCTTTCTATCTCGCCAAGCTCCTCTATCTGAAGCGAGCCGGCGGCCTTTGTATGCCCGTTGCCGGCGAACACGGCGGCCGGGCAGCGGCTGAGAAATACATTGCCCTGATGCGGCTTGACTATCGTTATGCCTGTGCGGATGTCATTTCCCTCTATCTTTGTGTAATGGCCGACCGTCACGCCCTCAACATCAGTAATGCTGTTGCGCGCGCCGGGTTCAAATCTTCCGGGGACATCCATCCACTCTCTTATCCGCTTAAATTGCTTCATGCTCTCTCACATTCCTTTCGATGTATTCTATAAGGCCGGAAATACAGCTGTTATCGTTGTCTGGCAGCAGACGGGGATGCATATCGAGCACGGCGCGGCACGCATTTGCCGGCGCAAACGCATTTTTTGTGCACGACAGCAATTCGACGTCGTTCGCGCCGTCTCCGGCGACATATATATTGTCCGCCTGAATACCGAGGCGGCGGGCCACTTCCAGCACGCCGGTGCCCTTGTCGGCACCCTTGCACTGAACCTCGAGATAGTATTCAAGAGATAGCTGGGTAAAAAACATGCCGCCGAATGTCTCTGCAACGTATTTTCGAAGCTCAGGCATGCGCTGCGGGTCAATCGTCAGCAGCATCGACAGCCACGGCTGCGGAATATCGCGCGCGTCAGAAAATATCGGGTGAAGCTTGACATATTCGATATGGCGTGATGTATAAAAATTGTTCTGCGCGACATATGCGCCGTCAACGCGGTATATCTCGACGCCGCTGTCGTGGAAGTTTGCCATTACACCCTCGGCAAGATCGAGCCCGCCGCCACCCAGCGGCTTGACATACACCTGCCGCATACGCTGAAAATCGAACCCCATGCTGCCGTTATATACAACGGCCGGCGCGTTGCACGGAAACTGATCGAGCAGATGGCACATGCCCGGGTAACTGCGTCCCGTCGCCACGCTGAATCTTCCGCCGCGCGCTATAAAATATTCTATCGCGTCGCGGTTGCCGTCCGACACATGCCCCGCGCTGTTAAGCAGCGTTCCGTCAAGGTCGGACATTATAAGTATTCCGTCGAATATACCCATCAACGTCCCTCAAGCTTATCAATAAAATCAGAAAAGTACTGCGGCAGTCGGCATGACAGCTTAACCTCATATCCGTTGCGCGGATGTATGAACATAATCTCGCGCGCGTGTAGGCACTGGCCCGAAATGCCGCTGCGGTCTCCTCTGTCTCCGTACAGCGGGTCGCCCGCCAGCGGGTGACCAATTGACGCCATGTGCACACGAATCTGATGCGTGCGCCCCGTTTTTAGGCGGCAGCGGACATGTGTGTACCCGGGATATCTGGCCAGCACCTGATATTCGGTGACAGCCTCGCGTCCGTCGTCACGCACCGCCATCTTTTTCCGGTCTTTCGCGCTTCTCCCTATCGGGGCGACAATCGTTCCCGAATCATCGCGCAGGCTTCCCCGGACGACGGCCTCGTACACCCGCGTCAAAGTGCGGTCCTTAAGCTGTTTGGACAGCGACAGATGGCTCTCGTCATTTTTGGCCACAATCATCAGCCCGCTTGTATCTTTATCAAGCCTGTGAACTATGCCCGGCCGCTGCGCGCCGCCGATACCCGACAGTGAGTCCCCACAGTAGGCGAGCAGCGCGTTGACAAGCGTGCCGTCGGGGCTGCCGGGCGCCGGGTGGACGACCATCCCGCGCGGCTTGTTTATGACTATGACGCAATCATCCTCGAACATGATGTCAAGCGGGATATCCTGAGGCTCGGCATCAATCGGCCTCGGGTCTGGGACACGAACCGCGATGCTCTCCCCTCCCGACAGGCGCTGGTTTTTCCTGCCCGGCGCATTGTCAACCGTCACGGCGCCGTCCTCGATAAGGCGCTGCGCCATGCTGCGCGTCATGCCGTCGATTTGCCCGCCGACAAAGGCGTCAAGCCGCTGGCCGGCGCACCCGGACGGAACGGTCAGCAGTTCATTTTTCATTTTGCCCACCTAATTTCTTCAAAAAATCATCTGTAAAGGCATATATGGCAAACAGAACTATGCCGATTGTCAGGCAGGCGTCGGCAACGTTGAATATCGCAAAGTTTATCAGGCGGAAATCAAACATATCGACCACATAGCCAAAGCGGGCGCGGTCGATAAAATTGCCCAGAGTGCCGCCCAGTATAACGGCGACCGCGACACGGCTGAGAACTGTCGGGAAGAACTTTTTGTACATCAGGTATCCCAACGCTATAATAACAACACTGGTCAAAACGACGAAAAACCAGCGCCCTCCCCTGAACAGGCTGAACGCCGCGCCGGTGTTTTGCGCATATGTCAGGTGAAACACACCGTCGATAATCGGCACACTGCCAAGCGGCGCAAGCTTGGCTGTCGCAAGGGCCTTTGTCACCTGGTCAAGTATGACGAGGAATGCCGATAACAAAAGATACGGGAACATATAACCTCCACACCGCGGCAGTATGCGCGCGGAAAACGCATTAAATATATCAGGCTCGGCAGGCTGCAATTTGCTTGCTTGCGCGCCCCTGACTTAAGTATTGTATCATACCATCAACGTGAGGTAAAGCGCAAAAACGCACCGCAAAATAATTGCCGGTGCGTTTTTATACATGCGTGGAAGCGAGGGTTAATATACGCCCTCTTCAGTTCTTTGGCTCGCCGCCCTGTTCGTCTTTCTTTTTCTCCGGCGCCGGCTCGTGCCTTTTGTTAATTTTGCGCAGAAGCAGGATTACGGCGACAGCGAGTATCACAAAGATTAGTATTACCGGGCTGCCGCCTATCAGCGCGACGGCGATAGTGCCGCCAAAACGCTTCAGGCCGTCAATCGTCGCCGCGAAGCGCAGACTGATGCGCTCTCCCAGCGATATGACCTCGTTGCCGAGCTTTGTCGGCTCGAACACTTCGTTGACATCGACGCTTATTGTGCTGTAAGCTATCTGAGAATCGAGCCTGCGCAGTGTACCTTGGCAGCTCTCAATCTGATAGCGCACGTCGGACAGCCTGCTTTCCAGCGTGATTATCGCCTCAAGCTCCGCCGCCTGCCCCATCAGTGCCAGCAGGCGCTCTTCCTGAACGCGCAGCGTGCCCAGGCGCGCCTCTGTATCGTAATAGTAATCCGTTACCTCCTCGGCATTCTGCTGGCTGCTGATGACTGTGCCGCAGGTTTCAAGCCCTTTACAAAATGTGGCGAACGACTCGGCCGGAACACGCACAACATAGTTGCAGTAGCGCGCCATTGCGCTTGACTGCCACCCTCCAGCGCTTGTGTAGCTGTTTTGCACATAGCCTCCAAGCTGCGTTACCAGCGATTCCAGCGCGGCGAGGGTCTTGTCGTACTCCATGCTTTCCAGCGAATATCTGCCGGTGCGAATCAGCTTGCCGGAATCAATTTGCGCGCCGGTCAGGTTGTACTGATGAACCTCACCGGCCGCGCCTGCCTCGGGATAGCTCTCGCTGACGCCGCTATACTCTTTTGAAATATTGTCGACGGCAGGCGCGTATGTGGTTGCCGGCATCGTCATCTGCGCGCCCGGCGCGGCTGCCCCGCCGTCACCGCTCAGCGAGTCGGCGCTGCGCGAGCTGCACCCGCCGAGAACAATCAACGCAAGCGCAAGGCATAGTATTCGTTTTTTCATTTTTCTCCCCCTTCATTGTGTGCATGGCGTAAAATCCTCGTTGCAGGGTTTCCTCTGATTGCTCTATTAGACAGCATGGGGAGAAAATTGTTCCAAATATGGTGGAAAAGTGTTATACTGGCCTTGCGGCGCGCCTTTCCGGCGGGTGGTTACTCCCCCAAACAGCAAAGCGAGGAGCCACGCAAAGCATGGCTCCTCTATATAAACAACGGCACCTTGGGGCGCGGCCGCGCCGGCGCGATGCCGGTGTTACCCGGACGTCCATATACTATGCCACAGCGTTTCGATTTGGTACACGGCGTCAATGCGCCAAATTGACGCTATATATAAAAAAAGCCGCTATAAGTAAATATTAATATGAGGATGTGCTGTTATGTGCAAACTGTCGCCGTCAATTTTATCTGCCGATTTCGCGAACCTTGGCCGTGATGTCGATTTGGTACTCTCCGCCGGGGCGGATATGATACATGTGGATGTGATGGACGGGCATTTTGTGCCCAATATTTCAATCGGCGTGCCGGTGGTCAAAAGCCTCAGGGCCGCCACATCCGGTTTTTTGGATGTGCATCTGATGATAACGCGGCCGGACATTTATATCGACCCGTTTATCAAAGCCGGCGCGGATTTGGTCAATATCCACATCGAAGCGCTTGGCGACATGACCGCCATGCTTCGGCGTATCAGAGAGGCCGGGAAAAAATCTGCTCTTACGATAAAGCCGAAAACGTCGGCCAGGGCGGTGTTCCCTTATCTGGACCTGTGTGACATGGTACTTGTCATGTCGGTCGAGCCGGGCTTCGGCGGGCAAAGCTTTATGGAGAGCTCGCTGCCAAAGATTGAGGCGCTAAGACGCGAGATTACAAGGCGCGGGCTGGCGTGCGAAATTGAAATTGACGGCGGCATTACTTTGGAAAACGCTCCGCGCGTCATCTCGGCGGGGACAGATATACTCGTCGCCGGCTCATCGGTGTTTGGCGTCAATGACGTTCCGGCAGCTGTGAGGGCGTTCAAGAGTTTATAGTATTAATAATTAATAAGAACCGGACATACAATTTTTAATGATATAACCGGTTCTTAATTTTTTATACTCATAATACATTTTATATTGATTTTCCATAAACATATTGCTATTTTATGAAATATTTCTATCAAAATCTGCCAATTATGGATTTACATGGGGGGTAATTATTGCTATAATTACATCATAAGCTACAGGCTCATTAGTCGGGAACCCTTGCTAAGCTGTGCATGTTATGTCATTTCTAATCCCAGTTCTTACGGTGTGTCGATATGCCGCGTCTGCGGCAACTTTACATATAAAACCGTACTGCGAAGAAAGAGGTGAATGTATGGAATCCGTAAGCGTCGGCATATGGTCTATTGTTCCTCCGATTGTTGCCATTGTGCTTGCCTTAATCACGAAGGAAGTTATCTTCTCTCTGCTGATGGGCATAATCTCCGGCACGATTATCTATTCCGTGTTTATGAACCTTGGGTTCATCGGCGTGTTTGATACCACAATGAACCTGATGTTCCAAAAACTTGGCGAAAACTCCAGTATGATTATTTTTCTCTGTATGCTGGGTATACTCGTCGCGGTCGTCACAAGGGCCGGTGGGTCCAAAGCATATGGCGACTGGGCTGCCTCAAAGCTGAAAAGCAAGGGACAGGCGGGGCTGGCAACCACAGCGCTGGGCATTCTTATTTTTATCGACGACTATTTTAACTGCCTTACAGTCGGTACGGTAATGCGCCCTGTGACAGACCGTTTCAGGATGTCCCGCGAGAAGCTGGCTTATATCATCGATGCCACAGCCGCGCCGATATGCATTATAGCGCCGATATCCTCGTGGGCGGCGTCTGTAATTTCCTATTACCCGACAGACAGCGGTATGAGCGGTATGACGGCTTTTCTGAGGGCGATACCGATGAACCTTTACGCGGTGCTCACAATAGTCATGGTTTTGTGGATCTCACTGCGCAAGAAAGCTGACTTCGGCCCAATGGCAAAAGCGGAACAGCGCGCCGAAATCGAAGGAATCGTACACAGCGACAACGAGCACCAGGCTGAAGAGGAGATGCAGAAGCTCCACATATCCGATAAGGGTAAAGTGCGTGACCTGATACTGCCAATCGTTGTCCTTGTTGTACTGTCAATCCTGGCGATGATATATGTCGGCGGATACTGGAGCGCACCGGAGGTCACTCTGTTCGAAGCTTTCGGCAACACATCAGCGGGGCCGGCTCTTGCTCTTGGCGCGTTCGGCGCGCTGATAGTGACATTCTTATTGTTTGTGCCTCGCAAGCTTTTGTCATTCAAAGCATTCTTCGAGTGCGTAAATACCGGCGTAAGAAATATGATCGGAGCATGCATTATTCTCACCCTGGCGTGGACAATCAGCGGAGTTTGCCGCGACCTGCTTGAGACCGGAACCTATGTCGGTCAGCTGGTTGAATCCTCCGGCATGGCGGTTGCCCTTCTGCCGGCGATAATATTCATCATTGCGTGCCTGCTGTCGTTTGCCACCGGGACGTCCTGGGGAACATTCGGAATACTTATACCGATAGCTGTCGCCGCATGTGAGGCCGTGGCGCCGGAAATCATTGTCACCGTTCTTTCCGCAACCCTGGCGGGCGCCGTCTTCGGGGACCATTGCTCTCCTATTTCAGATACAACCATACTCGCGTCGGCCGGTGCCGGGTGCAACCACCTGAAGCATGTCGGCACCCAAATACCCTATGCCGTCACCGTCGCCGCATGCTGCTTCATCGGCTACCTCGTTGCAGGGTTTACCAGCGGGCTGGGGTTTGGAATAAGCCTTGCCATCACCCTGCCGGTTTCACTGGCGCTGCTGTTTGGGGCATTAATCATTCTTCCAAAGGTTTGGGGAACCGCAAAAACAGCCAAATAACGCCATTCTCCGCCGCGCCGGCGGCCGCGATCAATACATATTGTTCAATCAGCACAGGCGCATAGCATATGCTATGCGCCTGTGAATTGCCTGTTTTGAATATGCGACTCGTACTCTTTCGCAACGGCGCCGCTACGCGGGCTATGCCTTTTCAAGCTCGGATGTACAGGCCGGGCAGCGCGTGGCGTCTATTGATATCTCCGTCGTGCAGTATGGGCATTTGCGCGTTGTCGCGGCGGCGGGCGTCTCCGGCTTTTTGCCGATTTCAAGCAGGCGATTCATGCCCTTTACCATCAAGAATACAATGAACGCAAGGATGAAAAAATCTATTACGGTCGTCAAAAACGCGCCGTATTTGAAGTTGACGCCGAGTATCTGAACATCCAATGCATCGAAGTTTTTGCCGACGCACAGCCCGATTATCGGCGAAATCAGGTTTTCTGTCAGCGACGCCACAACCTTTTGAAACGCCGCGCCTATTATGACGCCTACGGCAAGGTTCATCACATTGCCCTTTAATGCAAACTGCCTGAACTCGACAAAAAATTTCTTCATATCCATTCCCCCGAGCTTATTAGCTTTTTATATGCAAGTATAGAATAATGCATAGCCCCGTAAAAAACAATACAAAATATGTTGCTTTTTGCATAAAATGGTCATATGATATATATCCGTCTCATGAAAATCCGCAACGCACGAAGGGAGGGCCAATGAACACCGATAGCATAATTCTTAAGGGCTGCCGCGAGAACAACCTTAAAGATGTGTCGCTTGAAATCCCAAAGCGCAAAATTACGGTTTTTACCGGTGTTTCCGGGTCGGGCAAGTCATCACTTGTATTTGATACGATTGCGCAGGAGGCCGGACGGCAGCTGAACGATTCGTTCAGTTTTATCGTCAGGATTTTTTTGCCGCGTTACACCCGCCCGAAGGTTGATGTCATAGAAAATCTGTCGGCCGCGGCCGTCATCGACCAGCACAGAATCGGCGGAAACTCCCGTTCGACACTCGGCACCGTCACAGACATCAACACACTGCTGCGCGTTTTTTTCTCTCGCTTCGGCTCGCCGCATATCGGCTACGGCAATGCGTTCAGCTTCAACGAGCCTGACGGCATGTGTCCGCAGTGTCAAGGTATCGGCAGGATTGCCGCTATGGATATTTCCCGGGCAATAGCTATGGACAAATCGCTGAACACCGGCGCGATTCTTTTGCCCGGCTATGCGCCCGGCGGCGTAATGTGGAGTCAGTACGCTGCGTCCGGTTTTTTTGACCCGGACAAACCGCTGCGGGAGTATACCGGAAGCGAGCTTGACCTGCTGCTTTACAGCGAGCCGATAAAGCGTGCCGCAGGCCAAGGAACGCAGGTACGCCTGACATATGAAGGGCTGGCAAGGCGGTTTATCCGGCAGCACACGCAAAGTGAAGGCGAACGCTCGAAAAAAAGCACCGCCGTATTTGAACGCTTCAGCGAGATGGTCATCTGTCCGCGCTGCGGCGGAAAACGCTACAGCGACAGGGCGCTGTCGTCGACAGTCAAAGGCTATACTATATTCGACATGACCGATATGTCAATCGACCGTATGATTGAACTGCTCGACCGGCTGAATATCCCTGCGGCAAAGCGCATGACCGACGCGCTTATTCTGCGGCTTAGGCTGCTGTCCGACATGGGACTCGGCTATTTATCGCTGACGCGCGAAACGGCGACACTGTCCGGCGGAGAGTCTCAGCGCGTAAAGATGGTGCGGTATCTGTCCAGCAGCCTGTGCGACATGCTGTATATCTTCGACGAGCCGAGTATAGGCATGCACCCAAAAGATGTAGGGAGACTGAACAATCTTCTGACAGGGCTGCGTGACAAAGGCAACACGATACTGGTTGTCGAACACGACCCTGATGTGATAGCGATCGCCGACCACATAGTGGATATGGGGCCTAAGGCCGGCAGCGAGGGCGGGCAGGTGATGTACAGCGGCGGCTATGACGGCCTGCTGCGCTCGGGCACGCTGACGGCGCGCGCGCTGCGCGCCGGGCGCGATATCAAGCGCAACACCAGATGCACGAAGACATGGATTGAGGGGCCGCAAAGCAACCTGCACAACCTGCGCAATATCCGGCTTAATGTGCCTGAAAACCTGTTTACAGTCGTCACCGGCGTTGCGGGGTCGGGCAAGAGCACACTTGTTAACCATGTGTTTGCCAAGAGCGTGCCGTGCATCACCATCGACCAAAGTCCGGTTGCGGCGACACGCCGCTCGAACCCCGCCACATTCATCGGCGTGCTCGATGACATCCGCAAATGCTTTGCGGACGAGACCGGCATGCCGGCAGGTATATTCAGCTATAACTCCGCCGGCGCGTGCCCTCACTGCAAAGGCTCCGGCACTGTCGAGCTGAACCTGTCGTTTATGGATACCGTCGAGATGCCGTGCCCGATGTGCGACGGCGTCAGGTTCAGCGCCGAGGCGCTGACACACACATACTGCGGCAAAAGCATATCCGATGTGCTTAACATGACGGCAAATGAGGCCGCGAAATTGTTCGACAGCAAACGCATAAGGGATTCGCTGCGCTGGCTTGAGGACGTCGGGCTCGGTTATCTGTCGCTGGGGCAGCCGCTGTCGACATTGTCCGGCGGCGAGTGCCAGAGAATCAAGCTGGCGCGGGAGCTGAAAAGACATGGCAACATATATATTCTTGACGAGCCGACGACCGGGCTGCACCGGACTGACATTGACGGCCTGCTTGCGATTATCAACCGAATGGTTGATGCGGGCAACACCGTTATCGCCATAGAACACAACATGGATGTGATAAAAAGCGCCGACTGGCTGATAGACCTCGGCCCCGGAGGCGGAGACAACGGAGGCAATATAGTATTTGAGGGGACACCGCAGATGATGCTGGATAATTATGATTCTGTGACGGCCGAATACCTGCGGAGGAGCATATAGCTGCACTTGAAAGCGGATAAAATAGGGCGCTGTGTCTTAAAAAACACAGCGCCCGACTTTGTTTGTTTTTTTGGCTGCCTCAGAAACGGCACAGGTGATACATCATAACAGGATCGCGCCGGCTTTATGGGGAGGTATGCTGCCGGTGTCCGGCGGTTTAGGCCACCTTAGGCTGCACATATTATCGCAGTGAGAGCCGGTATTCGGCGCAGGTTTGCTCCTCGCCGTCCACCGATATGCGCATCCCGGCTGCCGTTAGCGCGAAGCCGCATTTTTCGTAGAAACGGCAGGCGCGCGCATTTTGCCGCAGCACCCATACATGCGCCGCCGTGCAGCCTAGCGCCCTCAACGCGTCCAGCATATAATCTATCAGCGGCTTGGCGTACCCCGCCCCCCACGCGCACTGCAGAAAATAAATTGACGTCACTTCCCCAAGCGCTGCTTCCGGACTGCCGCCGGAGAGGCAAAACCCGCCCGCGCCAAAATCCTCCCCGTCGTGACTGAGAATAGCGATTTGCAGCTCTTTAGCCTCGATACCGCGGCGAAACGGCTCGACCCAACGGCTGCCTTGTATGCTGCCAAGCAGTTTATCGCTGAATATCCCGCGGTAAGCGGCTTTCCAGCTTTCGGCGTAAATGCCGCTTGCCGACCGCAGGTCGGCATCGCTTGCGGCAAGGCGAATCTCCATGCTTCCACCTCCCTGTCAATATGGCAAGCGGCCCCGTAAGGGGCCGCTCTGCGCTATTTTTTGCCAAACTTTATCTTGTTGTATATCAGAGCGCCGACCGCGACAAGCCAAACCGTCAGCGTTATAACGGCAAGCTGAACAGCGCCCAGAATGTAGTACGCTATCGCGCCGACGAGCGCTATCGCTAGAATGATAATTACAAATAAATCACGTCTCATTGCGCTATGGTGTTATCAGCTCCGGCGGCAAATGCGAGCAATCGTCAAGCGTCACAAGCGTCGGCGCGCCGTCTTCAACCTCGATATGCGTCACAGATGTGTTGCGCACCCACGGCGCGTCGTTTTGCATTTCTATTCCGCCCAGAACCCAGCCGAGAAGGTTGCGTGTGACGCACCCGTGCGAGACGATTATGACATTCTCACCGTCGTGCCTATGCGCGATGCGCTTGAGAGCGACGACTGCGCGGTCGTACACCTGCTGCATTGTCTCCCCGCCCGGCGCTTCGAACAGATGCGGCTGCCGGCGCCAGATATCCCGCTGCTCCGGGTACGCTGTGTCGACTTCCTCGAATGTGCGGTTCTCCCACTCGCCGGCGTTTATCTCGGCGAAATCGGGTTCCAAAGCTATGTCGAGACCAAGAAAGGTGTTGACGGCGCGGGCTGTCTCTGCGGCGCGGATAAGCGGGCTTGTGTACAGCGCATCAGCTGAAAAGCCATTAAACCTGCCGGCAAGGCACTCGAGCTGGCGCAGGCCGAACTCGCTTACAGGCAAATCCGTGCTGCCCTGAAACCTGCGCAGCAGATTCCCCAGCGCCTGCGCGTGACGCACAATGTACACATTTGTCATGATGACTGTCCTCCGATATGTAAACCGGGCGGCTGAAGCCGCCCGATAGTTGATTCTTGACAGATATGATTACAGCATCTGGCGGCGACGGCTGAGATTCATTGTGCCGTCCTGCATGGCGTCAATGTTTTCAAGCGCCTTGCCTGTTCCGTATGCGACACAGGATATGGCGTCGTCGGCAACGCGTGTCGTGATGCCGGTCTTGGATTCGATAAGCTTGTCAAAACCGTAGACAAGACTGCCGCCGCCTGTCATGACGATGCCGTTCGTAGCGATGTCTCCGATAAGCTCCGGCGCGGTGCGCTCAAGCACAGAGTGTATGGCCTCGACAATCTTTGTCGACACCTCCTCAAATGCCTCTATCATCTCGGAGCTGCTGACGGTGAATACTCGCGGCAGCCCGGTCATCAGGCAGCGGCCTTTGACTTCCATGACCTTTTCTTCCTCATAAGGATAGACGCAGCCGATGGTCATTTTCATCTCTTCGGCGGTTCGCTCGCCTATCAGCACGTTGTGCTTGCGGCGGATATATTTGATGACCGACTCGTCAAACTTGTCACCGGCAATTTTTATCGATGTAGATTCAACAATGCCGCCAAGCGAGATAACGGCAATATC
>JAVBMB010000032.1:0-20999 GCA_031552995.1 Oscillospiraceae bacterium
AGGCTCAATGCCGCTACCGCACTACATAACCGAGCGGCTTGACAATCCCGACAGGTATCAGACAGTGTATTCCGCGATAAACGGCTCCGCCGCGGCGCCGACGGCCGGGCTGCACTTCACCGATGACCTTCTGCGCCGGCTCGAGGCAAAAGGTGTGTCTATTGCACGAATTACATTGCATGTCGGGCTCGGCACTTTCAGGCCTGTAAAGGCAGAAAGCATTACAGACCATATCATGCACTCCGAGTGGTATTGCGTCAGTCAGGCTGCTGCCGACACAATAAACGGCGCCAAAAAGAATGGCGGAAGGGTAATCGCCGTCGGCACTACATCCTGCCGCACACTGGAAACCGTAACCGACGAAGCCGGAGTCACGCATAAGGGGCAGGGGACGACCGATATTTTCATCTATCCCGGTTATACTTTCAAGGGTGTCGACGGTCTCATCACAAACTTTCACCTGCCGGAAAGTACACTGATTATGCTTGTCTCGGCGCTTGCGGGGCGCGAACATGTTATGGAAGCATATCAAAGCGCCATCGAGCGACGCTACAGATTTTTCAGCTTTGGCGACGCCATGATTATTATATAAAGGGGCACGGATATGGAGATAGTTGTTTACATCACGGCCGGGCTTATTGCCGTTGCGCTGGCGCTGCTCGGTCTGGTTATTATAAGGCTCGGCAGGCTTAACAATCAGCAGGAGTACGCCGAGCTGAAAAAGCAGGTCGAAAGCACGCGGGACCTTGCAAACACGCTGATAGCGCGGCAGGATATGCTTGTCACCACAACCGAAAGCGCGCTGGCGAAGCTCAACACCGCTATTCACGACGATACGGTTCAAACCGAGCAAAAACTTGACAACATGCGCCGCGCAATAACCGAGAGCATGGGCGCCATGCAGGAGGGCAATGCCAAGCAGCTCGAGAACATCCGCAAGACAGTCGATGAAAAGCTTCAGGACACCCTTGATAAAAAACTCAACGAATCGTTTCGCCTTGTCAGCGAGCGCCTTGAGCAGGTCTATAAAGGCCTCGGCGAGATGCAGACACTCGCTTCCGGCGTCGGCGACCTTAAAAAGGTGCTGTCAAATGTCAAAACCCGCGGCACCCTTGGCGAAATCCAACTCGGCGCGATACTCGAGCTCATGCTGTCGCCGGAGCAATATGCCGTTAATGTCGCCACAAAGTCCGGTAGCCGCGACAATGTCGAGTTCGCCGTCAAGCTACCCGGCGACGACGGCGGCCCGATTTGGCTACCGATAGACTCAAAGTTCCCGATTGACGCATACTCTCTGCTTGTCGATGCATACGACAGCGGTGATATCGCGCAGGTCGACGCCGCGCAAAAGGCACTCAAAGCCCGTGTACGCGCGTTCGCCAAGGATATCAGCACAAAATACATCGATCCTCCCGGCACGACAGATTTCGCAATTATGTTTTTGCCCACCGAAGGGCTTTACGCCGAGCTGGTACGGCTTGGCATGGTCGAATCGCTGCAAGGGGAGTTCAAAGTCAACATCGCCGGCCCTACAACAATGGGCGCGTTGCTCAACAGCCTGCAGATGGGTTTTCGCACGCTCGCCATCCAGCGCCGCAGCAGTGAGGTATGGAAGATTCTTGGCAATGTCAAGTCAGAGTTTGAAACATTCGCCTCAGTCCTCGACTCCGCAAAAAACCGCATCCGTCAGGCAAATGACGACCTCGACCGCCTTGTCGGCACGCGCACAAGGCAGATTCAGCGCGCGCTGAAGGATGTCGAAGCGCTGCCGTCAGGCGCAGATACCGCCGAAATCGCGTTCAAGCAACCGGAGGATACCGATGTTTGAGCTTATTTCACGGCAAAATAACGCCAGACGCGGGCGCTGCACAACGCCGCACGGCGTTGTCGAGACGCCGGTATTCATGAATGTAGGCACGCAGGCCGCCATAAAAGGCGCGTTATCGGCCGATGACCTTAAGACTGTCGGCTGTCAGGTTGAATTGTCAAACACATACCACCTTCATGTCCGTCCGGGAGAAAGACTTATAAAGCAGCTCGGCGGCCTGCACTCGTTTATGGGGTGGGACGCCCCGATTTTAACCGACAGCGGCGGGTTTCAGGTGTTTTCTCTCGCGGGGCTTCGCAAGATTCGCGAGGACGGCGTCCGCTTCAACGCGCACACCGACGGCAGGCAGATTTTCATGGGGCCGGAGGAGAGCATATCCATCCAGTGGGCGCTCGGGTCCGATATTGCAATGGCTTTTGACGAATGTATCGAAAACCCGGCCCCTTACGAATATGTAAGCGCCTCAATCGCCCGCACGACCCGCTGGCTGCGCCGTTGTGACGAGCAGCTTAAGCTGCTCAAAACGCAAGAAGACACCATCAATCCCGGTCAGGTGCTGTGGGGAATAAATCAGGGCGGCACATATCACGACCTGCGCATCGAGCACATGAAGCAGATTGCAGACCTCGACCTGCCCGGTTACGCAATCGGCGGCCTCGCCGTCGGCGAAAGCGCCGAAGAGATGTACAGCGTTATCGAGGCGGTTGAACCGCACATGCCGTCCGACCGCCCGCGATACCTTATGGGCGTCGGCACGCCCGCAAACATCATAGAGGCCGTCAGCCGCGGTATCGACTTCTTCGATTGCGTCATGCCCGCCCGCAACGCGCGCCACGGCCATTTGTTCACATCCGCAGGCGTTTTAAATATCAACAATCTCAAATACCGTGACGATGAGCGTCCGATAGACAGCGCTTGCGCCTGCCCGGTATGCTCAAAATACTCACGCGCCTATCTTCGCCATCTCTTCAAAGCGGGGGAGATGCTTGCCATGCGCCTCGCAGTCATCCACAATCTGCATTTTTACAACTCGCTGATGCAGGACATTCGAACCGCCATTGAAACGGGGCAATTTGACGCTTTCTCCCGGAAAAAACTGCCACTTTTGTCACAAAGAGCATAATTTATGCTTGTGTTTTTTCATACGTTTGATTATAATAATATCTAGCGCAAATATCTGCCCAGGCGTTTGTAATCAATACTCAATATATTAAATCGGAGGATTCAAGATGAGCAATTTTGCACTGCTGTTTGCCGCAACCGAAGGCGCAACCGGGGGCATGGGCGACTATACTATGATCATCTGGCTTGTCGTTATGGTCGGCGTATTTTATTTCCTGCTGTGGCGCCCGCAGAAGAAGCGTGAGAAGGCCGACAGACAGCTCAGGGCCAACATCGCGCCCGGTGACAGCATTGTCACCATCGGCGGCTTCGTCGGTAAGGTACTTAGCATCAAGGATGATGACATCACCATCGAAACCGGTGCCGACAGAACAAAGCTCACCATTAAAAAATGGGCAATACAGACCAGAACGCCGGCCGAAAGCAAATCCGAAGAGGATAAATAACCGCGTATTAAAGCATGGCTTCCCGCATAGCTATTACTGATAGCAATGCGGGAGGTTTTATATATGAAGAAAAATACTGAAAAAGTGCCGTTTACACTAGGAGTATCGCCAAAGCGCCTTGCCATAAGCGTGTTCGCCGGGCTGCTGCTGACGCTTGGCGCAATTCTGCTCTTCGCGCAGCTAATCAGCTCAGATGCGCTGTCTCCCGAACGCATGGGTCTGTGCTCGGCCGTCTCTGTCGGCCTTGGAGGGGTGCTCGCGTCATTCCTCACGGGCGGCAAGCGAAAAAAGCTGATAACAGCACTCATCACGGCTGCCTGTCTGTTCCTCTTGCTTATTTTAATCGGGGCGCTTGCGTTCGGCGGGATATTTTCAATCAAATTGCTCTTTTTAATATTGATTATTCTGATTGTATCGTGTATTATTGGTAGTGTGGCATCCGGCCTGATTACGTAATATTTCACAAGATACAAGGAGTTATCAGCATGAAGCACATTAAGACAATCAACAAATCCAACCTCAAAACCACCGCTCAAAAAGGCGGCTGCGGCGAATGCCAGACCTCATGCCAGTCGGCATGCAAAACATCCTGCACCGTCGCCAACCAGAAGTGCGAAAAGAACTAGGGCTACATCTTCTATGCGGGCGGGCGTCATTGATGCCCGTCTTTTGCTGTATTTCGGCAATTTCACACCCTACGGAGGGCTTATGATTCATCTCATTTCACATAAAAACGAATATATCGCGGTTGACGTCGCCAGCGGCGCTGTACATGCGCTGGACGAACTCGCGTATCTCATGCTCGGCCAGCTTTCGCCGCCGCTTGCGCCTTCGTGCCCGCAAACGGTGGCAGCCAGGCTGTCGCCTCGCTTTTCACTTTCTGATATCGAGGAGACTTATGCCGAGCTGCGTCACCTTGAAGCTGACGGCATGCTGTTCTCGCAGGACCTTTCCTTGCCGTCCGGCGCGATAAAGGGCCCAACACCGCCGATTAAAGCGCTGTGCCTGCATGTCTCGCACGATTGCAATCTGCGCTGCAAATACTGCTTCGCCCAGACCGGCGATTTTGGCACCGTGCGCTCGCTTATGTCACCGCAGGTCGCGCGGGACGCAATCGATTTTGTCATAGCCAGCAGCGCGAACAGACGGAACATAGAAATCGATTTCTTCGGCGGCGAGCCGCTGATGGCGTGGGAGACGATTAAGGATACCGTAGAGTACGCAAACGCCCGCGGACAAGAAGCAGGCAAGCGGTTTCGCTTTACAGTAACGACAAACGGCGTTCTGCTTGACGACGATAACATCGCCTACATAAACGAGTACATGTCAAACGCCGTGCTGTCGGTTGACGGCAGGAGAGAGGTCAATGACCGCATGCGCCGCACGGTAAGCGGCGCCGGGTCATACGATATCATCATGCCGCGATTTAAAAAACTTGTCGACTCAAGGGACCGCGCAAAGGACCATTATATGCGCGGCACATATACCGCCAACAATTTGGATTTTGCCGCCGATGTCATCGACCTTTATAAGAGCGGGTTCGACCGCATCTCTGTAGAACCGGTAAGCGCGCCGTCCGGCTGCGGGTACGAGCTCACAGAAAGTCATCTGCCGCGCCTTCGCGAAGAATATTGGCATCTTGCCGACAAGCTTCTCGAAATGGACGGGCGGGGAGAGCATATCGATTTTTTTCATTTCAATGTCGACCTCGACCAGGGCCCGTGCATCATCAAGCGGCTGCGCGGCTGCGGTGCCGGGTGTGAATATGTCGCCGTCACGCCCGAAGGGGATATCTACCCTTGCCACCAGTTTGTCGGCGTCCCGCAGTACCACATGGGCAATGTCACCGGCGGCGAGCTCGACCGCGCAAAGGCGTCCGACTTCGCCAATGTCTCAATCTACACTCGCGACGGATGCAGCGACTGCTGGGCAAAATACTACTGCAGCGGCGGATGCAGCGCCGCCAACTATTTTGCAAACGGCGATGTCGATAAAAACTACGACCTCGGCTGCCAACTGGAGCGTATGCGCCTTGAATGCGCAATTTATCTCTCGGTAAAACGCCATCAAGGATAACGCCAATACTGAATATACAAGGGGGGATTCACATTTACAACGGAAGACATACCCGTGCCGTCGAGGCACTAAATCTATGCGGCGCCGATATTTGGCTGTCTGTCACACGCGAATCATCAATCCTCAGCGACCCCGCCTTCACATATTTATTGCCCGGAGAAGTCATTTCACGCACTGCTATCATCGTAACTCGCACCGGTCAGCGCATTTGCGTCTGCGGCGCGCTCGACAGTGAGGAGTTTTCAAGCCTCGGCCTGTTTTCCGAAGTAAGCGAATACGCGTCAAGCATAAGCTTTGTTGAGGCGCTTACCGTTCAGCTGTCGCGCCTTATGCCGTTTAGCATTATCGCTCTCAACTTTTCAGGTGCCGACGCCTCTTCCGACGGGCTCAGCCACAGCGATTTCCAGCTTGTAGACAATATTTTATCCAGCCTCGGCTTCACAGGCGACATAGTATCCTCCGAGAATATCATGAAGCACATTCGGGGCAGAAAATCTGACTATGAAGCCGATAAAATCGCCCTTGCCGTTGACGCCGCAATGGATATTTACGATGAAGCACGCGGACAGCTGCGTATTGGCATGTCCGGCGAAGATATTCAGCGCCTGTTCCAAAGCATTATCGACGCCAAAGGGTTCGGATACTCGTGGCATAAGCACAACAACCCGTTTGTCTCGGTGGGTACACGCTCAAGCTACATGTGCACGCACCCGCCAAAGGGTGTTTTCATTCAGGGCGGAGATGTGATAAATGTCGACCTCGGCGTGCGTATAGACGGCTTTGCTTCGGATAATCAGCGCACATTTTACGCGCTAAAAGCCGGCGAGACCGTGCCGCCCGAGGAAGTGCAGCGTGCCTTTGCCACACTCGGCAAGATAAACACCGCCGTATGCGCCGCCATGCGCACCGGCGTCAATTCATTTGAGCTGACGCAAATCGGCGACCGCATTATGCGTGAGTGCGGCTATCCAGAGGGATACAGCGGCAGCTTCGGGCACGAAATCGGGCTGTATGCCCATGTCGGCGGCATCTCCGCAGGTAAAAACCCGCAAAAAGCAAGCCTCGACAACACGCTGCAGCGCAACATGACCTTCACGCTGGAGCCTGCGATAATCACCTCCCGCGGCAGAGTGTGCCGCGAAGAGGTCGTCAAGGTAACCGACGGCGGCGGTGTAATGTTTGGCCGGCAGCAAAAAGAAATCTGGCTGATTTCGCAATAGAACAATCCGCCCCGCCAAAAGGCGGGGCTTTTCCAAACGCATGGATAAACCCATCAATGCATCACAGCATATACGCCCGAATATCTATCACATAGAAAGAATAAGCGAGGTGCAGATATGGGGCTAAAACGTTCACGAATCAAGTCGATGTTGGCGGCAATTGCTTTGACTTTACTGCTCGCCGCATTTATAATGGTAATAATCGATAACAAAAGCAAGCCGCACGGAACCGCGACATTCGCCTGTATAAGCCAAGCCGCTCCGCATGTCATCCTTGATGCCGGTCACGGCGGGCAGGATGGGGGCGCTGTATCGAAAAACGGCACGTGCGAAGCGGGTATCAACCTCGAGATTTCACTTCGCGCGCAGGCGATTATGCGCTTTTTGGGCGTAAACGCCATGCTAACGCGCAGCGACGGTCAATCGCTTGACTTTGCACCCGACGCTACAACGCGAGCCAACAAAAACGCCGACTTAAAAGCACGGCTAACTCTCGCGCATAGCAACCCTTCGTGCGATTTTCTCAGTATTCATCTTAACAAGTTTGGTCAGTCACAATACTTCGGCGCGCAGGTGTTCTATTCGGCAAACAATGCCGACTCCACACTTTTAGCCACTTCGCTTCAGCTGCGTATGCGCGACACGCTCGATCCGCAAAACACGCGACAGTCCAAGCCCGCGCCGGACAGCGTATTTCTCATGTCCGGGATAACGTCGCCGGCTGTAACCATCGAATGCGGTTTTTTGTCTAATGAAGCCGAAGAAACAAAGCTGCGCACCCCGGTCTATCAGACAAAAATTGCGCTCGCCATCACTATGGGATACATAGACTATCTAAAAGGAAAATGAATATGGCATCAAAATCAAAAGTCGTTTATCTTTGCACCGAATGCGGGTTTGACGCACCAAAATGGCAGGGTAAATGCCCGTCATGCGGCCAGTGGAACACCTTGGTCGAGCATAAACTGTCTCCTGAATCGTCGCGTGATATATCACGACAAGCTTTACCGGATACTGTTCCCCTGCGGCTCACTGAAATAAGCGGAGAAAAAGAGCTTCGCGTCTCAACAGGGATAAACGAACTCGACCGTGTACTCGGCGGTGGAATGGTCGGCGGTTCACTTTTGCTTGTCTCAGGAGAGCCGGGTATCGGCAAGTCAACACTTCTGCTTCAGGCATGCCGGTCGATAAGCCGCACAATGACTGTCATGTACGTCACCGGCGAAGAATCCTTGCCGCAGATTAAGCTGCGCTCCGACAGGCTTGCTATCGACGCGCCGGATGTTTTCGCATTATGCGAGACAAATATCGACCGAATCCTTGCCTCAGCCGACAGGCTAAAGCCCGGCGTCATGATCATCGACTCGGTGCAGACTATATATAACGACGACATCTCTTCGGCGCCCGGCAGTGTCACCCAGGTTAGAGACTGTACTATGACACTTATGCGGTACGCCAAAATAAACGGCACTACGGTCATCCTCGTCGGCCACATCAATAAGGACGGCATGATTGCCGGCCCAAAAGTCCTCGAACATATGGTCGATACAGTGCTAAGCTTCGAGGGCGACCGCCATGTGTCTTACCGCGTGCTTAAAGCCATAAAAAACCGCTTCGGCTCAACAAACGAGATAGGCGTGTTCGAGATGGGGGACAGAGGTCTTGTCGAAGTGCCCAACCCGTCCAAAGCCTTGTTGTCCGGCAGGCCGAAGGGGGCCAGCGGCAGCTGCGTCGGCGCCGTCCTTGAGGGAACACGTCCGTTGCTTACCGAAATACAGGCGCTCGTCACCAAGTCAGGTTACGGCTCCGCGCGCCGCACCTCGGCCGGTATCGACTACAACCGGGCAGTGTTGCTGCTCGCGATACTCGAAAAGCGCGTCGGCTTTATGCTCAGTACCTTCGACGCGTATATTAACATCGTCGGCGGCCTTAGCATAGACGAACCCGCGTCCGATCTTCCTGCTTTGCTCGCCATAGCGTCCAGTTATCTGGAAAAACCCATCCCGGCCAAGCTCGCCGCCTTCGGCGAGGTCGGTCTGGCCGGGGAGATACGTGCCGTCCAAGGCGCGCAGCAGCGGATAGGGGAGCTGGCGCGCCTCGGTTTCACACACTGCGTGCTGCCGCACGACTGCAAGCGAGAGATACACGACACTGCCGGCCTCGAACTGCTGTTCGTCCAGGATGTGTCTCAGGCAATAAAGCTGGCCGTCAACACAGAGCAGTAAATAATAAAAACACACCACCCGGCGGATAATTAATCCGCCGGGCTTTACTTTGCCTTGCCGATGTAATACACACAGTCGCCGTTACCGCTGCCCGGTGACGCTGCGCGCGAAAGGGTACACTCTCCAAGCTGCTGATAAATACACTGCCGGTTTCTGCACAAGATGCGCATATCTTTCCTCCTGCAATCATGGCGCGTTCGCCTCTTATTTTTCCGCGGCACAAATATTTTAAGCAAATCGTCAGAAAATATCACAGAAGTCTAAAAATATCACACCCCATTTCAGGAGGCACCATGAAAAAACTCCGCTCTCTGCTTAGCATAATCCTCACAATATCTATTATCGCCGCAATGAACATCATAGCCGCACGCAACGCCAATGAATCAATTGTCGAGGTCGAAACCGCCGCGCTGACGACGGTCGACATGTACGATACACTGACACTGCGCGGCAAGATTATCGAGCTGTGCCGCGAACCTATATATGCCAAACAATCGTGCATTGTTGTCAACTCAAATGCTGCGGTTGGCAAAAAAGTAACAGCAGGGGAGTATCTCATGCGCCTTAAGCCAATTGAAAATGCCGCTGCCGCCGGTCAGGCGGTCTATTCAGACCTGCAGCAGGCAGTTGAAAGCTTTGCCGACGCTATAATCGCATCCGGCGGGGAAGATATTGAGAGCGCCGCTTCCGGCCTTGCTGATTCACTTTACGCGCTTGAAACACCTGGCACGCAGTCTCAAGATGAGATTTTCATATACAGCCCTATTGACGGAATCGTAATGCAGGCTGTCGCCGCCGGAGATACCGTATCTCCGGTTCTGCCTTGCGTCATCGTGTCCGACATGTCACGTCTAGCACTTAGCGCGCTTGTCTCCGAGCATAGTGTGGCGAGCATTAAAGAGAGCATGGAATGCACCGTTAATGCCGATGCCTTCGGTGGAGAATACCCCGGCAAAATCAGCACAATCATGCCGTATGCACGTCAAACCGGCATGCTCGGTCAATCGCAGGAGGTTAAAACAGAGGTCATCGTTGCAATAGAATCAAATAATTCGCTTCGTCCCGGCTACAGCGCGTCTGCGCGTGTAATAACATCGGTCACCAAAGACGCTCTTGTAGTGCCTTATCAGGCAATCGGGCAGGACGATTCCGGCGAATATGTAATGCTGCTTAAAAATGCTGCAGCAAAAAAGGTATATATTTCAACCGGCACCGAGCTTGAGGATAAAACACAGATACTAAGCGGCGTCGGCGAATCCGATATCCTTATCATGCATCCCGAGCAGCTGAAAAACGGACAAAGGGTCACAGTAAAGGCGGCAATTAAATGAAGGTGAGTGATGTAATACAGCAAGCCGCCAGAAACATATCCCGCGGCGGCATAAAAACATTTCTGTGTGCTCTTGCGCTGTGCGTCGGTATATGCTCAGTCTGCACCGTCGCAACGCTGGGCAGTGCCGTATCCGGTACAGTCATTGACGAGGTTAACCGCCTGGGCGTCGGCGGCATGACAATCTATTCGTCCAGTCGCAGCTATACCGTCAGCGACCGGGATATTGAAGCCGCCTCAGCCTCTGCAGGTGTAAGCGCCGTTATGCCGCTGGCAATACGGCAGGGAAGTGTCAGGCTCAAATCCGACTCATATAACTCCATGATACTCGGCGTTAACGAACGTTTGCCCGACATATTCAATATCGAACTGCTTCATGGCCGCCTGCTCACGCAGCGCGATGTCGACTCATCGTCAAACGTTGCAATAATTGACGATGACCTTGCCATGTCGACATATCAGCGCACAAATGTAATCGGAAAAACAATCCAAATATATGTAGAGAATTACGGCGAGGATTTTACAATAATCGGTGTGATAAAATCCCAAAAAAGCGGCCTAAACGCTTTATTTTCCGGCGGAATCCCAAATCTGGTCTACGCGCCGTATACAGCCGTAAACACGCTCGTCGGCGAAAACACAACCGAAATGCTCGCCATAAGCTGCATTGCAGAAAATGACAGCAACACTATAGCATCATCAGTCACACAAAAGCTCGCAAAGCTCAACTCACTTGGCTTCAAATATGAAAATCTCGACTATTACGCAGGTAGTTTTAAGACAATTGCGTCCCTTATAACGCTTCTGGCAAGCGGCGTCGCCGGCATATCTATTTTCGTCGGCGGCATCGGCGTCATGAACTCATTAATAGCCTCTGTCGAGTCGCGAACCCGTGAAATCGGCATATATATGGCTCTCGGAGCGCGCAGAATTGACATATTAAAAGGCTTTTTGACCGAATCACAGTTGCTATGCTTTATCGGCGGCTCAATCGGCATTATTATCAGTCTGCTTATAACCTTTTTAATTATGAACCGGTTCAATATGCCGTTTTTACTGCCAATAAAAACGATAATGTATGGTGTTTTGGGGATTCTACTGTGCGGCACAGTTTTTGGGATTCTGCCAGCAAGCCGCGCCGCAAAGCTTAACCCAATCGACGCAATAAGAATTGAATAAAAAGAAAAATAATTGCATTTTATTTCGTGCTGCGTCTCGGTTTTAAATTCAGCCAAAGCGTTCACAGTCTATGCAAACCAAACTAAGAATTATTTCTGATAAGACAAGCAGGAGAATTATAAAAACTTTTCTAAACACCTTACGAACCGAACTAACGCAAACTGATGAACTAATGCATAAATACTACAGCATAAAAAAATCAAGAATGCCTCGGTCACAAAAAACACCGAGCTGCCGCGGTGCGAGTACGCCCGCAGCGCGAGCGTATTTGGCAAAAGAAAAGAGCTTCGCACATGTCGAAAGCTCTTTTTCCGGTAGTATATGCCCGTAGGTATATGCCGACCCTGCGTTAATATGATATCACAAAGGCTAGACAGCCGCCGCGCCCAAGCAGCGAAGCCGACACAAACAGCGCGGCGGCGAGAGTGTTAATTGGGGTGGTCACAAATTAACCACTCCAATTATACAAAATATTCATTTTGCTTAATTGTATGTCCTTCGCTTGCAGCTCTTCGCCCAGGGCATTCCCCCTGGGCATTCCCCCTGGGCATTCTTCCATACAAGTAAACAAAACGACCGTTTTGTTCCATTCCTTAGCTGAATATCGTTAATAATTGACCTGTAATCTGAATTGTGATAAAGTCTGGATATATCGATTCTAAAACTGATAATATTAATAGTTAATATCAAAAGAAATACCATTTTTTTACATGTAAAGCTACCAAAGCGGTGTATTTTACATCTGTTTCCGAATGGAATGGCTTGAATGGTGATATTATGTACCGCGAAAACCAACAGTTATTAATAAATATAGTTCGCGTCGACTCAGGCATTGGCTTGCCGCTGGGCCAGTGTAGTAGACATGAAGTGTTATGAAAGGTATATTGTGGCTCGTAATTCTGCTAAGCTTATTATTGATGCTAAGAATCATGTTATTTAATTTCGACAGATGGATAAGAAAACTGCTTTATCAGTGCAGCCGAAAAAAAGATTTATACCCTGCCGAAGCCAAAACAGACTACGACTACTCATATTCCTACCAACGAAAATCGCTTTTAAGCAAAAACGAAACAGTTGCCTATCATAAGCTAAAAAGCTTCACCGATTCAATGGATTATCAACTGTTAACCAAAGTACGTTTATTCGACCTGCTGGAACCAAAGCCCGAAACGCAGAACTATAAAGGCGCACAATGGAAGATTCAGGCTAAACATCTTGATTTCGTAATCTGCGACCGAGAAATAAATGTCATTGTCATTGTCGAGCTTGACGACAGCAGCCACGACCGCGCCGACCGTAAGCAGCGTGACTATTTCGTTGATGCCATCCTTGGCAACAACGGATACAAGATCTTCCACACGCGCAACATCGATGAGAATTGCTTGCTCGCCCTGCAAAACTACATAGACAATTAACTAAGACACCGACTGTTCCGCTTACCTTTCGCTTACCTTCAGCTTCCGTGCAGCCGCCCAAGTGTGCTTTATAACAATAGCCTCCGGCAAGGCTCCATAACTAAATATATGCTTTATTCCTCCGCGTGCTTGTATCTAGTCAGATTTTACAATCCGCGCCATAACTTGTGCGGTTCGCTCACATTCGTGAACTGTGTTAAACGCCGACAAACTTAGTCTCAAAGTTCCGTCAGGTAATGTCCCCGCGCTTCGATGCGCCAGCGGCGCACAATGTAAGCCGGATCTCATGCATATTCCATTTTCGGCAAGCCTTGATGCCATTGAATCCGGATCCAGCCTGTTGTGCCTTACCGACAGTGCGCCACCCATTTGTGTGTCATCATAGTAAACGCGCATTCCCTCTATATTTCCGATAAGGCTCGCCAATTTCCTTACAAGATGCCGTTCATGGTCACAAATTGCTGATGTCGTGCGCATAATTACAAACTTTACGCCTTCGTTAAGCCCGGCAATACCCGGCACGTTCAACGTGCCGCTCTCAAATATGTCCGGTAAGAATTCAGGCTGAGTCAGGCTTAATGAGTTGCTCCCCGTGCCGCCTTCAAGCAAACTGTAAAGCGAATCATCTTTACAGCAAATCAATACACCGGTCCCTTGCGGTCCATATAATCCCTTGTGCCCTGGCATGCAGATAAACGCTGTGGCGCGGAACTGTGACACATCAATCCCCACCACTCCGGCAGATTGCGACGCGTCAACAATCAACGGAATCCCCCGTTGCTCGCACAGCATGTCAATCTCCATAATCGGCAGCACAAAACCGAATACGTTCGACACATGATTGATTATTACGCACCGGGTCTCATCACATATTGCGTCCTTTACAGACTTCAAAACCGCTGCAGAATCAAACAGAGGCGAATGCGCGACACTATAGCTCACCCCGCGGCAGCGCATTGCCTCAAGCGGCCTGACGACGGAGTTATGCTCATACCCGGATATAACTGCGTGTCCCCCGTCGCGCATAACGCTTTTTATAGCAATGTTAAGCGCGTGCGTCGCGTTAAGTGTGAATACAATTCGCTGTGGCTCAGCCACCGAAAAAAGCTCACATAATGCTTCCCTGCATTTGAAAACTATATCTGCCGCTTTCATCGCCGGCTTATGGCCCGATCTCCCCGGGTTTGCTGCATTTGTAAGCGCCTCCAGCATTGCTCGCTGCACTGTATGCGGCTTTTGAAGCGTCGTTGCCCCGCTGTCAAAATATATCAAAATCCAATCACCTCCATCCCTCCTTGCGGCGTCTGCCTGTAGACGCCGGTCACCATCAGGTTCATCCCCGAAATTGCGTTGCGCGCCCGTTCCAAGTCGCGCTCTAAAACCCTGACCGCATAACTGCATGAGCCATCGCCAAGCGCGACTGTAGTCTTAACCAACCCGGCCGAAACCCCGCTTCTTCTCATCAACTGTATAGCGCTCTGCGCGTATGTTATAGATTTAAATACAATAAGACAGCTC
Source organism: Oscillospiraceae bacterium (assembly GCA_031552995.1). Lineage (GTDB taxonomy): Bacteria > Bacillota > Clostridia > Oscillospirales > Butyricicoccaceae > JAVBMB01. The sequence continues at coordinate 14,360 of JAVBMB010000032.1, forward strand.
ACAGAATGACACCCCTTTGTCTATTCTATGCGCTGTCTTTAGTTTTGTAACGCCAACTAGGCAGATAATTTACAGCCTGATAACCGGAAACGCAAAATGTCATGTAAAGCAATTATGCTTTACATGACTAGACATACCGAATGCGCCGCAATTCCCTCCATCGCACCTGTAAAGCCCATCCCCTCTTCGCTTGTCGCCTTAACAGATACATAATTAATGTCAATATTGAGGGCTTTTGCGATCTTTCCGCGCATTTCATCAATATATGGCGCCAGCTTCGGCCTTTGGGCAACAACCGTCGCGTCAATATTTACTACGGCATATCCCCTTTCGGCCAGCCGCCGGCCGACCTCCGCCAGCAAAGCAATGCTGTCGGCGTTTTCATACCGCGCATCACTGTCCGGAAACAGCTTCCCTATATCGCCCATCGCAGCAGCGCCCAGCAAACTGTCCGAGATCGCGTGCGCAAGCACGTCGGCATCGCTATGCCCAAGCAGCCCGACGCCGTCAAAAGGGATTTCCACGCCGCCTATTATCAGCTTCCTGCCACCCGCCAGCCTGTGCGCGTCATACCCGTGCCCGATTCTCATACATATGCTCTCCCATTAATAGTGGCTTCTTACGCCATTCCCGGATAAATAGGCCGCGGCAATCATCACATCATCCACAGTCGTCAGCTTGATGTTCGTCTTGCTGCATTCCACAGCGAACGGCTTCGCTCCGATAAGCTCAAGCGCCGACGACTCATCCGTTGCATCCGCGCCGCTCTTCATCGCACTGTGAAGTGCCGAATATAACAGCGTTCTTTCGCAAACCTGCGGCGTCATCGCCGCAAAAAGCGACCGCCTGTCAAGCGTACGAGCCGTATAACCGTCGCTAACCTCCTTGACCGTGTCAGTAATTTTACACACCGCAACAGCGCATGTTTTCTCATACGCGGCACTGCAGACAGAATCGATGTCCGCAACCGCAATGCATGGGCGCGCGGCGTCATGCACCGCCATGAACTGCGCCCGCTCCCCTGCCGCTTCAACGCCGATTATTACACTTTCCAGCCTGCTTGCGCCGCCGTTGAGCACCTTCGATACCTTGCAAATTCCAAAGTCATTGATTAGCTTTGTGTACTCAACAATCATGCCGCCCTTGGCAACAAGAATGATTTCATCAATAAATCTGCTGTTTTCAAACGCAATAAGTGTATGCACAAGAACAGGAATCCCGTCCAACTCAATCAGCAGCTTGTTCTCTCCCATACGCGTCGAACTTCCGCCCGCGGCAATCACAGCCGCCGTATACGGCCGTGTCGATTTTGTGTTTCTTCTCAGCTTTGGCATGATTTGACCCGCCTTAAGCGTTATTTTCAAAATAAAACAGCACGTCCCTAATCCGGGCCGCGCCAAAAAAAGCTAACTACGGCTTCGGTAAAAACCTTTAATAATACATCACACTGCAACGGCATGCAGGATTCTTGTGCAATACAAGTATTATATTAGCTCTTTATCAATAATATTCTCAACCTGTTCCACAGAAATGTCTTTTGCCAGCGCTATTTCAGAAACCAAAATAAGCTTTGCCGAGCTGAGCAGCTTGCGTTCGCCGGTCGAAAGACCACGTTCTTTCTCTCTGGCTAAAAGGCTTTTTACTACGCACGCCACCTGCCGCAGGTCTCCGCTTTTAATTTTCATCATATTCTCTCGATATCGCCTGTTCCAGTTGGGGCATTCGTCAACAGTTATGCTTTTTAGCGACGCAATAAGCGTATCGGCCTCATCTGAGCTGATTATATTCCTAACACCGATAGATTCACATGAATCCTTTGGAACCATAACCGTCATAGCGCCGCAAGACATCCGCATAACGAAATAATCGCGCACTTCTCCGCCAACGCGTTGCGAGATTATCTCCTCAATAATCCCCGCGCCGTGCATAGGATGTGTGATTTTGTCGCCAATATCGAACATCTGCCTACCCCGCTGCAAGCTGTAGTCGTCACACTGACTAGAATAGATACGTTAATTATACATTAATGAAACCAAAAATACAAGCTATACCGTTTTTTTTGAAAAAAGCTCCCTTCCATCACACTTTTTGCGGCCTTTTATTGACAAAAATCTTAGAACCTGCTGCATTTTTCGCAATACCTCATCGGTGCGAAAAATAATGCTAAAAAAACAAAAAACCTGAAGAAATATTCTTTTAATTTCTGTTTTCAGTGTTGCACAAAGCACTATTTGGTGGTATACTTGCAAGTGGAAAAGGATGTAAGAAACCATATAAAATTAGATGTTGGAGGCACCGCAAATGATTGATTATTCAAAAGTTGTCAACCCTATCGTCGCTAAAGTCAAGCCGTCAGGTATACGCAAATATTTCGGAATCATGGAGACTATGCCCAACGCCATTTCGCTTGGCGTCGGAGAGCCGGATTTTATTACGCCCGACCACATTATGCAGGCCGGTATCGACTCACTCAAACAGGGAAAGACCCAGTATACAGCCAACAACGGCCTTATCGCCCTTCGTAAAGAGCTTTCAAAGTACCTTGAGCGCCGCTTTCAGCTCTCCTACGACCCCGAATCGCAGATAGTCGTGACCGTCGGCGGCTCTGAGGCTATTGACCTCTGCATCCGCGCTTTCCTTGCCCCGGGTGATGAGTTCCTCATCCCCGAGCCGGCGTTTGTCTGCTACGATCCGCTCGCCGCAATCACAGGTGCAAAGCCTGTCGGAATCAAAACCACAAAGGAAAACAGCTTCAAGCTTATGCCTGACGAGCTTAAAAAGGCCATCACGCCCAAGACAAAGCTGCTTCTGCTCTCCTACCCCAACAACCCGACAGGCGGCATAATGACCAAAGACGAACTGCAAGCTATCGCAGACGTTCTGAAAGACACAAATATCGTCGTCATTGCCGACGAAATATACGCCGAGCTGACCTATGGACGCGAGCACTGTTCGTTCGCCTCGCTGCCCGGGATGTGGGAGCGCACAATTGTCGTCAGCGGCTTTAGTAAGGCATTCGCGATGACCGGCTGGCGCCTCGGATATTGCTGCGGCCCTGCCGAGCTTATGCAGTACGTAGCCCGCCTGCACCAGTATGCACTGATGTGTGCCTCCACCCCCGCTCAGTACGCCGGTATCCGCGCGCTGACGGATGGCGCTGACGATGTCAAGTACATGAGGGAAAAATATGACGAGCGCCGCCGTTTCCTGCACAAGCGCCTGCTTGGCATGGGGTTTGACTGCTTCGAGCCTGAGGGTGCGTTCTACATCTTCCCCGACGTGTCGATGTTCGCCAAGGACGGCGGAGACTTTGTCGAAAACCTGCTTGCCTCGCAGGAAGTCGCGGTTGTTCCGGGCGATGCATTCGGCGACAGCGGCAAAAACCATGTCCGCATCTCATACGCATACTCGATGGAGAAGCTGACCGAGGCTATGAACCGCATCGAGAAGTTCATCGCAACAAGGAAGTAGCGATTCGCTTACATTACAAACACCCGGCCGCTATTGCGGCCGGGTTTCTTTTTTCTCACTTCCATACGCCAACCGACTCTAAAGTAAACAAGCCGGAAGCGTATCTGCTTCCGGCTTGTATAACTAATCTCGGTTTTAAAACCTGCCGACCTCGCCCTTGATAAGCAGCTCTGCCTCTGTAAGCTCCTTGACGCGCTCAACAGTTGTGTCGCTGCTGATTTCATGCAGCACAAGCCCTTCATCAGTCACCTCGATGACGGCCAGCTCGGTCACAATCCACTTGACTCTCTTATAGGCTGTCAGCGGAAGTGTGCATTTCTTCAGTATCTTAGGAGAGTCGCCTTTTGCGGTGTGCGTTGTCACGACAATAACTGTCTTTGCGCCGGCGACAAGGTCCATCGCGCCACCCATCCCGGGAACGAGCTTGCCCGGGATAATATGGCTGGCAAGGCATCCCTGCTCGTCAACCTGAAGTGCGCCGAGAACAGTTTTGTCGACATGCCCTCCGCGAATAATTCCAAAGGAAGTAGCGGAGTCAAATGTCGAAGCTCCCGGCTTAAGGCTGACAAACTTGCCGCCGGCGTTGACAATATACGGATCCTGGCGGTCTTCTGTCGGCGTCGGCCCCATACCCAGTATGCCGTTTTCCGCCTGAGTAAAAATCTCTATATCGGCGGGCAAAAAGTCAACAAGCTTTTCCGGCAGTCCGATGCCAAGGTTGACGACGTCGCCGTCCTTCAAAAACTGCGCTGCTCTTGCGGCAATGATATCTTTCACATCAACCATTATCTGGCACCTCCCTGCACGATATAATTGACCAGAATTGCCTGCGTGTGTACATCCTCCGGCCTTATTTCGCCCGGCTCAACTATCTTCTCCGCCTCAACTATAACAATATCGGCAGCCATCGCCATGTTGACGCAGAAGTTGCGGCTTGAACCCTTATACCAGACGTTGCCGAACGTGTCAACAACAGCGCCCTGAATAAGAGCGATCTTCGCCCGAATCGGTGTCTCCAGCAGATAGTCTTTGCCGTCAACATTAATTTTCTGCTTGCCGATCTCAACATCGGTGCCGATGCCCGTCGGCGTCAGAATGCCGCCAAGACCGAAGCCGCCTGCGCGAATCTTTTCGATAAGCGTGCCTTGCGGCGTCAGAACAACATCAAGCTCCCCGGCTGACATTTGCTTGCCGGACTCGGGATTTGTGCCGATATGCGAGCAAATAAGCGTCTTGACGCATTTGTTGACAATAAGCTTACCTATTCCGATTTCCGGGAACGACGTATCATTCGCAATAAGTGTCAAATCTTTTGTACCCGCGGCAATAATCTCATCGATTATCATCTCGGGGTTCGCGTTGCCAAGGAAGCCGCCAATCATAATGGTATCGCCTGTCTTCACCATTGCGGCGGCCTCTTTGGCCGAAATGATTTTATTTTTCACACTTCTCCTCCTCAAGTTGGATTTATCTGATTTGCTATTATTCGCTTAAGTTTTCCGGGCTGGAAAATACTATTTCATTCCGCGCTTTACCATCTCCGTCACGGCAAATGTGGCAACATCCTCAGCAAACTTGCCGGCGCCGAATCCCGCGTCATAGCCAAGTTCTTTTGCAAGCTCATGCGTTATTCTCGCGCCGCCGCAGGCCACTACAAAGCGGGAACGCAGCCCCTCAGCCTCAAGGAGTTCAATCAGCTCGGTCAAGTTTTGGATGTGAACATCCTTCTGTGTAACGGTCTGCGATACAAGCAGCACGTCGGCATTCAGCTCAAGCGCCTTTTTAATCAGCTCCTCGTTAAGAACCTGACTGCCCATGTTCAGCGCTTCAATCATCTCATATCGCTCAAGCCCGTAGTGCCCGGCAAAGCCCTTGCGGTTAATTATCGCGTCGATTCCGACGGTGTGCGCATCCGTTCCGGTCGATGCGCCGACAACGACGATTTTGCGTCCGAAGTTCTCACGGATATACGCATTTATCTCCTCCATGCTCATCGTCTCTTCTTCGACGGCAAGCACACTGATAGATGTATAGTCAACTGTATGTGTCGTACTGCCATACACAACATAATACGTAAACTCCGCGTCAAGGGGCGCGTGATACGCGACGCCCGACTCCTCAAACCCCATCTTGCGGCATAGCTGAAGGGCGGCCTCGCAGCCCTTTTCGTCGTCTTTTACCGGCAGTGTAAAGCTCAGCTGAACCTTGCCGTCGTTCATAGTGTCGCCGTACGGCTTAAGCTTTGTCAAATCAAGCGTTTTGTCGAACTCCGCTTTACTAAGGTTATAGTTTCCGCTCATTTGGCAATGCCCCCTTTCAGCAGGTCAACAAAGGGATTAAAATACTCTCCAGACTTGCTCACTACACCGGAAAGACCCTTGCCGCCGTCCTTAGGCCGCTTAATATCTGCGAATATTCCACGCTCCAGCGTGCCGAACAGGCCAAGCTTTTCAATTTCTGTCAAAAGCGATGCGGCCTTTGTCAGCACTTCGTTTGCGCGCGTTTGAATCCGTCCGCCGCTCTTAAACTCAATCTCGTCGCCAAGGTGGTTCATCGTGCGGAAAATATACTGCGCGTTTTCTATGGCAAGCGCTCTGTCGGCCATAAATGGGGTGTGAATCGCCTCTGTAAGCATGCCAAGCAGGTGCAGTTTCTGCCCGGTCAATATCGTCACCATGTTAAAAAGCGCGTCCTGAACATGCCCTCTGAATATATTACCCGTCATGAACTTTGTCGGAGGCATATACTTCAGCGGTGCCTTCGGGAATATTTCTCTCGCCATCCTCGCCTGAGCGAGTTCCAGCAGGAAGCCATCCTCTACATCGGGCGATATTTCAAACGCGTGTCCAAGCCCCTGCTGCTCTTCGCGCAATCCGGCCATCAGCGCCAGCTGCTCGTTCAGGAACTGTGACGCCAAAACGGTATGCGCCTCTTCAACGGCATCGGCCGTTGTTAAATAGTTGTCCTCGCCGGTATTAATTATTACGCCGGCATACGAGTTGATTAACCTTGAAAAATACTGGTCAACAATCGTGCGCTGCATATTTATGTCACGGAACAGTATGCCGTAAAGCGCGTCATTCAGCATTACGTCAAGTCGCTCCATGGCGCCCATTGCGGCTATCTCCGGCATACAAAGGCCGCTGCAGTAGTTGCACAGGCGAATATA
>JAVBMB010000027.1:0-41317 GCA_031552995.1 Oscillospiraceae bacterium
ATTATATGTATTATATAATAGTTAGATGAAACTAACTGCCGGCGCCGGAGAAAGCGTATTTTTTAGAGATTTGAGTTAGTGTCTACTAACTATTTCATGCGCATGGGATGAATGCGGGCAAAGGCGAAGCGCCGCGCATGAAAAGGATTTCATAACATCGCGCATCTGCCGCCCGGTATCGCGGCGCCAAGTATATTTTTTGCCGTACGAATGACTATAAAAAGACATACGTGACATCCTATAACCAAAGCGAAACGAAGCGCGTCGCGGCGGCCGAACACATTTGCAAGCTGCCAAAGAGCCGGCTCTGCTTGAAAGACCCGTCGAAGCGGGCGCAAACCCTGATAGATGACGCCGCGACAGGCGGGCATGCAATAAGCCGCATCGCGCCGAAGCTTATCGCCGGCATGTTTTAGATAACGGTCATCAGCGCCCGCATTATAGTCGGAGAAAACGACGCGACGCTGCCGGGCGTGAGCGCCGGGGAATTAATTGTGAACTATGGGCTGCAAAAATATATTACAAACACCCGGCGGCAGGGCGCGAGGTGGAGCGTGGGGGCACAAGTTGAACGGATTCGACTACAAGCTGGCGCAGTACTGCGCGCCGACATTGGCGGGAATTAAGCCCTCCAGCCTGATTGCCGTCAGGCGGGAGGAGTGGGACGAGATAAAGCGAGGCCTTACGCGCAGCGCACGCGTCTTTGCCGGCAGGCAGATATTCTTCCGGCGCGTCTCGCACTTCAAAAACCGCGTACTGCTGCTTGTATACCGGCGGGATTTGCTGCAAAAGCAGCTTGCCATGCATGAGAATCAAATGATATTGACGCGGTACGGCTATGCGCCCGGTATGCCGCTTGACGGGATGCTCGGCGTTCTCGCCGGCAGAATATGGGCGCAAGGCGCGTTCCCGCATGAAATCGGCGTGTTTCTCGGCTATCCGGCCGTCGATGTGCTTGGCTTTATCGAAAACGAGGGAAAGAACTACAGCATCTGCGGCTGTTGGAAGGTTTACGGCGACCCGGTTGAAGCGAGGCGATTATTCTCCGCCTATGATTACGCGCGTTGCTACTTCTGCGAACGGGTTCAAGGCGGTGAAGAAATACAAAATATACAATATGGAGGCATATCGTAATGGGAAAGGTTCTGATAGTTTATTGGTCCGGCACGGGTAATACAAAAATGATGGCCGAAGCCGTCGCTGACGGCGCCAAAGCGGCCGGCGCGGACGTGACGCTAGCCGAGGTCGGCAAAATATCGGTCGACGCTGCGGCCGAATACAGCCATATCGCCTTCGGCTGCCCCAGCATGGGCGCCGAGGTGCTTGAAGAGGGGGAGATGGAACCGTTCTTCACCGACATCGAGACAAAGCTGGCAGGCAAAAAAGTGGCGCTGTTCGGCTCCTACGGCTGGGGCGACGGACAGTGGATGCGCGATTGGGAGCAGCGAGTCAAGGCGGCAAAGGCCGACCTGTGCGGCGGCGACGGCCTGACCTGCAACGAGACGCCGGACGGCGGCGCGCTGGAAAAATGCAAGGCGCTGGGAAAAGGCCTTGCAACAATGTAACATACGTTTATCTTTCGTTTTGCTCGTCAGCGCTAAAAACGCGGCGCCGCGCATCACCTCTCACATGGCTTTTGTCATCAAAGCCGCCACTGCATAGGCTAGGCTTGAGGCACCTCCAAATCTGTCCGTGTAGACCGGTTTTCACCGCGGCATCACCGCGATATAGTTCTGACACCACATACCCGCTGCGCCCCCTCCGGCGCCGCGGGTCGGGCGGCGGATTCACCGACAGGGTGGCCGCCGTCCTGTTTTTTTGCGGGGGAAGCCTGCCGGATAAGCTGCCGCGGGGGAGAAAATAAGCTTCGCCGGCCGCGCGTGCATGGCGCTGCGGCGGAACAGGACAACGCCCTTAAAAAACTACGTTGCCTTTATTCGTCACGCAGGCGGATACCCAGTATTCGGTGATGAGGCCTTCGGTATCCAAAAACAGCGTGATAATCACCTTGGTGCCCTTTATATATTCCGCGCGGCGCCCCTTTTCCAATTTTTGCATTTTGTAGCCGTGCCTTTTTAGCGCCGAGTCGGCGGAAGCAAACTCGTTGCCCACAGAAATACCGAACACGGGGTAGAGGCCGCCCGTGACGCGGTACTCGGTCACATGATAGACGTCAGTGACATCGGGCCACCCGGAAACAGTGATAAACAGGCCGTCGGTCTCAATCGAATAGCACCCAAATCCCATGCCCTTGCGGTATTCATCGCCATAGCTAAGCTCACTTTCCGGAAGTGTGAGCCTGAAAGGGAAGCTCGAATTGTCGCCTAGCTCGCCGATAACATCAACGCCTGTGCAGGCCGAGAGTAAAATAATCAGCGCGCAGCACAGCGCGACGCGGGTAATTTTACGCACCACAATCACCTCGCGCTATAGACGGCGCTGATACCGGTTTTGTTCCGGCATGGGCAATTTTGCCGCCGTTTCGGCCTGTCTGCGCCGGCGCTGCCTTGAAGTTAGCCGTCAAAACAGGTATACTGTTGTAAATCCGTCAGGTAAAACATGGTGGAATATAAACCAAAGGCTGACCGCATAAAGTGAAGCCGCGCCGTTGGGCGCTGCGCGAACAGCCGCCGCAAAGGAGGGTGCACAGTGTATACGGCACAGGAGCTGAATGAGGCGAAGCGGGCGATAAGCTCGACGCTGAGCAAGAGCGAAAAGGCGATAACGAAGCTTAAGGCCGGCACATTTCAGCACACGATGACGGCACAGGGGATAAAGGCATACGGCATCGCACTGGCGATGATAGACAGGGCGCTTGGCGAGGCTGACCCGCCGCGGATATACGGCGCGGATGAACTTAAAGACGCCCGCAGCGCAATAATATCGGCGCGCGCCAGGGTCGGGAAGATATTGCCGAAGTTCAGCGCGGGCACGCCGCAGCACACACTGGGCATCCGCCGGATTGCGGCGTTCGAAATCGCGTCTGTGCTGATTGAAGAGGAGCTGCGCGCACGGTGAGCACGCGGTAGCCCGGAGGCAAATTACAAAAGCGTAAGCCATAAGGCTTACGCTTTGACGTCTATCGAAAAAAGGTGTTCAGGTTTTTTGCATGAAAAGTAACGTGATTAAAAAGTTCCTAAAACCCCCGCTTATAATCAAAAATACCGGGAATTCATTTCCCGAGAATTTTTATCAAAATTTAAAATTGCTCGAAAACCCTCAACGGAGTGGGTTTTTCGACAAGCTGAAAGCGTAAGCCATAAGGCTTACGCTTTTGTATATCTGCGCGGTCAGCTGTTAAGCGCCTCGGCCACAAGCAGGCCGGAGGCCAGCTGGATAGCCACAAGATTTCGGATGGGAACGACGCTGTAGTTCATCTGCGCTTCAAGCCACCCGGCCTTTCTGTCAAAGGCGGCAGACATATCGTCCCTGGCCTTTAGCAGCGGCGCGTCGCCGGGGTTTGTCGCCACGGCGCCCTCGAGCGAGCGCAGAGCCATGCCGTAGGTCAAAGCCTTATAAAACCGGCTGACGAGCAAATTATCAAAATGCTCGGCCACTGTGGCATTGCGTTGATACTCGGGGTCGCCCGCCGCTTTTTGCCTTGTAAGCGCCACATTTCCGTTTGATGTGGTGAAGTTTATCACGGCCTTGAGAAACGGGCAATCGGGGCTGATTTTATCCGAAACAGGGTCAATAATCGCGCGGACTTCGGCGGTGGAGGCATCATTTTCGTCCCAGCGCTGAATACTGGCCTCAAGGCGGGTCATGCCCGAGTCGGACTGGTCGGCGATGCGCGGGTCATAAAAATACGGCAGCTCGGTTAGCAGCGTGAACGAATCCCAGCGCTGCAGCGCGTATGACGCGCTGCAGTCTCCGCTGCGGTGCGATGCGGCGTACTCATCCATATCGCGGCCGAGCGCCTCGGCATAATCGTACGCGCTTCTTATGCCGAGGTTGGAATAAAACGCAGGCGCGTACACCTCGGACGCCGCGCTTTCAGGCTCTCCAAGGTGCGGGGGGACGCTGAAGGACACCGCGATACCCTTGAGCGTGTCAAACAGCCGGGGCAGCGGCTTTGTCATATACCAATATGTGCCGCCAAAGCCGGCGTTGTGCAGCGTGTAGATAAACTTCGGCTTCAGCTCGTCTATAAGCTCCATCGCCGCCTTTGTCTCGGGGATGGGGTTATTGACATTCAGCTTTTTGTAGCTGATAGGGAATGTCCAATCCACCTGCTCGTACCCTGCCGGGCGGAAAAAATTGCGGAAATAATTCGTCAGGGTAAACGGGCCCTTCAGCCATCCCTCGTTCAGGCGCAGGCCGTCGGCGTCCCACGCCTTGACGATGTGCCAGTTGTATCCCAGCTGTTTGCGCAGCGCCTCATTTTCGGCCAGCGCCCGCGTCATATGCTCCAGCATCATGACGCCTATCGGCTCGTTGGGGTGCGGGCAGCCCAGCATCAGCGCGTTCGGCGCGTTTTCGTCGCCGCACGATATTGTCATGCACAACAGGCCGTGCCCGCCCCGGGTTTTGCCAACCTCACGAACCGAGACGTGCTGCGGAAAGAGCTTGGCCAGCTCCAGTGTGGACGCATCCATCTCATCCACCGTTAAAAATGCCTTATAGTCGGGGATTGAATCGACAACATCCTGAAAAAGCTTGTTCATATGTCACTCTCCAGCACACCGATCAGTCGGCGAAATATTTGGGGCAGATTGTCGCGCACATCGGGCAGATAAACTCTCTCGAACTTTTGATGCAGAAGCTTTGAGCCGGGGCCAATCATTACAGTGGGGATGCTGACCTGCGCGATAGCCTCAAAATCCGTGTCATACATCGCTCCGCGCAGAGGGATGTTATCCATTACGCCGCGTTCGGCGCCGGCGTTGGCGCAAGACATATAGCTCAGGTCGGATATCCCCTGCCCGTAGGCCGCCTTGCGCATCGGTATGCCGTCCCCTGCCAGCGCGTCAATCAGCCTGTCGATTATGACCGAAATATCGCCCGGTAAATAGTCGTTGTTGACGGCGGGGTAGTACGGCGGCGCGATGCCGACGACGGCAGTGGCGGGCGGGACACCGGCAAAGACCATCACGCTTTGCAGATACTGCATGGTGGCGCTTTGCAGCGTGGCGTCACCCCGGTCTACCGCCTGGGAAAGCTGACTGCGCAGCGCCGTGCGGAAGCCGCAAAAGTCCTGCCTCGCGCCGGCCTCGGCTTCAAGCTGCGCCACTGTCATCGCCCGGGGGATAAAGCGCTTCCTTGAGACGGGGTCCATCATGCCCTTTTCCTCAAGGTAGTCATAGACGGCGTCGTATTTTTTCACTGAGGCGCCCAGCCCCTGCAGGCACAGCAGGCGCACACGCTCGAGCAGGGCTATCGGGTCGTCGCCGCCCAGAAATGTAAGGTTGAAGGCGACGGCGGCATAATCCGGCAGCGTGACATCGTAGCGCGTTTTCATATCCCGCAGCATCTGTGCGGCGGGTGGCTGGGTGTTGCAGCCCTTGTCGACCGACACCAAGTCGGTGTTCAGCTCTATCCTGCCAAGTATTTCGGCGGCCAGGGCGGCGGCGTTAATCCCGGTCATCGACCGCGCCGCGTGGGCACCAAGGCCGTGAACGACCACCATCGGCATGATTTTGCCCGCGCTTCCATTGATTACAATGTGCCGCGGGTCGATATCCACATTACGGAAACTTGGCTCGCTTACGACGCCGAGCGTGTAGGCAAGGCCAAATTGATTTTTAAGTTCAGTGTACAGCTTGCAGGCCGCGCGCGCGCCGGCCGACAGGTTCTCCTCATCCGGGACGGCGGTAAACAGCACATTCACCTCGCGCGGTATGTATTCAAGCAGTGTTGTCAGGTTGACGGCGAGGCCGGCTTTCATATCGTTTGTCGCGCGGCCGAACAGCCAGTCTTCGCTTTCAAGGTCGCGGCGAACCTCGTCATCAAGGTCATCGCCTGCCAGCATGGCCAGCTTAAGGGCTTGAGGCTGGCAAGCCAAATGGGCCAGCGTGCCATAATTGTCGACGCCGACGGCGTCGTAATGGCCGGACAGCACAAGCGTGCGGCGGCCGGAGCCTTTTTTTAAGGCCCACACAACGGGGCGGCCGAGATGGTCCCCGATATCCCACGCGCCCCACCGGTCGGGGTGCAGTTTAAAGTACCCGTCTTCGCGGATTATATCGCACAGCGCGTGCGCCGCGGCCAATTCCATGCCGGTGCCGGTGTCGCTGCGCGCCTCGACAAGACGCAGTAAGATTGATTCAGCGTTCATGGGGTTCCTCCTGTGGTGAGCGGGGAGGCGTCAGCCTCCCCGCTCGGCGGTGGCGTCAGACGGTCTTACTTAAAATCTGTAAACGCGTACTCGACCCATCCGGCAAAGCCGGCACTCTGTATCGGGGTGTTGATTGCGTCGGAGCGCTGGGCGACATATGTGGAATACTTGACAATGGGGATAAGAGGCAGCTCGGCCTGCATAATCTCCTGAATGCGATAGAACATCGGCTTGCGCGTGACCTCGTCAGTCGTCTTCATCGCCTCGGCAAAAAGCGATTCGATTTCATCATTGGCGTATAGGCCGTGGTTCTGGCCGCCGCCAACGCCGATTCTGCCGGACAGCGCCGTCGGGTCGGGGCCCTGGAAGCCGCCCTGCATGGCGATCATGAAGTTTTTGTCGGTGCCGACTTTTGTTGAATAAGCCTGATACTCGCTGACGATGATTTCAAGCTCTATTCCGGCCAGCTCGCATGTGGCCTTCATCAGCTTGGCGATGTCGGGAGAAGAATCGGTCGAGAAACAGTCGAGCGTTATGCCGCGGACGTAGAAACCGTCGGCATCCTTTTTGTAGCCGGCCTCTTCGAGGATGCGCACGGCTTCTTCAATGTTGTACTTCGGCGCGGGCGCATCGCTGTTTGATGCCCATTCGATGATGGACGGATAGAAATTATACTCCGGCTCGCGGATGTTGTTGAACACTTTTTTGGATATCTCATCCCTGTCGATGGCGCAGGCGATTGCCTGACGAACGGGCAGTGTCAGGATATCGGTCTTTGCGAAGTTGAAAAGAATGTAAGTGGGCGAGGGGAGAACGTTCATATTCAGCGTGAAGTTGGGGTCGTTCATCAGCTGGGCGACGTTGGCGTCGGGGATGGCGCCCATGTAGTCAATCTCGCCGTTGAGCAGCGACTGGAAGGCGGTTGCAGCGTCGGGAATCTGGCGGAAAACGAGACGGTCAAGCTTGACCTCGGTCTTGAAGTAGTTTTCGTTTTTCGCGAGCTCGATGTATTCGCCGGGCTTGTGCTCGACAAACTTAAACGGGCCGCTTCCGATGGGCTTGTTTATGGCGGGGTTCTCATCCCATGTCTGCCCGTTGTCGTAGATGTGCTTGGGCATGATGAATGTGGCGTAGTAGCCGAGATAGCCGATAAGCGCGGCGTACGGCTGCTTGAGGTGGAACACGACGGTATATTCGTCCGTCGCCTCGACGCTTTCAATCTGGGCCGAGAAGCGGTTATACATCAGGCAGGTGTCAACCGTTATGATGTAATTGAACGTGTAGGCGACGTCCTCGGCGGTGACGGGCTCGCCGTCGTGGAATGTGGCGTTTTTAACCAGATGGAATGTGATGCTCAGGCCGTCAGCGGACGTCTCCCAGTCCGTGGCCAGCTCCGGGATTATCTGGCGTGTGGCATCCAGTGTGACGAGCTTGCTGTAGACGTTGCCCACCATGGCGAACGCGGCATCGTCCGATGTGCCGTTGGGGTTAAATGTAACGGGGTCGCTCGTTGCGCGGACGATAAACACCTTTTCCGCGGGGGGCTCGGTCGTCGGGGGTGTCGTCGGGGCCGTCGTTGTCGGCGCCGTGGTCGACGTGCCGGAGGGCGGTGCGGTTGTTGTGGCGGTGTTGTTGCAGCCGGCAAAAAGCCCCAGCAGCATAACCATGCCCAAAAGCAGTGCTGTGAAACGCTTCATTTCTTTTCCTCCCATAAATGGTTTTTTTATTTTGTGTGGCCTTTGGCTTGTTCGTGCGCAAGGAAACAGGATACCATATGTCCGCCGCCTGTGTCGACGGCCTCGGGATAGTGCGTGAGGCACTTGTCGCACGCCGTATAGCATCGGTCGAGGAAATAACATCCGGGGCCGGGGTTGATGGGCGTCGGCGGCTCACCCTCGATGTTGATGACATTCATGACCTCGTCGACGTCTATAGAGGCGCAGTTGGAGATGAGCGCCTTTGTATAGGGATGCTGCGGATTGCCGACAACCTGGTCGGACGTGCCGTATTCGACAATGCGTCCAAGGTACATGACGGCGACACGGTCTGCTACATAGCGCGTCAAGGCGATGTCGTGGCTGATAAACACCATGGACGCGTCCCGCTCGCGGCTCAGCGTCATAAGCATATTGATAATATCCGCCCTGACACTGACATCAAGCATGGACACCGGCTCGTCGGCGATGATAAAGCTCGGCCCAAGCATCATGGCGCGCAGGATGGAGATGCGCTGCAGCTGTCCGCCGGAAAGCTCGTGCGGGAAGCGCCGCAGCATGTCCTCGGCCGGGCGCAGGCCGCCCGACTCAAGCGCGGCGATGACGATTTGGCGGCGCTCGGCGTCGTCCTTGCCGATTTTATGCTCTTTGAGCGGGGTAAGCAGAATGTTCTCAATCCTCTTGCGGGGCGAGAATGTGTCGAACGGGTTTTGAAAGATTATCTGCACCGTTCGGTAGAAGGCGCGCACATCCCGGCGTATCATATCCCGTGTCGAGTGCCCGCCGATGAACACATCGCCGCGCGTCGGGTCCTCAAGGCGCACAAGTATGCGCCCCAGCGTCGACTTGCCGCAGCCGGATTCCCCGATAAGGCCGAGAATTTCACCCTTTGCGATATCAAGCGTCACGCCGCCGACAGCGCGGACAATTTTGCGCTTCGACTTCGGCAGGAACAGCCCCTCGCCCTTGACGGGGTAGTCCATGGCTACATCCTTGATTTGGATATGGGTCACAGCGCATCACCTCCAGCCTTGTGGCACGCGATTGTCCGGTCGGACGCAAACGTCCTTGTCGGCGGGGCGTGGGTTTTGCATATGTCGTCCGCCTGCGGGCAGCGGGGGGAGAATATACAGCCGGTGTGTTTAATAGAAAGGTCGGGCAAAAAGCCGCCTATGCTTTGCAGCTTGCCCTGCCTGCCCTTCAGCGACGGAAACGAGGCCAGCAGCCCTTTTGTATACGGGTGAACGGGGGATTTCATCACATCGCGCACCGAGCCGGATTCGACGATATATCCGGCGTACATGACGACAATCTTGTTGCAGGTCGTCGCGACGACCGACATGTCGTGCGTAATCATAATGCGCGTTGTGTGCAAAACCTCTTCCATGCGCTTGATTTCGTTGAGTATCTGCCCCTGCGTTACGACATCAAGCGCCGTCGTGGCCTCGTCCATGATAAGGAGCGACGGCTTGTGCAGCAGGCTGATGGCGATTGCGACGCGCTGAAGCATGCCGCCCGACAGCTCGTGCGGGTACAGCCTGTAGACGCGCTCGCCCAGGTTGACAAGCTTCAGCATCTCGGCCGCGCGCTGAGAGATCTCGGTGCGCGTCGCCTTAGGCGAGTGTACGCGGTATATGTCCTCGATTTGGCGGCGGATGCGGTGTACCGGGCTCAGCGCGTTCATCGCCTTTTGGAACACGACCGACATGTGCTTCCAGCGCAGATCGTCAAGCTGGTCCTCCGTGGCCGTGATAAGGTCGAGCCCCATGAAAACGGCACTTCCGTCCACATGCGCCACACTGTCGGGCAGCAGCCTGAGCAGCGCCATAGCCAGTGTCGATTTGCCCGAGCCAGATTCGCCGACAATGCCCAGCGAGTCGCCCTTGTTTATGGTGAAGCCGGCGTTTTGAACGGCGTAGACATCTTTGTGCTTGTTGCGGTATGTCACATTAAGGTTATTTACCTGCAGCAAAGTCTCCATCAGCGGTCACCCCGCCTTCTGTGTTTGGGGTTAAGCACATGGTTCAGCCCGTCGCCCAGCAGGTAGAATACAAGAACGGTGAGAACAATGGCGATGCCGGCGAACGCGCATATCCACCACGCGGTTGTTATGTAAGCCTTGCCGTCGTTTATCATCTGCCCCCAGCTGATGGACAGCGGGTCACCAAGCCCGAGAAACGACAGGCTCGCCTCTGATATTATCGCGGCGGCCATGCCCATAGTCGTGTTGGAAATGACGGTGAATATGCCGTTTGGAATCACATGACGAAACAGGATTTTTATCTTCGATTCACCCATGACCCTCGCGCTCATCACAAATGTCCGCTGCCGCAGGGACAGCGCCTGCGCGCGCATCAGCTTGGCGTTGCCGGGCCACGATGTAAGGCCGATGACAATCATCACATGCGTAATGCTGTTGCCAAACAGCGAAACAATGAGCAAAATGAGGAACAGAGTCGGTATCATCATAAACATATTGATGACCTCGGACACAACGCGGTCGACCATGCCGCCGAAATACCCGGCGATACCGCCGATGATGACGCCCAGCACGCCGGAAATCATGGCCGAGACAAGCGCGACCTTAAGCGATGTGCGGGTGCCGTACACAATAAGCGACCACATATCCTGCCCGAGATGGTTTGTTCCGAGGAAGTTTTCAGGGCTTCCGGGGGGAAGCAGGTTGTCCGGGCCGTAGTATTTCGGCGCGTACTGTGTTATAATCGGCGCCGCGGCCACAAGGAAAAGCAGCAGCAGCAGGCCGATGCAGCCTATAGCAAGCTGACGGTCGGAGAAAATGGTATTGGCTGCCTTTTTTAGTATTTTCATCTGTCCGCCCCCCTAATACCGTATGCGCGGGTCGAGCACGGCGTATACGATGTCGACGACGACCATCATCAGCGCGACCGTGACGGACATGACGAGATACATGCCCATCAGCACGGTATAATCGCGCTGGTTTATGGCGGTCATCATTACCCTGCCTGTGCCGGGCCACGCAAAGACGGTCTCAACGAGCGTAACGCCGCTTATCATAAATGCCAGTCGGATGCCGAATATGGTTACCGGCGGCAAAATGGCGTTTTTGAAGACATATCGGCGGAAGATAAGACCTTCTTTCATGCCGGTAGCGCGGAATGTCGTAATGAAATCCTCGTTTTTAACCTGAAGGACGGATGATTTGGATATCCGGAAATACGCCGGGATGCTGCTTAGCATCAGCGCGAGAACCGGCAAAACCATGTGCCTGGCTACATCCAGGATGTGCGCCAGCCCGGTATGTTTTATGCGCGGGTCAATCATACCCGATGCCGGCAGCAGATGCAGCTGGTTGGCGAGCAGGATTATAAGCATAAGCCCGACCCAAAACGACGGCATCGCGTTGCACACATACGAGATAAACGAGAACACCCCGTCCAGCAGAGAGCCCTCGTGCTGTGCGCACTGTATTCCGACGGCACAGCCTATTATCAGCGACAGTATCGATGCCGTCAGAATCAGCAAAAATGTCGGCGCAAGCTTTTCGGATATAATATCCCACACCGGCCTGCTGTAGATAATCGACGTGCCCATATCACCCAGCGCCAGCTGCTTGAGATACCGGAAATACTGCACATACAGCGGCTTGTCAAGGCCGTATTTTTCCATAAGAGCCTGTCGCAGCTCGGGGCTGCTCTCGTCGCTGCCCATCATAATGGTGGTAGGGTCTCCGGGCGCCAGATGAATCAGCGTGAAGTTGAGAGTCAGCACCAGAATAATGGTGACAACCGCAAATAAAAGCTTTCGTACAATATACCGTCGCATGTAACGCCTCCCGTCATCCTTCAATAAATAGTCGCTTGTCGCGCGCGCGCCCCTCAGGCCCATCCGAAAGCGCCGAATAGATGTGATTGAGCAGAGAATAGATGTATCGGACGGCGGGCGACGTGTCGATTAAAACTGTCCCCGGCCTGCGCTCAAGCTCGAATGTGACATGATAATCGGCGAGGGCGGCATAAGGGCTGATTGTGCTGTCGGTCAGCGCAACGACGCGGCAGCCCTTGCTTTTCGCGGTTTTTGTGCAGTCAAACGTATAGGCGTAGTGGGGTGAGAACGATACGGCGAGAACAAGCGTGTTTTCCTCCATCAGCCGCAGCATATATCCCCAGTCCGACCGCATCAGCATGGTCATATATACCCTTCTGCGAACCGCGCCAAGCGCATTATACAGCTCGGCCGCGATGCCCAGCGACTCCATATGCCCAATCACAAGCACATGCTCGGCCGACATGATATCCCTGCCGATGGCATTAAGGCGAACATCCTCAGTTTTGCTGCGCGGCGGCTGCCCGGGATGCGCCCCCGCGGGAGAACCGCCCGAAAGCGTCGACTGAAGCTCGCGCTGCATGTCGGTATACCCCTTGTAGCCGAGAGAGGCGCAAAAGCGGATTACCGTAGCGGGGCTGGTGCCTATCTTGGCGGCAAGCTCGGCCACCGAGGAGAACGGCACGTCTCTGCAGCGATTCATAAGAAAGCGGGCAATCTTCTGCTGCGATGCCGACATGCCGGAATACTTGTCGTTAATCCGTTGAAGAAGCATATGCCCTCCGAAATAAAATGAATGTTTCATATGTATTTTTAAAGAATTATTTATTTCATTATAAGGGGGTATTTCGTTTCTGTCAAACCAAAATTTTACTTTAGAATTTGTATAATATGCGCAAATACAGAATTGATCATTTTGGTGGACATATATCCAGGAAAAGCTTGCAACGCAAAGAAATCAGGAAAAGTACCGCAGAACAACAGCTGTTAGCATATGACAGTTAATGAAATAATTATTACATTGTCGAAAATGAAACAATTATTTCATTAATAATTTTTGAGGCTGACTGGAAACGTAAATCGGGCGCGTGTTTTGTCGCAAATGCCGGGCGACGAATGCCTGTTGTATTCGCCGGCGGTATGATGTACAATGGCTTGTATAGGTGAAATCACAGTCATCCCGCGAACGGATGACGGCCCGGGAACAATTCCCTGCCGGGTCTGCGGCGTGATAAGGCGTTTCGCCGACAGGCGAAGCAGGAGGTGTATGCCGTGAGCTATATAGAGGGAAACAAGGCTGCGTGGGAAGAGGCGTTCGACCACAGGCACCCCGGATGGGGAGAGCGAAACCATGAGCGGCTGCTGGCCGAGTATCTGCCGTTTTTTAATGAGGATATGAGCGGCGCTCTGCAGGGAATTGACTTCAAAGGCAAGGCTGTCGCGCAGTTCTGCTGCAACAACGGGCGTGAGCTGCTGTCTCTTATGCGGTTGGGCGCGGCTCGCGGCGTCGGCTTCGACATCGCCGAAAATATCATAGCGCAGGCGCGCGATACGGCTGCAAAAGCGGGAATCACAAACTGCGTGTTTGAGGGGTGCGATATCTTGAGTATGCCGGGCGGATACGGGGATTCGTTTGATTTTGCGTTCTTCACAATCGGCGCCATAGCGTGGTTTAAGGAGCTGACGCCGCTGTTCGCAAAAGTGTCGCAATGCCTTAAGCCGGGCGGGGTGTTGATGATCAACGATTTCCACCCGTTTATGGGTATGCTCGCAATGCCGGGCGAGCCCGGCTTTGACCCCGAAAAGCCGACGAAAATTACTTATTCGTACTATAAAAAGGAGCCGTGGATTGAAAATAACGGCATGGGATATATGTCGGTTGAGTATGATTCAAAGGTGTTCACCAGCTTTTCGCATACGATGTCGGACATAATAAACGCCCTGTCGGCAAACGGGATAAAAACCGTAAAGCTGAACGAATACGACTATGATATAGGGCTGAGCAACGTATATGACGGGCGCGGGCTGCCTCTGTCGTATATACTGATTGCCGAAAAATGCAGGGACGGCGCGTCCGGCGGATAAACTTACCGGCGGAAAATGAAAAGTCCGCGAACTGCCAAAGCAGCTCGCGGGCATACATCGCCGCTTGACAGCGGCATCCGGCAGCGCTATATTTAAGGTGTGCTGCGGCGATCCTTTTCCCCCGTGCGGGTAAGCGGGTCGCCTTTTCATCCCCCGGTATAATCGCAAAAACGCGGCGCATGCCGGCAAAGGTGGGTTTGGTGTGGATATAAACGAGACAAACGGGCAACAAAAGGCCGGGCTGCACGTCGGCCGCTTTTTCATCTCCAACATAGTGCTTCTTGGCTTGGTCAGTCTGTTTATCGATATGAGTACCGAGATGGTCTATCCGCTGATACCGTTGTTCCTCGCCTCGGTCGGTACGTCGCCCGCTATTGTCGGCGTTATAGAGGGCATAGCAGAGAGTGTCGCCGCGCTTATCAAGGTTTTCTCCGGCTGGTGGGGGGATAAAACCGGCAAAGCCAAGGGCCTGGCTATGGTAGGCTACAGCTCGACGCTTGTGTACAAAATACTGCTGCTTGTCTCCGCAAGCTGGGTTGGCGTGCTGATAGCCAGGGTCAGCGACCGTATCGGCAAGGGGATACGCACAGCGCCGCGTGACGCACTCATCGCGGCGTCGGGCGGGGACAAAAAGCTTGGCCGCTCGTTCGGGTTCCACAAGATGATGGATATGCTCGGATCGGCTCTTGGCGTGCTGCTGGCGTATATTATTCTAAGGGTCGGCATGTCGTACCGGCAGGCATTTGTCTATTCGCTGATTCCCGCCGCGCTTGGCATAGCGGTTATCCCGCTGGTCAAAAATGTCAAGGCAAGCGTCAAAAGCGGCGCGGCGCTGTCGCTTAGGGGCCTGAGGCTGCCGCCGCAGCTTAAGGCGTACCTGTGCGTCGTGTTCCTGTTTACACTTGGCAATTCCTCAAACGCCTTTTTGCTAATGCGCGCCAGCGGCATGGGTATTTCGGCGGACAATGTCATACTGCTCTATCTGCTCTATACCGCGTCGGCATCAATATTTGCCTACCCGTGCGGAAGACTGTCGGACAAAGTCGGGCGCAGCAGGCTGCTTATCCCGGGGTATGTCACATACGGGCTTGTTTATCTCGGGTTTGCTTTCCTCAGCGGCGGAGGGGCGATGATTGCGCTATTCGGCATATACGGGATATATACAGCGCTTATATCCGGCGCCGAGCGCGCGTTTATCAGCGAACAGTCACCGGCGGAGTTCAAGGGGACGGTGCTTGGCCTGTACGGCACGCTTCAGGGCGTCGGGCTGCTGTTCGCCTCGCTTATCGCCGGCTCGCTGTGGGATCTGCTCGGCGCGAACGCGCCGTTTATATTCGGCGGAAGCCTGGCACTGCTGTCGGCGGCGGCCGTCGCGGTGATATTCGGACTGCGAAGGAAAACGGCGGAATAAAACGAACCTATCTGACACCGGCAGCCTGGCATAATGCCCGGCTGCCGGTTATTTTATGTGACTGAATGGCCGTTACCTGCGCCACGATACACTGATAGGAGCGCCGCCGTACGGCGAGCAATTTAATGAGCCGTTCATTATCGCCCGGCCCAGCCCCGTCCGGTATCTTCCGTGATAGAGCAGGCCGGTTTTGTCGAAGACGTAGAGCATTACGGTGCATGTATCGTAGCGGCCGGTCTCCCAGATGCTGCCATACGATGCGACGGCAAGCTTTTCGCCGTCAAAGTCCGCCGAAAACGCGTCGTATAAGGTTGCAATCTGCTCATCATCATGGTCGCTGTCGATGACAAAGCTGACTGTATACTCGCCGGACGGGCCGAGCGGAAGCACGGCAAACCTGCCGTTATTGGTATACGGCATGATAAAGCTGCCGAATATGGCGATGTCGCGGAAATCGTCACCGGTGACCGACATCAGCGGCAGCTTTTGCAGCACGGCCGATGTCGCCGTGTCAATGACGGTCAGCGCATACCTGCCGTCATCGGCCGTCACAAGCAGAAGCTTGTCGCCGTCCGGGCTGGCTTTAAGAGTGATTGGTTTTGCGGCGCTTGTGTCGATGGGATATATCACTTCCAGCATGTCGGCCGTAAGCACCCTGTCGGGGTAGGCGTCGGCGTCAAGCGGCAGGCGGTAGATGCCGTAGCCGCCCTTGATGTAGCTTGTATCAAGCTGCGTGCCGGACGCCGTGGTGAACATCGGCAGGAAATAGCGGCTGTCGCCAACCGTCACGCAGGGGGTTTCCAGGCGGATTTCACCGCCGTTGACCGAGCTTATATCCAGGCGCGTTATGTTGCCGGCGGCATGTTTTTCTATGGTGACGTCAACCGCGTGGCCTTTGTAGACTGGCACGCGAAAATACTCGGCAAAGCTTTTTTGGGTCGTCTCGTTTACAGCCAGATTGCCCTCAAACTCATACATATGGGCTTCAATGGGGTAGAACTCGTAAAAATCGCTTACATTCAGCTTTTCGGTACGCGCTTCGCCCGGCGCTGTATTGTCGGCGACCGCCTTGTACAATGCGGATGCAGAGGCGTAGC
The DNA here is from genome assembly GCA_031552995.1 of Oscillospiraceae bacterium. Classification (GTDB taxonomy): domain Bacteria; phylum Bacillota; class Clostridia; order Oscillospirales; family Butyricicoccaceae; genus JAVBMB01. Next base: position 16,390 of record JAVBMB010000027.1, read on the forward strand.
CGGTGTCGTCCAAATCAATGTTGCCCGATGTCGACGAGCCGGCATATGAAAAAATGCTGGTAAACTCGACAGGGTTGTAGTGTAATTGATACACTGGGCTCCGCGGGCTCTGCGAGAACTCATATTCCGTCTCTGTAAGCGGGGCCTCGCCGGTGACGTGCCGAGTGTTCCAGAATAAATGGCGGTCGAGCGACGTGCTTGTCAGTATCTCAAGGCCGTAAGCCGCCTGTTTGTCGCCGTAAAGCGTTGTTTCGTCCACCTCAACAGTGTCTTTTTCGCTGTTTACAAGCTCGTGCGCGAAGCATATCGAGATTATGCCGGCGATAAGCAGCAGCGCAATAACTATATAGCTTTTTCGCATGATAAAATCCATTCCTTTCGCCGCGCTTAAAATACAAATCATCCTTTGAAAAGGAATGGATTTTTTGCGCATAAGCGGCGGTTTCGCGCAGGCGAGAGCCGCTTGCGCTTTTAACTGTTTAGCTTAGCGTGACTTTTCACGCTAACCTCCGTTATTCCTCGCCGGTCAGGTCGCTAAGCGCTTTGCTGACCCTGTCGGGCTTGTAGTTATATGTCTCCTTGACATAGCTCATCAGGCTTTTGCCGGATTCCTCCAGCTCAAGCGTCGTCACGTCGCCGATGATTTTGCCCTGGCGTATCAGCACGGCGCGGCCGATAAAGCTTTCGACCTCCTCAAGCAGATGCGTAGAGAGCAGCACCGTCTCGTGCGGCTCAAGAATCCCCAGCAGCACCTTGTAAAAATCCTCGCGGTTGAAAACATCGTTGCCGGCAAACGGTTCATCCATAAGGATGTAATCCGCCCCCTGGCACAGAGACATGATGACCTCGAACTGGTTTTTCTGCCCGGTGGAAAACTCGCGCAGCTTCTTGTGCATCGGCAGCTCGAAGAAGTCCATCAGCCCCGTAAACCGTTTTTTGCTGAAGCGCTTGAACTGCAGCTCCATAAACTCTCTGTGCCCGGCGGCCGTCAGCGCGGGGAAGAAGGAATGCTCGCTTGTGGCGAACGACAGCCTTTCGATGTTCTTTCTCGTTATCGGCTCACCGTCCAGTGTGATGCTTCCCTCGTAGGTCAGAAAGCCGAGTATACACTTCATAAGCGTCGTCTTTCCGGCGCCGTTCTCACCGAACAGGCCGACAATCTGCCCCTGAGGCAGCGTCAGGCAGGCGTCGCTAAGCGACTGTTTGCCCCAGTATGACTTGTTGACACCATTAATCTCTATCATGATGCTCCCCCCAGAATCAAGCTGAATATCTTGTGCCATTGCCCCGGCGATAAGCAGGCCGGCGGCGTGGCCGCCATGTAAACCGAAAAAAAGATAAGCATCAGCGCCAGAGCCGCCGCAAGGCAGAAGGCGACGGCAACCGCCGGCAGCGTCAGGCATCTGCGGTGCAGCTCCCACCGGCTGGGCAGGCGGCGCATCAGGTATATGCTTTTGCTGCCCTGATAGTGGTATGCGTAGCAGTAGACCGCAACGCCAATCGAGCACAATGCCATTATGAAAAACACAATAAGGCTGCTGCCGAGTACCTCGGTAAAGTCCGGCATCACTCTGCTTGCGTCCAGCACCTTTTTGCTTCCGGAGAAGTAGTAGAGCTCTTCAATCCGGCTGCCAAGTTTGAAGAAAAAGCCCATGCTGAACACGGCACCCGCTATTGCGCTTGTAACGAACCACCGCACCTCCCGCATGATATCCATTCCAAGCGGCGCGTTGCGGCGAATCGCCGTTTCGATATTATATTTCATCCTTGCGCCCTCCCCAAACCTTTGCTGCCGCATAGGTGATTATCACCACAGAAAAAAGGGTTAAAAGGCAATCGGCGCCAAATGTGCCCATCCCCGCGGGGAAGAAGTATAGCACCAGGGCGGCCGGCAGAAACGGGATGACGCTGCGCTCCCCACGGCGCTGAAGGTATGAGAAAAAGCTGCAGCCGGCGCCCAGCCCAAGCGCGAGCGCTATATTGCGGATATAGCGCGATGCCTCATCCAGCGGCAGCAGGCTGTGCAGGAAATCGTGGCGGTAAAACGCCAGGAATACCGTCTGCCTGCCGACATAATCAGCGGGCGCCGCCGAGGCATAGTGGCTGCACAGGGCGAGAATTACGGCGAGCTGAACCGCCCAAAATATCACAAAGCAGGCGGCGTAGTATGCGGCCCACAGAAGCACGGTGGTCTCCTCGGATACCGGAAGCCGGCACAGCGTGTAGCAATGCCTGACGCCGGAGTCGCGCCCGCTGGCGGCTAAAAGCGCGCACAGCAGCAGGAAAAATATGCCGCACGCCAGCGGGATATGGCTGGCGCTTATAAGCTCTTCAAGGCTTATTGAGCCGGCGCCGCCGCTGCGGATTAAGGCAAGGAAATAAAGCGCGGCCTCGGCTGCCGTCATAACGGCAAGCAGCAGAAGCAGCCTGAATATTGTTCCGCGGATTGCCGGCAAAAGAACGGACAGATATTTTTTCATGCGTGTTGCTCCTCTTCCCAAAGCCGGTCAATCAGTGACATTGCCTCTTGCTTTGATACGCCCATTTTCTTCATGGCTCCGACGATTGCGTTGGCGTCGTTTTCAAGCAGCTGCGATCGGATATGCTCAATTTTTTCGCAGCTTAGCACGACATAGCTCTTTGCGCCCGAGCGCGATTCTATAAGCCGTTCGTCTTCAAGCATGCCATAAGCCTTTTGCACCGTGTTCGGGTTGATGCCCAGCAGCGCCGACAGCATACGGCGCGACGGGATTTCGTCGCCGTGCGAAATTGTTCCCGCGACGATACCCTGCTTTATGTGCCTGATTATCTGCATGTAAATAGGGATGCCATCTTCCATGACGAACATATCAAACGATATCAAACGGCACCTCCTTCTCACAACCGTATTAGTCATATAGTACGCTTTTAACCGTATTATACGTATGATACGGTTGTTTGTCAACATTTTTCTCGCGGGCAAATCGTATATCGGGAAGGGTTGACTATTTGCCGTCGGCGGATTATAATAAATATAACAAGTCATACCGGTTTAGGGTATCCTTTACGGGTCGTGACCGCACTTTTAATTTTGTTCTTACGGCGCAAGAGTTATTCTGTGCTGCGAGGGTGGAAACAAACAGTCTTTTTACCTGCCCTGATACCGGGTTTGGTTTAGTGTGTTTGCCCTTGCAGTGATGCAGGGGCATTTTTATTTTGAAAGGGGTCATTCGAATGAAACGGATAGCAGTTGTCAGCGCTATTCTTGAAAAGCCACAGCAGACGCAAAAACAGTTTAACGAGACCGTCGCGGGGTTCAAGGGCATTGTAAAGGGGCGGATGGGCATACCTATCGACGAAATGGATATCTCTGTCATATCTATCACACTTTTTGGAGAAGTGGACGATATAAACGCGCTTACCGGAAGGCTTGGCAACATACCTCATATCACCGTCAAGACGGCGATATCGAAGGCGCAAATCTAAACGAAGGGCAGGGAAAATGATGTTTATTGACCATACGTATATCGAAAATCTGCTTGAGGCGGCAAAAAATACGCCCGAGAGCGAAATAATGGCATCACTTGACAAGGCGGAGGCGATGAAAGGCCTGACGCATCGTGAGGTCGCGGCGCTTCTTGTCAGCGACAATCCGTCGCACATGGACAGGGTGTATGAAATTGCCGGCAAGATAAAGCAGCACATCTACGGCAACCGCATCGTCATGTTCGCGCCGCTGTATGTAAGCGATTACTGCGTCAACAAATGCGCGTACTGCAGCTTCAACTGCGGGCACGACTTTAACCGCCGCAAACTGACAATGGATGAGGTGCGCAGCGAGGTCTCGATACTCGAGCGCATGGGCCACAAGCGCATCGCGCTTGAGGCGGGTGAGGACGACGAGCAGTGCCCGATTGACTATATCCTTGACTGTATGCGCACAATCTATGACATGAAGTTTGAAAACGGCGAAATCCGCAGGATAAATGTCAACATCGCGGCGACGACGGTTGAGAATTATTCAAAGCTTAAAGAAGTCGGCATAGGCACATATATACTGTTTCAGGAGACATATCACAAACCGACATACGAGAAAATGCACATCTCCGGGCCGAAGAGCAACTACGAATACCACCTTACGGCCTTCGACCGCGCTATGAGGGGAGGCATAGACGATGTCGGCGGCGGCGTGCTGTTCGGGCTGTATGACCCGTACTTCGAGGTGATGGGCCTGATGCTGCACAACGAGCATCTTGAAAAAGAGTTTGGCGTCGGCTTCCACACCATATCGGTGCCGCGGCTGTGTCCGGCGCCCGGGGTAAGCTTCAAGGCGTTCCCGAACCTTGTGGATGACGCCGTATTCGAGAAAATCGTCGCCATAATCCGCCTTGCGGTGCCGTTCACCGGTATGATACTGTCGACGCGCGAGAGCGTCGAGATGCGCAACAAGCTGCTTAAGGCCGGAATATCGCAGCTAAGCGCCGGGTCAAGCACCGAGGTCGGCGGCTACAACAAGCGCGAGGAGGATAAAAATCCCCAGTTCGAGGTGCATGACGAGCGCACCGCCATCGAGATTATCACCGAGCTGATGGACGGCGGCTATATCCCAAGCTTCTGCACGGCGTGTTATCGCGGCGGGCGGACGGGCGACCGGTTTATGAGCCTTGCAAAGTCGGGGCAGATTAAAAATGTGTGCCTGCCCAACGCGCTCATGACACTTCAGGAGTACGCGCAGGATTACGGCGACGATGCCTTCCGCGCAAAAACAGCCGAGATCATCCGCAAAAATATCCCCGATATACTCAACGACACCGTCAGACGCAAGACGATAGACGGCGTCGAGCAAATCAAGGTGGGGACAAGGGATTTATATCTGTAAGGAGGCAGCATGAGCAGTAAATCAACCGTACCTCAGCGCCGGTTTGTCGCGATAACCGGAGAGGTAAACGTCGGCAAGTCGACGCTGTTCAACGCGCTTACAGGGCAGCAGAACGCCATAGTCTCCCCGATAAGCGGCACAACGACCGACCCTGTGCAAAAGCACATGGAGCTGCTGCCGTTCGGACCGATTACGCTGATTGACACTGCGGGGTTATCCGACGGCAGCGCGCTTGGCGGGCAGAGGTTGGAGAAAACGGGGGATGTGCTGCGGCGCTGCGACGCCGCGATATACGTCATGGACGCGGCCTGCCCGGAGCGCGACGGTTATGCCGCGTTTTGCAGGCGGGCGCTGCCGCATGTGCTTGCGCTGACGAAATGCGATATCGCAGATAGCGCTTCGCTTGCCGAGCTGAAAGCGCTGTACCCCGCGGCGCTGGACGCCTCGGATGCCGACGCTGTGCGCGGCGCGCTTGCCGCGCTGCTGGCCGGGCTCGGTCAGTGCGCGCGCCCGATGCTGTATGACCTCGTCGCGCCCGGCGGTACCGTGCTGCTTGTCGCGCCGGTGGATTCCGAAGCGCCGAAAGGACGGCTGATACTTCCGCAGATGCAGGCGATACGCGACTGCCTCGACCACGGGATATTCTGCGCGGTCATCCGGCCGGACGGCCTTGATGACGCGCTTGCCAGGCTGCCGGGGATTGACCTTGCAGTCACAGATTCACAGGCGTTTGCGCAGGTGGCGGCGCAGCTTCCGCCGGATGTGCCGCTTACGTCATTTTCCATGCTGCTGGCGCGGCAAAAGGGTGATTTTGAGCGCTTGCTTTCGGGCGCGGACGCGGCAAACCGGCTGAAGGACGGGGACACCGTCCTGATGCTTGAGGGCTGCACGCACAACCACACGCACGAGGATATCGGAAGGGTGAAGATACCGGCTATGCTTCGCAAGCGAACCGGCAAGCGGCTTGCGTTCGATACGCGAAGCGGGTATGACTTCCCGAAAGAACTGACAGGCTATGCGATGGCGGTGCAATGCGGAAGCTGTATGCTCTCTCAGGCAGAACTCGATAACCGCGGCGAGCTGCTGGAGGAAAGCGGCGTGCCGCTGACGAACTACGGCATTCTTCTGGCGTGGGGGGCCGGGATACTCGACCGCTGCGTAGGCGCGTTTAAGGTGACATATGATTGAAATAAACAGTGTGTCGGCGGATGAGCTGGCCGAGCTTATCGAAAGCGGCACGGCGGACGAGTGGGACGCAATTTTCTCCGCCGCGGCCGAGGTGCGCAGGCGGAGCTTTGGCAACAGGGTGTATCTGCGTGGCCTTATCGAGATAAGCAGCCGCTGCGTTAACGACTGCCTGTACTGCGGGCTGCGCCACTCGAACGGCCGCGCTGTGCGCTATCGGCTGAATGACGGGCAGATTCTTCAGTGCTGCCGGACCGGCTACGCGCTTGGGTTCCGCACATTTGTGCTTCAGGGCGGGGAGGACGCCGCGTACACCGACGCCGCGCTGTGCGGTATACTCGAGGCAATCAAGTCAAACTGGCCCAACGCGGCGGTTACACTGTCGCTGGGCGAGCGCAGCCGCGAAAGCTATCTGGCACTGCGCCGCGCCGGGGCCGACAGATATTTGCTTAGGCATGAGGCGGCGGCGGGCGCGCTTTACTCGCGGCTGCACCCGGCCGGCATGTCGCTTGAGACACGCAAAAAATGCCTGTACACGCTGAAGGAGCTGGGATACCAGACCGGCGCGGGCTTCCTTGTCGGGCCGCCGTTTCAGACGGCGAGCCATCTTGCGCAGGATATATTGTTCCTGCGGGAGCTTCAGCCGCACATGGTCGGAATCGGGCCGTTTATACCCCACGCCGACACGCCGTTTGCGGCATACCCGCAGGGGAGTGTCGAGCTGACGCTGCGCATGATTGCGCTGACGCGCCTGCTGCTGCCGCGCGCGAACCTGCCGGCGACGACCGCGCTTGCCACGCTGGCGCATGACGGGCGTGAGCGGGGCTTTGCCGTGGGCGCGAATGTGGCGATGCCTAACCTGTCTCCGCTTGAGGTACGAGACGCGTACGCGCTTTATAACGGCAAGCTTAACACGGGGGCAGAGGCCGCCGAGGGGCTGAACGCGCTGCGCGAAAGCCTGCTGCGCGCTGGCTTTGAAGCCGACATGAGCCGCGGCGACGCCGTGATATGACAGACAAGTACCCGGCGCGGTCAACCGCGCCGGGTACCTAAAGCAAGACGATGCGCACCGGAACAAGGCCGCGCCGGGAAAATCTGTATAAAACAAAAAACGCCGGTAAGCGGCGTTTTTTTGATGTATGCGGCTAAAATCACGGCTTTGCGCCGCCCGGGCCGTCGGCGGTATTTTCTCGCCGGGCAAGCTTGTTTGTGTCGATGCTTTTGCCGAACACAAAAAAGCGTTGATATAAAAACTCCAGCGCAAAGTTTATCACCATTATCATGCCGGTGACGAGGTATTCGTTCCACAGCCGCACCTCGGCCAGATAATTGCCAAACCAGGTCGACAGTGGCGTGAATACCAGATAAAAGGCGAATACCTTCATCATCGCGGCGGGAATATTGACGGCGGACTTAAATGTGTAGCGCCGGTTAAGCGTGAAGTTCCACAGCACCGAAAGAGCCAGCGCGATGAGGTAACACGGCCAGTACGGCCATGAGGTCAGCTCGTTAAGCAGCGCAAAGCATGCTATTTCTATCAGCCCTGCGCTTACGGACAGCAGCGTGAACAGAAGTATGCGCGACAGCTCTTTTCGTCTGTTTTTTTCCAAGTTTTACAGCTCCTGTCGGGTCTGGCGTTTTGAATATCATACGCCGTTTCCGGCCGATAATCAAGCGGAATGTGCGCGCGGCAAATGCCGGTTTTGCGATTCTGCTACCGGCTTTTTAATTGTTGTTTTCTGTGTTCAACACATTACACTCTATCCAGCGGGCCATGCCATCGTCGTCGCAATCTGCGCATGTGTACCGCGCGGCGTCCTTCGCCTCGTCGACGGCATTGCCCATCGCAACGCCGCAGCCGCAGCGCCGCAGCATTTCTATGTCGTTAAAATCATCGCCAAATGCCGCGACATTTGCGGTGTCGATGCCGAAATGCGCCGCAAGCGCCTGCACGCCCAGCCACTTTGTCGCCTCTTTGTTGGCAAAGCGGTGCCAGTTATCACCCGAAAAGACAATCACGCCGACGTCCGGCAGGCCGGAAATAATATCGTGCGCGACGGCGGTATCGTCAAGCTGAACGGTTATTTTGTTGGCGGGGCAGTTAAATTGCTGCGAAAAATCGATCTGATAGGCCGGCAGATACTCTGTCCAGCGCGAGTCTCCGGGGTCAACCTCGTGGCTGACGAAATAGCCATCGTCGTTATCGAGCGTGATATACCCGATGCCGGGCGCGGTGCGCAGCCGCCGGATAAGTGTGTTGACCGTTGCGGTATCGAGAAGCGAGCGGTGTATAAGACCCCCGCCGGCGAATGTCTCTGCGCCGCCGTTTACGGTATAGCCGTCCGGCCGGATGATATCGATGATTCGCCGGCTGGAGTTATATGACCGTGCCGTCGCGAACGCGACAACAATTCCGCGCTTTTGGCAGCGGCGCAAAACACCCGCAGTAAAGTCCGAAACAGTCTTGTCGCGCCTCAGAAGCGTATCGTCCAAGTCGGCTACAATCATATTTATTTTCACTTGCCGCACCATCCTTTGCGAGAGCGTACCATATATCAAGCGGACTGTCAAGCGTGCGGCGAAATCGCTTTTTTGCGTCAGGTTGTGACATTTATCGCGCCGCCGCATATATCTGTAACAGAGGGAGGGTGAACTTCCCTCTGCGCAGAGCGAGAATAATTTATCCTTTACCTGAAAGGGGTTAATACGTTTCTATGAATGAAATAGAAATTGACGGACTGATTGACTGTTTTCAATGCCACTGCAATAGCTGCTGCAAATGCCCGACGGGGCCGACCGGCCCGACGGGCGCAACCGGCGCGACCGGCCTGACAGGAGCCACCGGCGCCAGCGGAATCACCGGTGCGACCGGGCCAACCGGCGCTAACGGGAACACCGGGGCGACCGGGCCGACAGGGCCTATCGGCCCCGCGGGTTCAACCGGAGCCACAGGCGGTTTCGGAGCAACAGGAGCAACCGGCGCGACGGGCGGCTTCGGCCCGACGGGGCCGACAGGCGCAACGGGCGCAACAGGCGCGACCGGCCCGACAGGCGCAACAGGCGCGACCGGCGCAACCGGCCTGCCCGGTGCAACAGGCGCGACGGGCGCAACAGGTGCAACGGGAGCCGACGGGCCACAAGGTGCTGTTGGCCCGCAAGGGCCGCAGGGCGTACAGGGCATCACCGGAGTTACCGGCCCTACAGGCGCTACGGGCGCTACAGGCGCTGACGGCCTGCCCGGCGTCACCGGCCCGACAGGAGCCACAGGTGCTACGGGAGCTGACGGCCTGCCCGGCGTCACCGGCCCGACGGGAGCCACAGGCGCTACGGGAGCCGACGGCCTGCCCGGTCCTACAGGCGCGACCGGCGCCACAGGTGCTACGGGAGCTGACGGGCTGCCCGGCATCACCGGCCCTACGGGCGCTACAGGCGCGACAGGAGCCGACGGCCTGCCCGGCGTCACCGGCCCGACGGGAGCCACAGGCGCTACGGGAGCCGACGGGCTGCCCGGCGTCACCGGCCCTACAGGCGCGACGGGCCCAACCGGCCCGACAGGCCCGACGGGAGCAACAGGAGAGAGCGGTGTCAGCATCACCGGCCCAACCGGCCCGACGGGAGCAACCGGTTCTACCGGTTTGCAAGGCCCTCCTGGTGTAGGCAGCTTCGCATATTTTAGCAATATTGGGCATCAGATAATCGCACCGGGCGCGGCTGTCCAGTTTAACCAGCCGCCAGTACCTCTGGTTCTGCCTGTGGATATCGGGTTCAACCCGCCCAGCCAAATAGTCATCAACACTCCCGGTGTATACAAAATCACCTATTACGGGCTGCCGGAGAACAGCGATATTACGTTGGCGCTTTATGTCGGAGGCGTCGAGGCGGTGTTGACGCGCTATATGACACGCACGTCCGCGGGCGTTATCTTCGGCCAGGCGCTTATCAACGTGGTAGTTACACCGGTTTCGTTAAGGCTTGTCAATGTAGGCACAAGTGAAGCCGCTCACCTTGACGCCGGCGAGCTGCCGAACACAATCAATGCCTCGCTGATAATTGATAAACTGACAGACTGATTGGGTAAAGCGCTGAGCATACAAATAAAAAGGCCGGGATATCCCGGCCTTTTTATTTATAGCGGATTAATGCGCGCCGTCCGTCTCCGCGCAGAATATATCGGCAAGCAGCTCTTTCGCTTTTATCATCGCGCCGAACGGGATAAAAAAATTATATGATTCGGTGCCGTAACCCACCCTTGACGTAATTGCCTCGCCGAGCGTGCCCTGCTTGAGGAACGGAATATCATTCTGCCTTAGAATATCCTCGACGATGCCGGACATAAAGAAATCCTTTGTAATCAGGTATACCGGGTCATTTTCTCCCGGATGTGTCAGCTTTTTTGACCCGCAGTTCGGGCAGCGTGTGTCGTCACAAATCAGCATACAATCTCTGCAATACGGCATAGTTCCCGCCTTTCCGGCTAAAAGCCTGTGTGTGCTGCCTGTAAGATATCGCGAAATATATCGGTTTAAGACAAAATATGACAAAAACACCTGCCGTAAAATGGTAATATTTGTCGAAAGAGCACTTCGTATCCCGCTCGCTATTTAATCATATCTATACCTTTGCGCAGCGTTGCCTCATCAATCTGCCCTTGTTTCGCCGCCACCGCATAACCCTCTTTGTCGATGAAATAGGTCATAGGGATATACTGCCCGACGTACTTCCGCGCGGCGTCGATATCGACATCATAGTAGACAGGGAATGTATATTCCAGCTCTGAGATGAAATCGGCGGCAATCTGTTTTGTTTCGCGCGAGCCGTCGGTAAGATTTATCATCATGAATACAACATCGCCGCCCGTTTCGGTGTACAGTTTTTCAAAGTCCGGCAGCTCCTTTTTGCATGGCGGGCACCAGCTTGCCCAAAAGTTAAGCACGACCGGCTTGCCCAGCATATCGCTGAGCTTTACGTCGTTGCCGCTGCTGTCCTCAACCGAAAAATCAGTGGCGAGGACCGCGTTTTCCGGCCGCGTTGTTGTGTCTACACCGCTTGCGGCAGTCGTCTGCGCCGAGGCTGGGGGCTCCTCGGCCTGCCTGCCAAGGTAGTCATACAGATACACCGCCCCGGCGACAACGGCGGCGAATATCGCCACAAAAACAATAAGCTTTATTTTCCCTGACATTGATGTCCCCTTTCAAAGCGTGAGCAGCGACAGAAAACGCCCCATAAGCCCAGTTGCCATAAGAATGCCCACGGCTATTAGAAGACTGCCGGATACAATATTGACGGCTTTATAATTGCGCTTGATAAAATTGAACGCACCCTTCAGCCTGTCGATGAGTATGGCGCTGACGATAAAGGGCACGCCGAGGCCCAGCGAGTAGACGAGCAGCATCAGCACGCCCTGCGCCGTGCCGCCCTGAGACGACGCCATCATCAGTGCCGAGCCTAAAAACGCGCCGACGCATGGCGTCCAGCCGACGGAGAATACTGTGCCCAGCAGCATCGACGAGAAAAAGCCGAGGCTGCGTGTGTCGGCTTTGCCGCCTTTGCCCTGCAAAAACCCGATGCGGATGACGCCGAGATAGCTGAGGCCGAAAACAATGACGATGCAGCCGGTGATGATGTTAAGCGGCGTCTGCCACCGGCGCAGCAGCGTGCCTACCGCGCCGGCAAACGCGCCGAGAAGAACGAACACGGCCGTAAAACCGCACACAAAGCCTAGAGCGTTTGTAACGGTCCTCCTGCCGCTTTGCCTGCCGGCGGCGAAGTACGAGACATATACAGGCAGCATCGGCAGCAGACACGGCGAGATAAATGTGATAAAACCCTCTAAAAACAGCAGTAAATACTTGATAATGCGGTTCCCCCTTACAGGTTATCAGAACACCACTCTGCGCTCGACGCTCTGATTGCGGTACTCGTTGGGCGACACGCCCATAATCTTCTTAAAGTTTCTGAAAAATGTCGAAAAATCGCTGTAACCGACCTTTTCGAATATCTCGGTATACGTCATATTAGGCTTGTTGTGTACGTACATAATCGCGGCGTGGATGCGCTTGCGCGTGATATAGTGCATGGCCGTCTCACCCGTTGTCTGCTTGAACACACGGCAAAAATATGTCGGCGACATATTTATCCGCGTCGCCAGATCCTGTATGGTCATCGGCTGAGTGTAGTTTGAATCTATAAACTGAACAATGGCGCGGATGTCGCCGCCGGAGGAGTGCTCGTTCTCCGGCTCGCGCAGCTCGTTTTCTTTATAACACGCCCTAAGCGCAAGCATAAACGCCGACGCGGTGAGGAAATGCCCGGCGCTAAGCCGTTCGGGGATAGTGATTTTGCTCTCTCTCAGCAGCAGGTCAAAAAGGGATGACAGCATATAAGCCGTGTGTTCGTCGGGGCGCACCATGCAGTCCATGCCCGCCCAGTCGGCTGTCATGCCCGGGAACCTTGCCACCGTAAGGTACGTGAGCTCCTCCGACACCGACAGGCAGTAATATCTTGTGTCAGGTGTCAGGATAAGCAGGCTGTGTTCGACGCCGGAGGGGGTAAAAAACAGGTCGCCGGGCTGCTGATTATACTCTTTGCCGCCCTGCCGCTGGATGATATTTCCCTCGATAAGCAAAAGGCACTGCGTAAACTGATGACTGTGGGGCTTGACATACCCCGAATAATTCTCGCCGAGGTAGATGTGGTGTTCGCCTCCGCACTGAAAAAGCAATCTGCGTTCCATACTGTTCATATTGCACCCCTCCAAGTGATGAAATTATAGCATACCGCCGTATATATTTCAATTGAACATTACAAGTATTTATTTAGTCATTGCAAAAAATGATACGCAGGCGGGCGAAAACGCAATAAAAGATTTATAATAGAATGCCTGTATTATAAGCACGCCCGGCCGCTGTCTGCTTAGAAGCAGATTGTCGTTTACGCAGCATGTGCAAATATTGCAATTGTATTCTCCGTTTTATGCGATATAATTTTCTTATAAGCTAAGGGGGGATAAGAATGATTATATATATATCCGTCGATGCGGAGGGCATATCCGGAATATACAATCTTTGGCAGGTGATGCCCGGCCAGCCGGAGTTTGAGTTTGCGCGGCGCATGATGGCAAACGACATAAATGCGGCGGCGCGCGGCGCGTTTGAGGCCGGGGCTGAGCGTGTCATCGTCAACGACGGGCACAACAACGGCAACAATATGATTATCGATATGCTCGACGAGCGTATCGAGCTGATATCGGGCGCAATCCGCCCGCTTGGCATGGCTCAGGGCGCCGAGCTTGGCGCGGATGCCGCGATGCTTGTCGGCTATCACGCCGCCAGGGGGACAAAGGGTGTCATAAGCCACAGCTACGCATATGGCTCGGTCGTCGAGATGCGCCTGAACGGCAGGATTATCGCCGAGCACGACCTCATCGGCAATGTAATCGGCGCATTCGGTACGCCGGTAATATTTCTGTCGGGGGACGACAGAGTGGCGCAGGCGGCGCGTGCATCGATACCCAATGTGTATACTGTCGAAACGAAAACGTGCATCAGCGACGGCGCCGCGCTGTGCCGGCACCCAAAAACTGTGGCGCGCGACATTACCGAGACCGTTAAGCGCGCCGTCGTCGGGTTTAAAAAAGGCGAAATCGCGCCGATGGTTCCGAGCTGCCCTGTAGAGCTTGATGTGCGCTATGTGTCCGAGACACACGCCGAGCTTGCGTCGCGCGTGCCGGGGACGGTCCGCGTGTGCGGGCATACCGTCGGCTTCCGCGGGGATGATTATCTTTCGGCATACAAAATGTTTATGACGGGCATGCCGCTGGCAGCCGGGTTCAGGGACGCCGCGGCGCTGTATCTGTGATATAGAGGCGGACGGGAGGAGGTGACGTCATGCTTAGATACATCCTTCAGCGATTTGTCCAGCTTGTAATCGTGCTTGTAATAGTGTCGGCGCTTATATTCTTTGTTGTTCGCATCACGCCGACCGACCCGATTGCGTCCATCGCCAAGGGCAAGGCGATGAGCGCCGAGACAATAGCGGCGCTAAAGAGGGAGTACAACCTGGACAAGCCGCTGCCGCAGCAGTATTTGACATGGATATCCGGCGTGCTGCGCGGCGACCTGGGCAAAAGCTATCAGTATAAGGAAAATGTCACAGTTCTGATAGCCGGCCGCATCGGCACAACGATGCAGCTTGTGCTGATGAGCACTCTTCTTATCGTGTTGCTGGGCATACCGCTTGGCATACTCAGCGCGTCAAAGATGAACACCGCCGTCGACCAGACGCTGACGGTGGCATCGCTGATTCTTGTCTCGTCACCGGCGTTTTTTACCGGTATGCTGCTGATGCTGCTCTTCACGCTTGTGCTGCCGATATTCCCTACATTTGGCACCGGCACGGGTTTTTTCAGCAATATACCGTATCTGGTGCTGCCGTCAATCGCGCTGGCCGCCGTTCGTCTGGCGCTGACGCTGCGCATAACGCGCAGCAATATGGTCGAGCAGCTCGCGTCGGGATACATCCAGACCGCGACAGCCAAAGGGCTGACCCGGCGGCAGGTACTGTACCGCCACGCGCTGCGTAACGCGTTTATACCGATACTCACTGTAACAAGTCTGCAGATTTCCGGCATGATGGGCGGGTCTGTTATGGTGGAGACAGTGTTTTCTTTAAACGGCCTGGGCACGCTGCTCGCCTCCGGCGTCAACAAGTCGGACTATCCTGTCACACAGAGCCTGACACTGCTGATGGTCACAGTGTTCATGGTGTGCAACCTGCTCGTCGATATCGCTTACACCATCGTCGACCCGCGCATCAGGCTTGGCGGAGGGAGGAAACGCGATGAGGCATAAATCTTTAATGCCAAGCTCCAAAGGCAAGACGGGCACGATGATGACCGGCCCGGTCATCATCTCGATAATTCTGCTGTCCGTCATACTGCTTTGCTGCGTGTTCGCCAACGTGATATCCCCTTACGAGCCGCAATCGCAGGATTTGACATCGGCGCTTAGCGGCCCAAGCGCGGAGCACCCGCTGGGTACCGACCAGGTCGGGCGCGATGTGCTGACACGGCTGTTTTACGGCGGGCGCACGACGATTCTCGGCGCGCTTGCAATCGTACTGCTGTCGCTTGCGGCCGGCCTGCCCGTCGGGCTGCTGTGCGGCTATTATGGCGGAATAATGGACACGGTGTTTATGCGCGTGTGCGATATACTTCTGGCGTTCCCGTCACTGATACTTGCGTTCGTGCTTGTCGCCGGCTTCGGGCGCAGCATGGCAAACGCGATAATCGCGCTGGGCATCGTATATGTCCCCGGGCTGGCGCGGCTTGTGCGCTCGCTGACGCTTGTGGAAAAGAACAAGACATATGTCGAGGCGCTGCACTCGCTGTGCTATCACGATGCGAGAATTATGTTCATACATATTCTGCCCAACTGTGTGTCAAGCATCGTCGTCCAGCTTACGCTGGACATCGGCTACGCCGTGCTAGACCTTGCGGGCATGAGCTTCCTCGGCTTCGGTGTGCAGCCGCCGACGGCCGACTGGGGCAATATGCTCAACGAGGGGCGGGGCTACATCACCCAGATTCCGCTGCTTGCCATGCTGCCCGGGTTGTGCATCATACTGCTTGTCGTGTCGGTAAACATCTTCAGCGACGGGCTGTACAGATATTTGGAGCCGCGGCAGAGAAAGCTGCCGTCGTTTAAAAGTTTTGACCGCATGATGGCGAGGCGCAGGCGGAAGGCGGGGCAGGAATAATGGCGGCGTTGCTTGAGATAAAAGACCTGTCGGTGGAAATTATGTCGACGCGCGGGCTGATACACGCCGCAAACGAAGTTAATCTGACGCTTGAGACAGGCCGTGTACACGGCGTTGTGGGCGAATCGGGCTGCGGAAAAAGCGTAACGGCCAAGGCAATCATCGGGCTGCACGACAGCCGCCTGACGCGCATACGCGGGCAGATATTGCTTGAGGGCCGAGACCTGCTGGCCGTGCCCGAGAGCGAGATGGAGAGTATACGCGGCCGCAGCATCGGCATGATATTCCAAGACCCCGTGACGGCGCTGGACCCGCTGTTCAGAATCGGGGATCAAATCGCCGAGGTCTATACCCGCCACTTTAACGACACAAAGCAGCAGGCCAGGTCAAAAACGCTGACGCTGCTTGAGCGGGTGGGAATACTGCCCGCCGAATCGCGCTATAACCAGTATCCGTTCGAGTTTTCGGGCGGGATGCTGCAGCGCGTCGTCATAGCCATGGCTATCGCGGCCGGGCCGAAGCTGCTGATTGCCGATGAGCCGACGACGGCGCTTGATGTCACAATTCAGGCGCAGATTCTTGACTTGCTTGGCGAGCTGCGGCGCGACCTTGACCTGACGACGCTTATCATCACGCACAACTTCAGCATTGTCTCCGAGATGTGCGACGATGTGTCGGTGATGTACGCCGGCACGATTGTGGAAACGGGTACAAAGACAGCCGTGCTCTCATCACCGCTCAACAGGTACAGCCGCGCGCTGATTGCAAGCATACCGCGCGCCGGTATGCAGGGGCAAAGGCTGGTGACGATACCGGGCGTTCCGCCCGAGCTGTTTGACAGGCTGCCCGGCTGCCCGTTTGCGCCGCGCTGCGCCGATGCGGTGGATGACTGCCGCATTATCCCGCGGCAGCTTACCCCTGTCGGAGGGGGAAGCGATTCAAAGCATATGGCGGCCTGCCGCTTTGCGGAAGGGAGGGAGTAGGCTGTGAGCGAGACATGCATATCCGTTGCCGGGCTGAAAAAGCACTATCCGTACCGCGGCAAGGGTGTCGTCAAGGCCGTGGACGGCGTTGACATGGAGATAAGCCGCGGCGAGATAATGGGAGTCGTCGGGGAGTCGGGCTGCGGCAAATCGTCACTGGGCAAGTGTATGATGCGCTTGACAGACATCACATCGGGCAGCATAATGTTTGAAGGCAGCGACCTGTCGACACTGCCGCGCCGGCAGCTGCTGCCGCAGCTGAGGCGGATGCAGATGATATTTCAAAACCCGTTTTCCAGCTTCAACCCCAAGCTTAAGGTCGGCTATTCGGTCAGAGAGGCATGCAGGCTGAGCGGCATGCAAAAGAGTGAGACAGAGACGCGAATCGACGACCTGCTTGAGCATATATCGCTGACGCGCGACGAGCTTGACCGTTTCCCGCATGAGCTGTCGGGCGGGCAGCTGCAGCGGCTTGCGATTGCGAGGGCGCTGCTGCTTGACCCGGCGTTTATCGTCGCGGATGAGCCTGTGTCGGCGCTGGATGTGTCGGTTCAGGCGCAGATACTGAACCTTATTATGGATCTGCGCAGCGTGTTCAGCGTGACGATGCTGTTTATCTCGCACGACCTTGCCGTCGTCGAGCATATATGCGACAATGTGGCGGTCATGTACCTCGGCGTCGTCGTCGAGGCCGGCCCGGCCCGCGCCGTGTTCGCCGGGCTGCGCCACCCGTACTCTCAGGCGCTGATGTCGTCGGTACCGGTTATCGACGGCGAGGGCGGGCGCAAGCCGCGCATCGTGCTGACGGGGGATATCCCGACGGCGGTCGATGTGCCGCAGGGCTGCAGATTTTCCTCGCGCTGCTTTTGCGCCGCGGATATATGCAGGCATGACCAGCCAAGCCTGAAAGACATTGGCGGCGGGCACAAAGTCGCGTGCCATTTGTGTTGAAATATCGGCATTGCCGATAAAATAGAACAGGGGAGGATAATTATGAAACAGGCCAAATCTATCGCATGTCTGCTGCTCGCGCTTGTTATGCTGCTGTCAGCCGGCGCGTGCACACAGTCCAGCGGCGAAAAAGTGACGATGAATATCGCGCTGGGCGGCGACATTATCAGGCTGGACCCGGCATTTGCCTACGACAACGAGACAAGCGTTGTCATCGACAACATCACAGAGGGACTGCTGACCCACAACCCCGATAACTCCATCAAATGCCTGCTGGCCGAATCCTGGAGCGCGACCGACCCTGTGACGTATGTCTACAAGCTTCGTCAGGATGTCAAGTTTTCCGACGGCTCGGCGATGACCGCGGACGACGTTGTATTTTCGCTGACGCGCCACCAGGACGAGGCGCTTGCATCCTACATGGGCTGGATGTTCGGCAACGTCGAAAGCATTGAAAAAACCGGCGACTTTGAAGTGACAGTCAAGCTGCTGAAGCCGGACGCCACATGGCAGTACGTGCTGGCGACATCGGCCGGCATGATTGTAAAAAAGAGCTACTGCGAATCCAAGGGCGCGGACTTCGGCTCCGCATCGGGCGGCATAATCGGCACGGGGCCGTTCGAATATGTATCGTGGCAGAGCGGCAGCAAGGTCACGCTTAAAAAGAACGCAAACTATTGGGACAAGACGGCAAAGACAAACATCGACGAGATGGTGTTTTCGATTGTCGCCGACGACACAACGCTTATGACGGCGCTTGAGAGCGGCCAGATTGATTTCTGCGCGACATTTTCCAACACGCTGGTCGAAAGCATACGCAAGATAGACAAGGTGCGGCTGCTTGACACGCCGGGCATGGGCCTGACGTATATCACGTTCAACACGGCGCGCGAGCCGTTTGACGATGTCAATGTGCGAAAGGCGATAGCGTGCGCCATAGATTTGGACACGATGCACACGAATGTCATCAAGGACGCCGGCATAAAGGGCGGCATACTGCCGATGAGCGACTCGCTTTTTACAATTGAGCCGCAGAGGTGGAAAGACTATGCCGCCTCGCTGCCGCAGCACGAGTTTAATATCGAAAAGGCCAAGGAATACCTTTCAAAATCCGGCGTGCCGAACGGCTTCAAGACGACGCTGATGGTTAATCAGTCGAACTCGATGCGCTATAACATCGCGCTTGTTGTGCAGCAGGCGCTTAAGGAGATTGACATCGAGGTCGAGATAATCGGCGTCACGGGAGACGAGTTCTTTACATATCAATTTGGGAATGTACTTGACGCGAACGGTATAAGGGATTATGATATGCTTGTCGCCACATGGGGAAGCGACTATCCCGATCCTGCCGGCAACCTTGACCCGCTGTACGCCACGGCAGGCATCGCCGAGGGCGGCTCTAACAGCGCATCGTACTCGAACCCCGAGCTTGACAGCCTGCTGGCGGAGGCCGCGTCGAGCACAGACCAGACAAAGCGCGTCGATTTGCTGCTGAAAGCGTGCGACATAATCGTTGAAGAAATGCCGTACTATGTCTTCAATTACCCGCGTATATTCGTAATAATCGGCAAAAACTTCGAGTATAACGACACGAATATTTTCAGCGCGTGGGACTGGAACTTTAAAAACATGGTTAAAAAATAAGCCTGAATGACACTCCGATACACCCGGCGGCCACAGGCTGCCGGGTGTTTTGTGCGTATTGCGCCGCCTTTTGGCGTGCATTGATGCAGCCCCGGCACCGCCGGGCAAATAAAGACGGCAACTTGTGGATAAATCTATACGCTTAGGCCGCCGGACAGAATGTGTGCGCATATCCAATGCCGATAATTTATAACGAGGGAAATCCGCAATGATAAAGATATACAAACTGACGTTCACTCCGCTTCAATTTCTGTCCGCCGGGTTCATATTAATTATCCTTATAGGCGGCATGCTTCTGGCACACCCGGCGGCCAGCAGGGATGGGCAGTCAATTCCGTTTGTCGATGCCGTCTTCACCTCGGCGTCGGCTACGTGTGTGACAGGGCTTGTAATATATGACACATACACGCAGTTCACGGCGTTCGGGCAGGCGGTTATACTGTGCCTGATACAAATCGGTGGGCTTGGCTTCGTCACTATAGGCATATTCTTTTCGATGGCGATAGGAAAGCGCATCGGCCTTAGAGAGAGGTCGATTATGAAGGAGTCGATCAGCGCGTTAAAGCTGGGCGGGATAGTGAGGCTCGTTCGGCGCGCCGTGTTCGGCACGCTGATTATTGAGCTTATTGGCGCTCTGATACTGGCGCTGCGTCTCGTGCCGCGGTTCGGGCTTGCGTCCGGGCTGTGGAGCAGCTTGTTCCACTCGGTTTCGGCATTTTGCAACGCCGGGTTCGACCTGATGGGCAAGCTTAAGCCTTTAAGCTCTCTGGGTGAGTTTTCGGGCGATATAGTAATTAATTTTGTGATTGCGGCGCTTATTATTGTCGGAGGCATCGGCTTTATCGTCTGGGACGACATTATTGATAACAAATGGCATATCAGGCGCTGCCGGTTGCAGACAAAAATCGTACTTAGCGTCACGGCGATGCTGATTGCCGCGGGCACGGTCGGGTTTTACCTACTCGAAAGAAATCATGCGTTTGCCGGTATGGGCGGCGGCGAAAAAATGCTTGCGGCGCTGTTCCAGTCGGTGACGCCGCGCACGGCCGGGTTTTGCACGGTAGACATGGCAAAGTTAAGTGACGGCGGGTCGATTCTGACGATGATACTCATGGTTATCGGCGCGTCACCGGGCTCTACGGGCGGCGGCATCAAGACGACGACATTCTTTGTAATGGTGTTCTCGGTTATAGCGTTTCTGCGCAGCAGGGATGATATAAATGTGTTCAAACGCAGGGTAGAGCAGCATGCGGTCTACCGGGCGTTCAACAGCGCCGCGCTGTACCTTTTCGCCGCCGTAATCGGCACGTTTGTTATATCGCTTCAGGGCATAGGCATCGAGGCCACGCTGTTCGAAGCGCTGTCCGCCGTGGGAACTGTCGGCCTGTCGCAAGGCGTGACAGCCGGGCTCAACACGCTGTCGAAGCTTGCTATCATCATGCTGATGTATGTCGGCAGGCTGGGAAGCCTATCGGTGCTGATGGCGGTGACCGAGCGGCGAATAAAGACAAAAATTAACAATGTAGAAGAAAAAATCATAATCGGATAAGAGGAAAACACAAATGAAATCTATGTTGGTAATCGGGGCGGGCAGGTTCGGCAGGCATCTGTCGATTAAGCTTGCCGAGCTTGGGAATGAGGTCATGGTTGTTGATAAAGACGAGGAGCTTGTGTCGCATCTGGCGCCGTATGTGACGGAGGCGCAGGTTGCGGATTGCCAGGACGAAGAGGTGCTGCGCGAGCTTGGCGTTTCGAACTTTGACGTCTGCTTTGTCTGCGTCAGCGGTGACTTTCAGTCGTCACTTGAGATAACCTCCACGCTGCATGATCTGGGCGCAAAGTATATTGTCTCGAAGACCGACCGCGAGAGGCAGGCGAAGTTTTTGGAAAAAATCGGCGCCGACGTCGTCATCCACGCCGAAAAAGAGATGGCTCAGCGCATTGCGGTCAAGTACAGCGCCAAGAATATTTTCGATTTCGTTCAGCTTTCAAGCGACTACGCTATAGTCGAATCCGTTGTCCCGCGTGATTGGATCGGCCGTTCGGTGCTGGAGCTTGAGGTGCGCACGAAGTACAATGTAAATGTGCTGGGGTATAAAAACGGCGACAAGTCGCTTATCCCGATACTCAATGTCGGGCATGTTTTCTCGGCCGACGAGCATGTCGTCATAGCCGGCGCAATGAAGGATGTAATGCGTATAGTGTCCAAATAACCTTAACTGACGGGCACGGAAGCGGCATCGCCGGCAGAGGGTAGCGGAAGACAAACGCGCGGAAAAGCGGTTGCGCTGTAAAATGCGGCATAAAAAATGGAAATATGTGCTTTTGCAGGCGGCAAGCCAATGGATACCGACGTTGCCGCGCGTTCCGGGGCAGCGGCCTCAAAGTAAAATTGCGTGATGAGCAGAGGCCATAATAAAGGAAAAAATACATCCCGAGGGTTTACGCCCCGGGATGTATTTCTGTATACCGCAATAAATAACCCGCGCCGCTGCGGTGTTTTATCCTGCGGCGCGCGCTCTTTTATTGTCACATGCACAGTGTCGCCCGGCTGCTTGCCAATCGCGGCGCGTATTTCCTTCCGCACGCCGCTTATATGGCAAGGCGTACCCATGCGCACCGGGTTTCCGTCGTATTCATGCCCGTCAAATGTCGCGCGCCACTTGCCGAACCTCGCCTTTACGCCGAACGGAATCCCGCATATGCGCCGTAGAAGTCGGGCGCTTTTGCGGCGCGGCGCCGGCCCCGCAGACCTGCGGATGCATATCGGCCTTCCCGTGTCAGTCAAATGTATGCAGCTTTTGCTCGTAACCGGTGACAAAAGAGCGCTTGCCGCGCTGGGTAATCGTATGTCCTTCCGCTTCAAGCCTTTTGCGCTGCGCAGCAACGCCGCCGGGAAACTTTTCGTTTAATTCGCCGTCCTTTTTAAGCGCGCGCCACCACGGCGTCTCGTCAACGCCGCGCTCGTCGCTGGCCAGGGCGACTATATTTATAAATATACCGGCTGTCAGCTGGCAGGTAAAATCCGCCCCGTGCTTTGCCGCCAAATAAGCGCGCATACGGTCGGATGTAGTCACCATGCCGCCGGGTATGGCGCGTATTAGCGTGTCGTAGCTTATGGGCGGGGCGATAAGCATCTTGTCCCCGCCGCTGCAGGCGATGGCGCGAGCATCGGCAATCTGCTTCACCACAGGCATGTCTTTGCTGTCGTGCAGTTTTTCGTTAAACGTTTTTTTAGCCATATTTATAACCTCCGGTCAATATGTTCCGACGATATCACGCCAGCGCCAGGCCGATGGCCGTGAGCGCCGCGAGAAATGCCAGATTAAGCAAGGTGAACAGCTTGATATACCGTGATGATTGCCCGCGGTGCACGCCGCAGAAGATTTTGTATGAAATCACGCTGGCCATTGACGCGATAAGCGTGCCCATCCCGCCAATGTTGACGCCGGCCAGCAGGCCATGAGCGTCGCGTGTAAAGCCGGAGAGCAGTATCGCCGCCGGAACATTGCTTGTGAATTGGCTTGTCAATATAGCCGACAGCGTTGCGCTTTTGCGTGTGGCATCAAGCAGAAAAGCCGAGATAAAATCTATGCGGCCGATGTTGCCAACAAATATGAATATCACGACGAATGTGGCAAGCAGGCTGTAGTCCACATGTGCCAGCACACGCCGGTCGACAAGAAGAATCACCGCGGCAACGCCCGCCGTAACCACGGGATATGGCAGCAGCCCGAACACCGAGGCCACCGAAAAAAGAAACAGCGCGGTATAGACCGCGGCGTGGCCGCGCCGCGCGGGCGGCAGCTTTTTGCGCGTATCCGGCGTTATAGGCGACGCCGGAACAAGCAGGCAGCAGAGCAAAAGCATAACGCCGCCGGCCGCTGTAATAGGCAGCATCGTCGCGAAAAAGCCGGAGGTATCCATGCCGTAGTGGGTAAAGAGGTACAGATTCTGCGGGTTGCCGACCGGCGTCAGGCCGGAGCCTATATTAGCGCCGATTGTCTGCAAAACCACTATCAGCGCGCTCCACCCCTCGCACCCGCAGGCCGAAAGGATGGAAAAAGTGACGGGCACAATGGCGATAAGCGCGACGTCATTTGTTATCATCATCGACGAGAAATAGCAGGCGAACACAAGAAAAACCGCCAGCGCGCGTGTTTGCCGAAGCCTGCCGGACAGTGAAAGCGCCAGTCGTTCAAGCAGGCCGCCGCGCTCGAGCCCTTTGACCGACGCCATCAGGCAGAAGAGGCAGGCAAGCGTTTTTGTGTCGATGTATTCAATATATTCCGTGTCGGGCGGCACAAAAAATGCCGAAATTATTGCCAGCGCCGCCGCGATTATCAAAACCGGCTCTTTTTTGATAAATGACCTTGCTTTTCGGGTGATATCAGGCATAGCCCACCACTGTCCGAGTAATATTTGTCTCATCATATCATATATGCGCCCGGCGCTCAACCGGTATTTTGCTGTCTGCCGCGCTGCCGAGCCGGATAAACAAGTCATCCCCGGCGCAGCGCGCCGGGGATGAGAAAGCCATCGGGAAACCGACACCGCCAAGGGCTTTTCGGCGGTTTTAAGTCATGATAAAAACTCCCGAGCATGTTCGTCTAAAAGCGGGGGCGGTCAGAAGCCCCTGTCGATGCAGCTTTCATGCGAAAAAGCCTGAAAGGCTTTCTCGCATGGCGATATCACAGCTGATACTTTACAAACTCGCCAGAGCATGGCGGCCCGGCGCAGAAATATGCCTCGCGGTTTTTAAGGTCATATATTTCGCTGGCGACGGTTATCTCGCGCCTGCCGATGCGCAACAGCGCATCCTCGGGGTGGTGGCACAGCGACTGGGTGCCGTTGAGGTGGTCGGACAGGCAGAACTGGATGTGCGGCACATCAATCGTGCCAAAGCGCTGCATCAGCAGCTCGCGAAGCCTTGCATCGCGCGGGCCCTTAGCCTTGGGGTTCAGCCCGGGGCGCACGACAAAGTGATTCGCGTGGGTCAGCACGCCCTGGCTGGGCAATATAGTGTCTGTTCCGCCTGGATGAACCTCAAAGTCCATGGCGCTGCCGTCCGCCGATGTAAGCATCATGTTGCACGAAACGCTGCGCGGGAAGCGGGTCAGCAGCTCTTTTGCCTCGGCAAAGCTTGCCGATTTTATCGTCTTTCTGCGTATAAAGCAGGTTGGTATGCCGCTTACGTCGTCGGTGTCGTTTACAGATGTCAGGTTGCTGTTTACAAGCGCCAGCCCGTGGGTATTCATGCCGTCGCGCAGAAGCTGCCCGGCTTCGCTTATGCCGAGAATGCGCACGCCGTCCGGCTGGGTGATGCGCAGCAGCACGATGTTTTCCATGATGCCGACGCGGTAATCCCAGTTTTTGCACAGGTAGTGCGCTCCGTCCCTGGCGGCCTCGGGAAGAACCGTACCAAGAGTGCACTCGTTGGGTTTGGGGAACTTTGTTATCTCATAGCGGCTGTTAAGCACCATAATATCGGCAAGCGATACCCCGGCGCCCTCGGCGATGCCGGCGGCTTCCTCCAGCACGTCGGGCATGT
>JAVBMB010000078.1:0-9997 GCA_031552995.1 Oscillospiraceae bacterium
CCCCCCCCCCCCCACGGCTGGTTATGACAGTGGGGTTATACTGGCGTGAACGGCTCAAGCCTGATACTGCACCTTGCCGCCGACAATCGTCATGAGAACCTTCATATTTTGAATCTCCTCCGGCGCTGTGCTGAAGATATCCCCCTCTATCACGGCAATGTCTGCCAGCTTGCCGGGGCGCAAAGTGCCTTTGGCATCCTCTTCGAACGCGATATATGCCGCGTTGATTGTGAACAGCTTCAGCGCCTCATACGTCGTCATACGCTGTATGGGCTGCGTGTGCACAAGACACGATGTTATACCGAACAGCGGGGAGATGGGCGTGATGTTGCTGTCCGACCCACCGGCGAGTGTAAGCCCCGCCTCCATCAATGTGCGGAACGGATAGCCCCGGCGTACGCGTTCGGGGCCGAGTCTTGCCGGCATCATTACCTTTGCAGTAAGATAGTCAAAGCTGGGCTGCACGGAAATCATCACATTCAGCTTGGCGGCCCTGGCAATTTGATCGTATGTTGGTATTGTAAAATGCTCGAAGCGGTGCCGATGATTTTGACGCGGGTATTTTGCCAGCGCTTTCTCATACGCCTGCATCAGCATCTCGATTGCCCTGTCGCCTATCGTATGCATAGCAATTTGCATGTCAAGGCAATGCGCCTCCATGACAAAATCATCAATATCCCTCTGGGTCATGTACGGCACGCCGCAGAAATCAGGGCGGTCGGCATACGGCTCGATCAGCGCGGCGGTATACGAACCAAGCGACCCGTCTACCGTGATGCAACCGCCGACGCGCGGCATCCCCTCGGCTTTGACGCGCTTGGCGTCTGGTATCTGATGATACAGCACCGTGCGAATCGGAAGCTCATTTGCGTACTTCAGCATGGCGTCGACATCCCGGTCGCTGTAAAGGCTTCCGCCTTCAAGCGCGTGAAGCGTCGTCACGCCGGCTTTCAGCGCTTCCTGCGAGGCGAGATGCATCGCTTCAAGCCTTACCTCATCCGTCGTCAGCTCCTCCATAAGCGTTTTGCGGGCAAATGAGTTTGCCGCGGCGCGAAGCACGCCTGTGCGCACGCCGTTTTCGCTGATTATGCCGTCAAGTGATGAATCCACATTGAGCTGGCCGAATGCGATATCGTTGAGAAAGCACGAGTGCGCGTCTATCCTGCTGAGGAACACCGGCCTGTCGGGATAAAGGCGGTTCAGCTCCGCAAGGGACGGCAGGCATTTTTCCTCGAACTTTGTCTCGTCATAGCCGTATCCGCGAAGCCAGGCCCCCGGCCTGAGTGCAGCGGCTTTTTCGGCGAGGCGTGCCATAAAATCTGCGTGGTTTTTTGTTCCAAGCAGCTTGACTGATGCCGCGTCAAGACCGGTGCCCATAAAATGCACATGCGCATCTATCATCCCGGGCAGCACCGTGTTGCCGCCGGCGTCGATGACTTTGGTGCCCTCCCCCGAAAGAAGCTCTATCTCGGCGGTCGTGCCCAGTGCCATTATCCTGCCGCCCTTTATCGCCAAAGCCTGCGCAAACGGCGACAGGTTTTCCATCGTTATTATTTTGCCGTTAATTATAATTGCGTCGGCAACCATTGCAATGCCTCCTTTAGTAAAAGCCCAGCCGGGCGTGGCGCGCGGCCGGGCGGTTTGACTTAGAACGGCCCGAGGCCTATGAGATGCGCGATGACGGTAAGCAGCATACCTACAACGGTCCAGACGACCATAATCTTCCACGTCCACTTGAACCACTTGTCATACGGAATATTGCCGCCCATTGCAAGACCGGCCATGACTATACCGGATGTCGGCCAGAAGTAGTTTGTAAAACCGTCTCCGAACTGGTAAGCCACCGTAATTACCTGACGATTGATGCCGATAATGTCGCCCAGCGGCATCAGAATCGGCATGAGCATCGCAGCCTTGCTGGATGCCGAAATTATGAAGAAATTGAGGAAAATCGTAAACAGCGTGATTATCAGGACGCTGATTATGCCCGGCGTGTTGCCAAGGCCCCTTGCAAGCCCATTGACAAGCGTGTCGATGACCTTGCCGGTCTGCATGATATACAGCACGCCGCGCGCCATGCCTATGACAAGCGCCGACGGGATAATCGTCCTGGCGCCGGCCGCGAACTGTAGCGCCATCTCGCTGGGCTTTGTGCCGCCGATTATGCCGCACAGCACGCCAAGGACGATGAATGCGCCACTGATTTCCTTGAGGTACCAGCCCCACTGGGCGGTGCCGTACGCGATGAGGATAAAGCCGAGAATGACAACAAGGACGTTAATCTTGCGGCGGCCGGTGAAATCCGGTATAGCTGCCGTCTCGGCGACTTCGCTGAGTTTGCTGTCGTAAATCAGGCTGTTTTTGATATCTTTTTTCAGCTTTCTCGCATACGACAGGCAGAATATTATCGCGATAAGCGTGAACAGCCCCCAGCTGATGAGGCGGAACGCAAGCCCCGAGAAAAGAGGCAGGCCCGCAATGCCCTGCGCAATACCCGTGGTGTAGACGTTCAGCGGGCCGGCTGTGAAGCCTGCGCCGCCGCCAAGCATAACAACGCCGACGCCAAGCATCGCGTCATAGCCCATTGCCTTTGTCATCGATATGGACAGCGGGATGAACATAAGAATGCCCTCCGCCCAGCCGAGGAAGCCGCCGATAACCGCGAAAAGGATTGTCATGCCGATGACGACAAGGGATTCCTTGCCTTTCAGCTTCAAAACAAGCGCGTAGATACCGGCCGTCAGCGCGCCGGTGCCGTTGACGATTTCGAAGGATGCCAGAATGAGCACGACCATCATGATTACGTCGACGGCGGCATTCATACCTGCCGGAACCGACCTTAGCAGCGTCATCGGGTCAAACGCCGGCTTGTCGATGTTGGCAAACGAGTTCGGGTCGACAACGCTTCTGCCTGAGTTTGCGTCGGTTACGTATTGATATTCGCCGGAAGGGACGATCAGCGTGCTGATAAATGCGAGGATAAGGATGCAGAAGATGATGACATAGACATGCGGTACCTTGAAGTTCGTGAAGCCGCGCTTTTTCTTGCCGGTGTCATTTGGCATGCTCATTTTTGTTCCCCCATTCGTTTGATTGTACTATATTTCAGTTTTGCTTAACCGCCATATATCTCCCGCTGACTCCGGTCTTCTGCTGTTACCTGCAAAAATCGTGCGCGCACTGCGCATACAGCAAATACCCCTGCTGCAATTGATTCAGCTCGATGTACTCGTTTTGAGAGTGGCAGCACTCGATGTGCCCGGGGCCGATTACGACGGACGGAATGCCGGCATATCCGTATACAATGCCTGCGTCTGTCCACGCGGGGAACAGCATCGGCTCGGTATTATAGTCCCCCATCTCCGCAAGCCGCTTTTGGACTAACTCGACTATAGGCTGTGTTGCGTCTGTCTCAAGCGGAAGATGCACGTATCCCGGCTTCATCAAGCTGTCGTCTGTCACCTTCATGACGCACTTGAAGCTTGGGTCGTCGGTTGCCAGCTTCTCAAGCACCTGCTTGAGGCCGCGCTCGACATCGGCATATTTTTCGCACGGCAGAAACCGTCTGTCCAGCAGCACAGTGCATTCGCCGGCGACGGTCGACAGCTGTGTGCCGCCCGTAATGACGCCGATATTCACTGTCGGGTGCCCGAGCAGCGGATGATATATCTTCTTCAGCTTGAGGGCGTATTCTTCCTCTATGCAGCGTATGAACTTTGCCGCCTTTGATATCGCGTTGACGCCCTCATCTTGTTTGCCTCCGTGCACCGTCTTGCCGATAAAGCGGAACTCATACCATTCAAGCCCGCGGTGTCCGGTGCAAACGCGCAGCTCTGTCGGCTCTCCTATAATGGCGGCGTCGGCCCTGAGGCCGCTTTCGACAAGACGAATCGTGCCGTAGCTGCGCTGTTCCTCATCGATGACCCCGGCAAACAGCACATCGCCCGACAGCCCGATTCCAAGGCGCTTCAGCGCAACCATCGACGCTATCATAGTCGCGACAGGGCCTTTCATATCCGACGCGCCGCGGCCGTATAGCCTGCCGTCTTTAACCTGAGGCTGCGTGGCATTTGGCATGTCGTACGGCGGCACGGTATCTATGTGGCCGTTGAACATCAGTGTTTTGCCCCCGCCTGTGCCTTTAAGCCGCGCATAGACATTTTTTCTGCCGTCACAAACTTCCTCTGTCCAGCTCTCAATGCCTTCCTTGCAAAATCTGGCGCATATGTACTCCGCCACTTTGGCCTCCTGATTTTCTATGCCGGGATATGATGCGATGCTGATGAGGTCTGATGTTAACGCCAGCAGCTCTTCCCTGTCGACAGCCACTTGCAGGTTTTCTGTAAAACTATTCACTGACCGCTCCTTTCGTTCACAGTATAAACGTGTAGTTTATTATATAAACATTATACCTGTGCCGCAAATAAAATTCAATCGGATTAAATGCCAATCTTTTATCATTTTTTTTATCTATTATGCGCAACCTGTTTTGCGGAAGATAATAAGACCTTGCGCTCAGACAATGTCAATCAGGCATATTTCCGGGATGACTCTTCTTTGGAAAATGTATAGGAAACGCATTATTAACGCAAAATCGCGCTTTTCTTCCATAAAACATTTTTTTGTATGTACATGCTATTAAAAAGACTGTATAATACGAACATCTATAAAAAGAGGTATATATTAACATCAAAGGAGAATACATATGCCGTCACAGACAGTTTTCCTGGTTGCAGCAGTTGCCGTAGCTTTACTTTCCTTTGCATTCGCGTGGTATCTCTATGTTTGGCTCAAAAAACAGCCGTCCGTCAACACCCGCGTCGCCGAGGTCGGCGAACTGATTCGCAAGGGCGCTTTTACATTCCTGCGCAAGGAATATATTGTGCTTGCCAAGTTCTGCGGCGGCGCGGCGATTTTAATTTTCCTGCTGCTCCCCAAGCCGGTGTGGCAGGGTAATATTACCGCAAACCTCGTCATGGCAGTGTCGTATATCGGCGGCACGATATTTTCGGCTATAGCCGGCGTCATCGGCATAAAGGTGGCAACGGCGGCAAATATGAAAACGGCCGAAGCCGCGCAGACAGGTATGAAGCCGGCCTTTTTATGCGGGTTTCGCGGCGGCGCCGTCATGGGCATGGCCGTCGTCGGCAGCTCGCTTCTCGGCGTTGTGCTTGTGCTGGTGCTCACCGGCGACACGACGGCGCTTCTCGGCTTCAGCTTCGGCGCGAGCTCGCTGGCGCTTTTCGCAAAGGCCGGGGGCGGCATATTTACTAAAACTGCCGATATCAGCGCCGACCTTGTAGGCAAGGTCGAGCTGGGCATACCCGAGGATGACCCGCGTAACCCGGCCGTTATCGCCGATAACGTCGGCGATAACGGCGGCGACGTTGCCGGTATGGGCGCCGACGTGTTTGACTCGAATGTCGCGTCTATCGCGGCGGCCGTCGTCATGGGCAGCGTGCTGGATAAGGCGGCTGGCAACTCGATGAATGTGACAACCGTGCTGTGCTATGCTACAATCGGCCTGTTGGCATCGGTCATAGGTGTCGCAACGGCGCGCATGGGCAAAAACGGCAGTCCGACAAGCGCGCTGAACAAGAGTACATATATCACAACGGCGCTGTTTGCCGTGCTTACCGCTATTGCAACGGCGGCTCTCGGGCTCGAGTGGCGCATCTGGGGCGCGAGCGCGATTGGCCTTGGCGTCGGCACGATTATCGGTATCGCCAGCGATTACTTCACCGACGACCGCAGAAAGCCGGTTCATCGCGTGGCAAAGGCCAGCGAATCCGGCCCGGCGTTTACGATTCTCTCCGGCATGTCTTACGGTTTACTGAGTACATTCCCGCCGATGGTCGGCATCGGAATCTCGGCATTGGCATCATACAAGCTGTGCGAGCCGCTTGGCGAGGGATATCCGATGTTTGGCATCGCGATGGCAGCCGTCGGCATGCTGTCGATTGTCGGCATGATTATTTCAAACGACGCCTACGGCCCGATAGTCGATAATGCGAGAGGGCTTGTCGAGATGGGCAGCTTGGGCGATGAGGCGCTGGAAGTATCTGATGAGCTTGACAGCGCCGGCAATACCGTCAAGGCGATTACAAAAGGCTTTGCCATAGGCGCCGCCGGGTTGACGGTTATCGCGCTGCTGGGCGCGTTCGTCAGCGAGGTGAACGTCGCCGCCGCCGAACATGGCTTGCCGCTGATAAGCGCATTCAACATTATGGATCCCAAGGTGTTCTTCGGCATGCTTATAGGCGCCGCTATCCCCGCCGTTTTCAGCGCCATGCTGATGCTTGGCGTCGACAGGAACGCGCAGCGAATGGTCGATGAGATTCGGCGGCAGTTCCGCGAGATTGTGGGACTGCAGGACGGAAAACCCGGCGTCACGCCCGAATATGACAAATGCATCGAGATAGCGACAACTGGCGCGCTGAAGGAGCTGCTGCCTGCCGGTGCCGTCAGTATAGGCGCAACGCTTATCGTCGGCTTTGTCGGCGGCGTCAGCGCCATTGGAGGGTTCCTGACCGGTAATATTGTAAGCGGGCTGCTGATTGCCTTGCTGATGAGTAATGCCGGCGGGCTGTGGGACAACTCCAAGAAATATGTCGAGGCCGGAAATCACGGCGGCAAGGGAAGCAACGCGCACAAATCAGCCGTCATCGGCGACACCGTTGGCGACCCGTTTAAGGACACGGCCGGCCCGTCGATAAACACTCAGATTACAGTTGTATCGCTTGTTTCCTCGCTGATGTCGACGATGTTTCTGCTCTATGCCCTTCCGTGGTGATTGCGAAAAAGTGCAGACAAAAAAGCCGGGGCAAAGCCCCGGCTTTTTGCTGCCGAATATGATTGCGCCGCGGGATGAAAAATGATATTATGTGGATAAACTTGTTACCGGCAGCCATTTTTCCCGGCGCAAGATACACATAAAATTAAGTTGGTGAAAATCATGGACGAAAACTTTAACGTAGTGTTCTACCCCGAGCCGAAGTATGACGCCCTGCAGCTGGTAGACGTACCCGCCGTCATTGCCGCGTGCAGCGAAAAATGGCTGAACCAGACACTGTGTACGGTAAACGGCAGCGTGCTGCGCCTTGGCGTATTCAACGACGGGACGATTCCCTGGCATACGCATGACGACGCGGACGAGTTCTTTTTCGTTCTGCAGGGCGAGCTGTTTATTGAAACCGAGAACGAGCGTTTCCGCCTTGGTGAGCATCAAGGCATGACCGTGCCGAAAGGCGTGCTGCACAGGCCGGTCATTGAGGCGCCGGCTGTTGCGCTTATGATTGAAAACGTTGGTGCCGGGCTGCTGGAATAGGTTTCAGCGCCGCTGACTATACTTGCTGCATATTTAACACGCACCTGCGAAAAGCCGCCGGTGCGTGTTTTGGCGCAACTGTTAATATGGTCACGCCACAGCTTTCAAAGCGCCGTTTACGGCTTGCTATCGCAAGCAGTACAACCCGCGGCATATGTGTCCGGCTCCTTTGCCGCTTGCCGCCGGCAGTGTCGCGCTCTGCAGCCCGCCACTGCCGCAGCACTGACGCAAACTGAAAGAAATAGAGCTGGAAGAAAGTATTCTCAATTTTGTGCGCGTAATTTGCTTATATCGCTAATATGTCCCTATTAGGCGACGTCCAACTTCAGGATATTTTATAACTAATTAGTAATACATCCATTAAGCGAAAGCTGTGCGATCATTCACACAGCTTTTTAAACAGATTGATAAGCGCAAGCTTGTCCTCGCCTGAAAATATTCCAAGCACTTCCTTCAAATCCTGTAAATATTCGGGGAAAATATCTTCAATTTTTATGCATCCCCGCTCGGTGATAGATATGATATACGACCGGCTATCCGCGGGGTCGGTTCGTTTTTCGACCATATGCTCTCTGGCCAGATTGTTGATGACGACCGTCATATTTCCGCCTGTGGTCAACACCTTTTCTATCAGCTGTCCCACCTTGAGATCACCCTTATGGTACAGCGCCTCAAGAACGGCAAACTGCATAGGAGTAAGGCCATGCCGCCTGAACACCGCGTTGGCGCGTCTGTTTATGGCGTTCGCCGATCGGTTAAGACCAATAACAACCTTCAAATCCGGCACATTTTCCATTGTAAACAATATTTTTCTCTTCATAATTTTACTATATTACCAATTAGTTATATTGTCAATAATCAAAGCTGGCGGGCAGGCTAAGAAAATATGATATGCATCACAGCAAAGCCGCAAATTACGGCTTTGCTGTGTATTGCCTTAACTGATGAGCTACTTGATAATTGTTATACCGCCGATTATCGGCAGTTCTTTTGCTTTGCCGGTAAAGCCGTTGATCAGGCCTATCACCCCAACCGCGCCAACAGCAAGCCAAATGACAATCGAAACAACAGTTGTTATAAAGAAAAGCCTCCAGGAAATCGCAAGAATCAGTGAATAAAGAATCGAGTTGATTATTCTGCCGACTATAGACAGCAATAGAAATATAAGCCCTTGATTAGCGTGGAAGCGGGCGTATTTAGATTCCGGGCAAGCCAGCAGCGGCAGGAAAAACAGTATGTACGCAAGGCCGCCCATAGTCTTGTTCTTCTCGATATCTGCTGAATCAAAGGACGAAGTGTGGTCTTTTGTGTTTGTCGCAATCTGCCTAAGGCTCTCAAACCCGGCCTCAGCTTGCTTTTGCGCAGTTGATTGACTCTCCTGCTGCTGTGCTGAACCCGTTTGCTGACCGCAACCGCCGCAAAACTTTGTGCCCTCCGGCAACTGTGCTCCGCAATTCTCGCAAAATGGCATAGTTGATTCCTCCTACTTATTAAATATAATCTACCGTACAAGTGTGCCGTATGCGAAGAGGTTTTTTATAACTATAGTTATAAAATATTATAGCGCGACAAGGTCTAATATACAATATATAAAATTTGTTTTTCAACATTTTTCGACACTGTTGGTTCATTTTTCAGTGTGTGCAGGTTTGAATCTACGCCGTAATATTATATTGGTCGGCATGAAATCATTGATGCATCGGGAAAGGTATTTGTTATTGTGGCATCAATTTTCTCTTGACAAAACCCGAAAAAAAAGGTATTTTGATTAAGCAGCCAATATATCTTTTAATACGGAGAAGTATCGAAGCGGTCATAACGGGGCTGACTCGAAATCGGACGGAGATAAAGGAAGTGAAAACAGCCACAAACCATTGTAATTACTGGGTTTTATAAGTTTTTCAAAGTGCATATTTTTGTTAGTTCTCTTCGCAAGTTCTCTTTATTTTCCGGAGTTCTTGCAGAGCTAAATATATAGGGAGAGGTATCGAAGTGGTCATAACGGGGCTGACTCGAAATACTGTACTGCAAAATACCGGGGATTACCGAAAAGCCTTGATATAATGGGCTTTCCGTGGTAGACTGACAACTGAATATTTGCTATGTACGCCCTAAATGTACGCCATTTTTCCAGATACACGATTATGGAAGTTGGTGGACTTTAGAGCTAACATATACACGGAGGCGTATCGAAGTGGTTATAACGGCCCTGACTCGAAATCAGGTGTACCTTCACGGGTACCGAGAGTTCGAATCTCTCCGCCTCCGCCATAAGGCCCTGAAATGCAAGAGTTTCAGGGCCTTTCCTTATGCCCTTTACTCTCCTACAACGGCTTCTGTGAGTGCCGGTTCAGGTGTTACCTGCATAGCCTCCGACGCCAGCGAGGTTTTGTCAATCCACGTCATTGCCTGTGCCGATGCCAGTTTGGAGTTGAACTCCAAATGCGCGTAGGTGTTGGCGGTGATAGCGAAGTCACTGTGTCCCAGCCATTCCTGTATCTGCTTGAGTGGTACACCACTTGCCAGCAGGAGGCTTGCACAGCTATGCCTCAAATCGTGGAAACGTAGCCGCCTGAATTCGTTCTTCTCCATGAATACCGGAAAGTTATCAGTCAGATAGTCAGGCTTAATGCGGTTTCCGAGAGCGTCGGTATAGATGTACTTGCTCTC
>JAVBMB010000026.1:0-5676 GCA_031552995.1 Oscillospiraceae bacterium
CTGAGCGTCGGCGCCTAGCAGCGACGAAACAAGGCGGGAGTCGGTATCCGAGCAGTAAACCGGCGCGGCGGGAGGGCTGGGAAGAATGTCGCTTTCGTGCTTAAGCACGAGTGAAGAGTCGTTTTGTATAAAATAATGATACTGCCTGCCGCGGCTCATCCTGATGAGTGAGCGCCACAGCGACTGGGCTTTAAGCTCCAGCTCGGGCGGCAGGCCGCTTGATATGGACTTGACTATTTCGTCTTCGCGGACGGGGTCGTAGATACCTTGCTTTGTATCGAGTTTATATTGGGCCATCTGGGTAGATGCCTCCATACGCCTGATAAACGCGTCGCGGAGGGCTTCGTCACAACCGTCGATTATATGCCGAAACAGTTCGCGCTGATTCATGACACAACCTCCATTCGGATACCGGACGCCGTGGTACGCGCCGAAGCCGGTGTATAGTTTAATTCTAAATCGGAGGCGGGGAGTTGTCAATTGATATCTCGCGTGCTATAATCCTTTTGGAACAAATAATAAAAACTGGAGAGAATGCATGATATTTTTTGATGTTTGCGTCATCGGCGGCGGGCCGGGGGGATATCTTGCGGCAGAACGCGCCGCGCAGGCCGGAAAGAGCGCGTGTGTTGTTGAAAAACGCGCACTCGGCGGCGTGTGCCTGAACGAGGGGTGCATCCCGACAAAAACGCTGCTGAACTCGGCGAAGATGTATGATTACGCCACAGGCGGGGCGCGTTACGGCCTGAGCGTCGAGGGCGCGAGCCTTGACCACAGCAAAGTCATCGACAGGAAAAATATGGTCGTCAAGCAGCTTGTGGCGGGCGTCGCCGCAAAGCTGAAGCAGCATGAGGTGAGGGTATTTTCCGCCGAAGGGCGCATTGTTGGGAAAAATGCCGAAGGGCTGATTGAAATTGAGGCCGGAGACGAGAGGGTCACTTGCCGCGACTTGATTATCGCAACCGGGTCGGAGGCGGCTGTGCCGCCGATTCCGGGTGCGCGTGAGGGCATTGAACGCGGCTTTGTAGTGACGAACCGCGAGATATTGGATATCAGAACCGTGCCGGGCAGCCTGTGTGTAATCGGCGGCGGCGTTATAGGGCTTGAAATGGCGTCGTATTTCCGCACGCTGGGCGCGCAGGTGACGGTGCTTGAAATGCTGCCGGCGATTGCCGGGGCCACAGATGCGGAAATCGCCGGGATTTTGCAGAAGAACTACCAGAAAAAGGGCGTCGCGTTCAAGCTGGGATGCAAGGTGACCTCGATAGGCGACAACTGCGTAATATACGAGGAAAACGGCGAGAGCAAGAGCGCGCAGTGCGAGCTTGTGCTGATGGCGGTCGGCCGCAGGCCGAACACCCGGGATATCGGGCTTGAGGCGCTGGGCATTGAGACAGAGCGCGGCGCTGTTGTTGTCGACGAGCGCCAGCGCACGTCGTGCGGGCATGTGTATGCCGTGGGAGACGTGACCGCGAAGCTGATGCTGGCGCATGTCGCCTATCGGCAGGCCGAGGTGGCTGTGAATGTCATCTGCGGCGCAGACGATGTGATGGACTACAGCGCCGTGCCGGCCGTGATTTATACAAGCCCGGAGGTGGCGTGCTGCGGCGAGACGCTGGCATCGGCGCAAAGCAAGGGTATTGACGCGCGCGAGGTGTCGGTTTCGATGCGCTACAGCGGACGGTATCTTGCCGAGGTCGCCGGAGGGGACGGGCTGGTGAAGCTTGTGTTTGACGGCCGGCGGCTGATTGGAGCGCACATGATAGGCAGCTATGTGTCGGAGAGCATATGGGGCGTCGCCGTGATGATTGGGCAGAAAATGAGCGTCGAGCAGATGAAGAAGGTCATATTCCCGCATCCTACAGTGTGCGAGGTAATCAGGGAAGGGCTGTTTGAATGAGTATCTTACGCCGCCGCGCGCCGGCGGGTACAATAAAGGAGAGGGATGTTATGAGATTTATCGATCTTCGCAGTGACACGGTGACACAGCCGACGCAGGCAATGAGGGACGCAATGTATTCGGCCGATGTGGGTGATGACGTCTATCAGGACGACCCAACCACAAACGACCTTGAAAAGCGTGCGGCAAAGGTGCTTGGAAAAGAGGCGGCGCTGTTTGTTTCGAGCGGAACGATGGGAAACCAGCTTGGCATCATGACGCAGACAAACCGCGGCGACGAGATAATCGTCGGCTCGGAGAGCCATATTTTTGCCCACGAGGTGGGCGCCGCTGCAGTGCTTAGCGGCGTGAACCTGAGGATGTTATACTTCCCCAGCTCGATACCGAACGCGAAGATGATTGAAAATGCCATAAGGCCGGTAGATATCCATGAGCCGAAGACAGCGATGATATGCGTCGAGAACGCGCTTGCAAACGGGCGCGTTGTCAGCGTCAAGGTAATGGATGAGGTGTACAAGGTGGCGAAAAAACATAAGATCCCGGTGCATCTTGACGGAGCGAGGATTTTTAACGCCGCGGCCGCGCTCGGGGTGAATGTGAAAGAGCTTACAAAGCGCTGCGATACGCTAAGCTGCTGCCTGTCGAAGGGGCTGTGCGCGCCGTCCGGCGCAATATTCGCGGGGCCGGCCGATATCATCGAGCGCGCAAGGAAATATCGCAAGATGCTGGGCGGCGGCATGAGACAGACCGGACTTCTTGCGGCGGCGGGTATTATCGCGATTGAGCAGATGCCGCAGAGACTTGCCGACGACCACGCGAACGCGAAATATCTGGCGCAGAAGCTGAAGAGGATACCGGGTGTGTCGATTGATATAGACAGTGTCGAGATAAACATGGTGTTCTTTGATGTTAAGCTGAGCGATAAGGAAAAGGCGGCACTGCCCGAGTTGATGCTGAAGAAGGGCATAAAGATGAACGGATACGAGGGCAACCTGCGCTGGGTGACAAGCAACGACGTGACGAGAGAGGATATCGACACGGCGGTTGCGGCGCTTGGAGAGACTGTCGCAAAGATGAAGAGCTGATCACGGGCGGATTATTTAAATTGAATGGAAAGGCGCTATCCGGCTGGCGGATAGCGCCTTTTTTGCGGAATCGGGGCGGGTGTGGTTTTTGGTGAAGAGCGGCAGCGAAACCGTATTGCGGCGGGAGTCGCTGCGTGTCGGCTGAGGGTGCGAAGTGATGAAAGCAGGCCGCCGTGAAGGTGGCTTTAGCGGGGTTATAGTTCGGGGCTGGGTTCGGCGAGTGAGGCCTGCCGAGCGGCCTCGGCGGCGAGGGCATTATCCCTTTTGATGAGCATAAAGCTGCGCACACCGAAAGCGATGACAAGGAATATCCATGAAACAATCTCGCTGTAGGCGACAATCCTGCTGCCGAACGTGCCGGCAAGCGTGTAGGAGAGTATGACGCGGATGACGAGGGATATAATTGTGGCAGCGGCAAAATACATAATGCTGCCGTGCCCCTGCACAAACCCCGCCATAGCGCACACAACGCCGAAGAAAACATAAAACACCGAGCAGCGTAGCAGGAAGTCATATCCGATGGCGACGGCGGCCTCGCTGATGCCGAACATGCGCATGAGCGACGGGCCGAGCGGGATTATTATTGCGGTCACGGCCACGGCCATCGCCGTCGTAAGGAAGATGCCGGTCTTGAAGCCTTTTTTCATCCGGGTGTAGTTTTTGGCGCCGGAGTTCTGGCCGGTGAATGTTGCGACACCGCCTGCGATGTTGTTGACGGGAAGCAGCGCCAGAGAGTCGATGCGGTAGGCCGAGGATATGCCGGCGACTGTCTGGGTGCCGAACGAGTTGAGAATATTCTGCAGCATAAACATCCCGATGGATTTGAGCCCGGCCTGAAACGCCGACGGCAGAGCGAGGCGGAGGCCGAGGTTGAGGACGTGGCGGTCAATCATGCCGCGCGACGGGCGGATGACCATAGACGGATTGTGGTGCCCGGCGTATACGACGATAAACACCGTCATCGCAGCCTGAGACATCAGCGTGGCGGCCGCGGCGCCGGAGACGCCGAGGCTGAATACGGCGACAAACAGCAGGTCGAGCAGCACATTTGAAACCGATGATATTATAATTGAATAGAGAGCTGTACGGCTGTCCCCCACACCTCGCAGCACGGCGGTATATATGTTGTAAACGGCCATGAACGGAACGCCGATGAGAATTATGCGAAAATATGCGATGCCGTGCGGCATCATGTCCGCAGGGGTGTTGAGCAGCGTGAGCAGCGGCCTGGTGAGGAAAAAGAGCAGCGCGGTGACCGCGAGTGACGCGCTGCCGAGCACCGCGGTAAATGTCGGCGTGCTGGCCTCGATGGTGCGTATATCCCCCGAGCCGAACGAGCGGGCGACGAGGATGGATATGCCGCTGGCAAAGCCGCCTATAAGCATCAGGCTGGAGTTGTAGAGCGTGCCGGTGGCGCTGACGGCGGCGAGCTGCGCTTCGCCGACGAAGTTGCCGACGACGACGGCATCCGCCCAGCTGTAGAGTTGCTGGAGAAGGCCGCTGATGACCAGCGGCAGTGAAAACATAATCAGGTTGCGAATGATGCTGCCGCGCGTCATGTCGATTTTTATGGACTACACCCCCCGAAACGCTGAAGACTGTAGAAAATATAATATCACAGGGGTATGGAATTGTCAAAGACAGTATGAGATGCTATGGTTGGCGATAATATTTGAATAGTTGGCCATGATGCTGTATTATACTAATATTGGGTTAGATGGTTCCCGGCGAGTGCCGACGGAGAAAACGTTGCCGACCGATTACAAGTGTGAGATAAAAGGAGTGAGAGCAAATGATTGACAGAGCTGTGGCCCAGCGGGTGCTGGGGCGCGCGATGGCCAGCGGAGGCGATTATGCCGAGATTTTCGCCGAGGACAGCGTGCGCGGCAATATCAAAATGGTGGACAGCAAAATCGATACCGCTATCGCGGGGAGGCGGTTTGGCGCCGGCATAAGGATTTTTAAGGGGCTGAACTGCGTATACGCGACGACAAACGACCTGAGCGAGAATGGCCTGATGGCGTGCGCCGGCAGGGCCGCCGCGGCAATTGCGCCGCTTGGCGGAGATATCTGCCTGACGCTTAAGCCGACATTTGTCGACAACGCGCACCCTGTGCTTAAAACACCGGCGCAGGTGGAGGGGAAAATCAAGGCCGACCTTGTGCGCAGGGCTAACGACGCGGCGAGAGGATACAGCAACGAAATCGTGCAGGCGGTAATTCAGCTTGTCGAGTGGGATCAAAATATACTGATAGCCAGCACGGACGATGTGTTTGCGGCCGACCGCAGGACATACAGCAGAATTACCGTAAACTGCGTCGCTTCAAACGGCGGCGAAAACCAGTCCGGCGTATATTCCCCGGGGCGCATGATGGGCTTTGAGTGCTTTGAAAACGGCGAAATCGACGCCGAAGAGACGGGGCGGCAGGCATCACGGCAGGCGGTGACGATGCTGCACGCGAAAAACTGCAAGCCGGGGCGCATGACTGTCGCCATCGAAAACGAGTTCGGCGGCGTCATTTTCCACGAGGCCTGCGGGCATTCGCTTGAGGCGACATCGGTGGCAATAGGCGAGTCGGAGTTCAGCGGCAAGCTTGGGCAGACTATCGCCGGCGGCAAGGTGACGGCTATTGACGATGGCACGATGAAAAACGCCTGGGGCTCGATAAATATCGACGACGAGGGCACGCC
>JAVBMB010000119.1:0-22026 GCA_031552995.1 Oscillospiraceae bacterium
AATGCGTTAAAAATATGCATAGCGCCGCAACGGATAAAGCCGATAAAAATGCTGCAAGCGGCAGCTATCTTTTCGGTCTTCTCGGCGGTATCATCGGCGGAATTATTGCCTGCATCCCCACTCTTCTTGTCATCTGGTATACCGAAACGGTCTATTCACTGCTATACGCGCTGATTCCGCTGGGAGCCTACTACGGTTACAAACTGATGCGCGGCAAAATGAATAAAATCGCTATAGCCATTATTGTCGCAGTTTCGGTTGTAAATGCGATACTTATTGATTTTTTCCTCATCGCCGTCGCCCTGGTCACCGAGGGTTATCCGCTGTCTCTCCTGTGGGATATACTCGGCGACGCTGAGGTAATCAGCAGTATGATGCCCGACTTCATGACATCGCTTGTGTTCATCGCTCTTGGCATATTGATATCGTGGAAGCAAATCAGCAGAACTTCCGCCTCTGCAGTCAGCGACATTGAAAACGCGCTGGATACGATGGTTCCGCTCCGCGGTAATGCCGTGGCCGGTACAGTCAGACCTCAGCCGGAAAAAGTGTGACAGAACAGTGCGTAAAAGCCACTCCGTTGAGGGTTTTCGGGCAATTTTCAATTTTAATAAAAATTCTCGGGAAATGAATTCTCGGAATTTTTGATTATAAGCGGGGGTTTTAGGAACTTTTTAGTCACGTTACTTTTCATGCAAAAAACCTGAACACCTTTCTTTGACAGCCTAAAAAGCCACGCGGAAAATCCGCGTGGCTTTTTTCATGCGACAATCACAGCTTCTCGGTGTTCAGTGCCCGCAGAGAGTTCACAATAGCGATGACAGAGACGCCTACATCGGCAAAAATTGCCTGCCACATGTCCGATTTGCCAATGGCTGCCAAAAGAAGAACAAGTGCCTTCACCCCAAGCGCAAACACAATATTCGCGTTTGCTATGCCAAGAGTCCTGCGCGCAATCTTAACAGCAAGCGCCACCTTTGACGGTTCATCGGTCATTATGACGATATCGGCCGCCTCAATTGCGGCGTCGGAGCCAAGCCCGCCCATAGCGATGCCTATGTCGGCGCGCGCCAGCACCGGCGCGTCGTTTATACCGTCGCCGACAAATACAAGTGTCGATTTAGCCGGCTTCTGCTCAAGCAGCTTTTCAACATGCTCAACTTTTCCGTCAGGCAACAGTTCGGTGTATACACTGTCGATTCCAAGCTGTTTCGCGACACTTTTGCCAATCTCATCGCTGTCGCCGGTCAGCATTACGGTGTTGCTTACTCCGGCGGCCTTAAGCCCGGCAACAGCGGCGGCGGCATCGGATTTAAGCGCGTCGGATATCAGCAGGTACCCCAGATACACACCGTTTGCCGCCACATGCACAATTGTGCCGCCGGAAGCCCGCGCAAACGCGATACCGTGGCTCTCCATAAGCCTGGCGTTTCCGGCAAGCACCGCTATGCCGTCAACGTCGGCGCTGACGCCGCCGCCCGGGATCTCCTGCACATCGGATACGCTGGCTCTGTCAACACCATTACCCCAGGCGCGCAGGACGGATGAAGCAATAGGATGCGTCGAATATGCTTCGGCGTGCGCCGCAAGGCGCAGCAGCTCGGCTTGCTCGCCGTTTTCCGCATGAATCTGCTGGACGTCAAACACGCCCTTCGTCAGCGTGCCGGTCTTATCAAACACTACCGTCTTGGCGTGTGCCAAGGAATCAAAATAGGTGCCGCCCTTGACGAGTACTCCGCGGCGCGACGCGCCTCCGATACCGCCAAAGAAGCTTAAAGGTATGGATATAACAAGGGCGCACGGGCAGGACACAACAAGGAAAATCAATGCGCGCGATATCCATACACTAAATGGCTCGTGCGTCACAATAGGCGGGATAATTGCGAGCGCCGTAGCTGCGATAACGACGGCAGGGGTGTAATACCTCGCAAACTTGCTGATAAACGTCTCCGATACGGATTTTTTTGACGATGCGTTCTCGACCAGTTCAAGTATACGGCTGACGGTAGACTCGCCGAACGCTTTCAGCACCTTTGCTTCAAGGACGCCGCCTATGTTAACGCAGCCGCTCAGCAGAGAATCGCCGCATTCAACTGTTCTCGGCACAGATTCACCGGTCAGCGCCGTTGTGTCAACCGTACTCTTGCCGGTGATAACTACCGAGTCAAGAGGTATTCGCTCGCCCGGCTTAATTACAATGACATCACCGACGGAGACATCATACGGGTCGACCTGAACCAGCTCATTATCGCGCTTTATATTGGCATAGTCCGGCCTGATATCCATAAGCTGCGCTATAGACTTCCTCGACTGCGCCACAGAATAACTCTGGAACAGCTCGCCGACCTGATAAAAAACCATAACAGCCGCCGCTTCAAGATACTCACCCAACGCAATCGCGCCGACGGTTGCCAGCGCCATAAGGAAGTTCTCGTCAAAAATCCTTCCTCTTGCAATGTTTCGCACTGCGCGGTACAAAACATCCGCTCCGGCCAGAATATAAGCGCCAACGGCCAGTATTGCGGGCATATACCGCAGCCAAGAGGCGTAGTTTGCCCATAACTGCCCGGAAACCGCGGCCGTGATAAATATCATCCCGGCCGCAATAATCCTGAAAAGCCGCTTTCTAAGCTCTTTCATAGACTACGCACGCTTCATTTCTGTATCCGGCTCTATCTTTTTAACAATTTCAGCGGCTTTAATGACTATATCATCCATGCGGCTTTCATCGGCCTCAATTGTCATCTTCGTCGTCATAAAGTTAACGGTTACACTTCCGATACCGTCGAGCTTAGCAATAGCATTTTCAATTTTCGCCGCGCAATTTGCGCAATCCAGGCCATCCAACTTATAAGTACGCTTCACAATAAAATCCTCCACAAAAGTTGACTGTTATTTATTATATCAAAAGTTAAATTACAGATATTTTTCAAGTATACTGTTAAAACTTTCCAAAATATCATACTCTCCGCGCTCAATTCCTTCTTTGACACAGTGGTTAAGATGATCCTTAAGGATTATCTTTGCCACTTTATTTAACGAGCTTTCGGCCGCTGAAATCTGTGTCAATATCTCTTCGCAGTCTCTGTCCTCCTTCATCATACGACGAATCGCGGCGACATGCCCCTCGATAGCGGCAAGACGATTGTCAAGCACTTTACTGTAGTGGACACTCATGCATTTCCCTCCTTTTGTATAATTACCCCCCCACCCGGGGAGGGGTATTCACTAAAATCAGTATAGCTTACTATTTTTAAATTGTCAATGCTATTGAGAAAAATGTCATAACAGTGTATAATCCAGTTTGGTGGCCTTGTGCGCAGCATGAGGGGAAAGAGGTAGTCTCATGAACAAAAAAACGCGCGGTAATCTGATGCTTATTCTTACAGCGTTTATCTGGGGTACAGCATTCGTCGGGC
This sequence comes from Oscillospiraceae bacterium, assembly GCA_031552995.1. Lineage (GTDB taxonomy): Bacteria > Bacillota > Clostridia > Oscillospirales > Butyricicoccaceae > JAVBMB01. The sequence goes on from JAVBMB010000119.1 coordinate 3,420, forward strand.
AGAACGTCGCGATGGAGCATATCGGTCCGTTTACATTTAACGGAGTACGGATGCTGCTGGCAGGATTTGCGCTTGTCGTGTGTGTTATCATCAGTGAGCGCGGCCGGCAAAAATCCGGCGAAGCCCCAATGCAGCCGCTTGAAAAAAAGGCTTACAACCGCACAACGCTTTTTGGAGGCATTGCATGCGGCACGGCGCTTTTTGTCGCCAGCACATTTCAGCAGTTCGGCGTCAAATACACAACAGCCGGCAAGGCAGGGTTTATTACGGCGCTCTACATAGTTATCGTGCCGATATTCGGCATTTTCCTCAAGAAAAAAATCAATAAAATTGTCTGGCTGTGCGTTGCGATAGCTGTCGCCGGCCTTTATTTGCTGTGCATCAAGGATGGCTTTAAAATCGGCCTCGGTGACGGACTTGTACTGCTTTGCGCCTTATTTTTCTCTGTTCATATCCTTGTTATCGATCATTTTTCGCCCAAGGCCGACTGCATTAAGATGTCGTGCATACAATTTTTTATCTGCGCAGTGCTGAACCTGATTATCATGCCGTTCTTCGAGAATCCAACATTTTCAAGCATCCTTCAGGCGTGGCTGCCGATTCTGTTTGTAGGTCTGCTGTCCGGCGGTATGGGATACACGCTTCAAATCATCGCCCAGAAAGACACAGACCCTGCCGTAGCGTCGCTGATACTAAGCCTTGAGTCGGTATTTGCCGTGCTGGCCGGGGCAGTGCTTCTGCACGAGGTACTGAGCGTCCGTGAAATAATTGGATGTGTGCTGATGTTTGCCGCAACAATATTTGCCCAACTGCCTCAAAAAAGTCTTTCCAGAGAATAAATTGTTCTAATATACAACAAATAAACAAAAAACTCCCCAAAAATTTAATTCACAGATTGTTGATGTAATTTACTTAGTAAGGCTATATAATGTTTCCAGACAGTGAATCACATGTCTCTGGCGCGCTGTCTAAGGAGATGTAACCGTGAAAATAGGATTGGATATAGGCTCCACTACGCTTAAAGCTGTCGTCCTGGACGATTCAGACCAAATTATATACAGTAGTTACCGCCGTCATTATTCAAAGATAACCGAATCCGCGGCGTTGATGCTGCGGGAAATAGATACAGCGCTGGGCGGCAACGCCTCAGCGCGCATTTGTATATCCGGCTCGGCCGGGATGGGTATTGCCGAGCAGACCGGCCTGACGTTCGTGCAGGAGGTCTATGCCACCCGCCTTGCCGCAAATGTGCTTCAGCCGGACTGCGACGTAATAATTGAGCTGGGCGGTGAAGATGCAAAGATTCTCTTCTTGACAGGTGAAATGGGCGGAGAGGACCTTGAAGTGCGAATGAACGGCTCGTGCGCCGGCGGAACCGGTGCATTTATCGACCAAATGGCGACGCTGCTCGGCATAACGCCTGATGAGATGAACGACTTGGCAGCGTTCAGCGAAAAGACATATACAATTGCCTCCCGTTGCGGCGTGTTTGCCAAGTCTGATATTCAGCCGCTGATGAACCAGGGCGCGCGCAAGCAGGATATTGCTTCAAGCATTTTTCTTGCTGTAGTCAACCAGACGGTTGCCGGTCTCGCGCAGGGCCGGGCACTAGCCGGTAATGTCCTGTATCTCGGAGGGCCGCTCACGTTTCTGCCTCAGCTTAGAAGCAGCTTCGACAGTGTGCTTAATCTGAGGGGGATTTGCCCGGAAAACTCACTGTACTTTGTTGCAATCGGCGCCGCAATGCGTGCCGCCGAAGGTGAGAGACGCGACATATCAGCGTGCGCCGGCACAATAGGCAAATACAGCCCGCAAAGCGGATATATAAGCTGCCGCCCGCTGTTCGAAAGCGCGGAGGAATACACGGCTTTTGCCGAGCGCCACAGCAGAAACCGTGTCGAACAAATTGAACGGCCGGGTTACGACGGCAAAGCCTATATCGGTCTGGACGCCGGCTCGACAACATTCAAAGCCGTCGCCATAGATGAGGACGGCAAAATAATCGACTCGTGCTACATGTCCGCCGGCGGGAACCCTGTAGCCCTTGCCAAAGAGTTTATTTCAAGCTTTTACAATAATTATCCTGCGGCCAAGGTTTGCGCTTCAGCCGTCACCGGCTACGGCGAGGATATAATAAAAAACGCATTTTCTGTTGACTTCGGCATCGTCGAGACAATTGCGCATTTCACGGCGGCAAGGGCATTTCAGCCCGATGTGGACTTTATAATCGACATCGGCGGGCAGGATATAAAATGCTTCAAGATTCGCGGCGGAGCCATTGATAACATCTTTCTCAACGAGGCATGTTCCTCCGGCTGCGGCTCATTTTTACAGACATTTGCCGGCGCTTGGAATATGCCTGTTGCCGAGTTCGCTAAAAAGGGCCTGATGGCGACAAGGCCTGTCGACCTCGGCTCGCGCTGTACGGTGTTTATGAACTCGTCCGTGAAGCAGGCGCAAAAGGACGGCGCGCTGATTGAGGATATATCGGCAGGGCTGTCAATAAGCGTCGTCAAAAACGCGCTGTACAAGGTTGTGCGCGCCGCGAATGCCGATCAACTCGGCAAACATATCGTCGTTCAGGGCGGCACATTTCTAAATGACGCCGTGCTGCGCGCGTTTGAACAGGAGATAGGCAGGCAGGTCGTCCGGCCGAATATCGCGGGGCTGATGGGCGCTTACGGGGCGGCACTCTACGCAAAAATGCGGGGCACAGATGCAAGCACGCTGATAACGCCGCAAGGCCTTGAAGCCTTCACCCACACCATCACGCCGACCGTGTGTTCCGGCTGTCAGAATCACTGCCGCCTGACCGTCAACACATTTAGTTCCGGCAACAGGTTCATCGGTGGGAATCGCTGTGAGCGCGCGTTTACAAAAAAAGATATAAAGAAAGCGGTTAACATCTACGATTACAAGCGCGAGCTGCTCGCGTCATATACGTCAAAGCCAGGCAGGCGCGGGCGTATCGGCATCCCGATGGGGCTCAACATGTACGAGCTGTATCCGTTTTTTCACACATTTTTTTCAAATCTCGGTTTCGAGCCCGTCATCTCTCCTCCGTCGAACCGCGAGCTTTACCTGACTGGACAGAAGACTATCCCGTCCGATACGGTCTGTTACCCCGCCAAGCTGATGCACGGCCATATAGACTCGTTGCTCGACAGTAATGTCGACGCCATATTCTACCCGTGCCTGACATACAATATCGATGAGGGCAGGGGAGATAATCACTACAATTGCCCGGTTGTCGCCTATTATCCCGAGGTTATCAAGTCAAATATAGCCGGAATCGGCGGAACTGCGTTTATCTATGACTACATAACACTGACGAACGAGCGGCTGTTTGTCAAGCAGATGCGCGCCGCGCTGCGTGAGACATTCGGCGTCATTCCCGCAGATGAAATCAAGCGCTGCTACAGGCGCGGGCTTGCTGAATACCGCAGCTTTCTTGATGCCGTGCGCAAAAAAGGCAGAGAGCTGATGCTGGAAGCGAGAGCGTCAAACATGCCTGTAATAATTCTTGCCGGCAGGCCGTATCACCTCGACGGTGAAGTAAATCACGGCATCGACACGCTGATTTGCGGCCTAGGCGCCGCTGTACTCAGCGAAGACTCTGTCAGCACTGTCTCCGGCCTTGTTCCCACTGTCGTGCTTGACCAATGGACATATCACTCCCGTCTGTACGCCGCGGCACAGGCATCAACAGAGCTTGGCGAGGATGTAAGCTTTGTGCAGCTCGTTTCATTCGGTTGCGGTTTGGACGCAGTGACTACTGATGAAGCCCGTCGCATCCTGGAACAGGCGGGGCAGATATACACACAGATAAAAATTGACGAAATCACAAATCTGGGCGCTGTAAAAATACGGCTGCGAAGCTTGTTCGCGGCGCTTGAAATGGCATCGAGTAACGCCGGAAAAGAGGTGTCCTTTTGAATAAGCTCGTCAAACCCGCCGTTCGCTTTACCGGCGATATGGCTGCGGATTATACAATCCTGATTCCCGACATGAACACAATTCACTTCAAGATACTAAAGGAAGTATTTCGCCTCTACGGCTATAAAGCCGAAGTGCTTTACAATCAAAGCCGAGCAGTAGTTGACGAGGGTTTGAAATATGTTCACAACGATACTTGCTATCCGGCACTGCTCGTTATAGGGCAAATGATAGACGCGCTGAAAAGCGGCAAATATGATATACATAAAACAGCCCTTCTCATAAGCCAAACGGGCGGCGGATGCCGCGCATCGAACTATATTCACTTGCTTCGCCGTGCGCTCGAACACGCGGGATACGGTCATGTTCCTGTGCTTTCGCTCAATATTTCAGGTCTGGAAAAAGACAGCGGATTCAAGCTGACTGTTCCGCTGCTTCGCCGAGCGATGGCGGCCGTTGCCTATGGCGACTTGCTTATGCTGCTTGGGAATCAAACCCGTCCATATGAGGTTGTGCCGGGCGAAAGCGATGAGCTAACAGAAAAATGGATTGTTGACCTTGTCGACAGATTCGGGCGCGGCAAGGACTTTACCGGCAGAGACATGAAGAAGCTTTTCGGAGATATCGCGAGTGATTTTGCCGAGATAAAGCGCAGCGGCGAGCAGAAAGTCAAGGTCGGTATCGTCGGGGAGATATATGTCAAATACGCCGCTCTCGGCAACAACAATCTCGAGAAGTTCCTGCACGGGCAGGGATGCGAGGTTATGGTACCCGGGCTGCTCGACTTCTGCCTGTACTGTGTTTTCAACATCATACACGACCGCTCGCTTTATGGCGGAAGCTGGATAAAGAACAGAATACTGCGCATCGCGTTTGATTACGTGAATGGCATTAAAATTGCAATGAATAAAGCCGTTGCAAAGCACTCCTGCTTTACAGCACCGTCGGACTTCAACCATATTATAAAGCTCAGCAACGGCGTTATTGGCCTAGGATGCAAAATGGGTGAAGGCTGGCTGCTCACGGCAGAAATGGTAGAGTTGATTGAGCTCGGCTACAGCAACATCATATGTGTGCAGCCGTTCGGCTGCCTGCCGAATCATATCATCGGTAAGGGGATGAGCCGCAAAATTAAAAACATGCAGTCCGGCGCTAACATTGTACCTATTGACTATGACCCCGGCGCGACGCAGGTCAATCAGGAAAACCGTATAATGCTGATGCTCGAAGTCGCGCGCGACAATATGTCGCGCGGAAAAGAGCCCGAGGCGCAAGCGGCTGAGGGGCGCCAAACCGCAGCAGCGGGTACAGGTGTATAAGCAGAATATTGACTGTACAAATAAAAAACACACTGCGCCGCCTTGGCGCAGTGTGTTTTTATACTCTAAAGAATCCTTATTTTTCGTCCGCTACTATTATCCGCACATATCCGCCGGCTGCGCTGCCGGAATCGTAGTAGCCGTAAAGCGTGTAATCATCAAGGTTTTGCACGCTGCTAAGCGATGTTAAAGCATACTCCGCCCCGGCTCGGATATACACCTGAACCTGCGAAGCCAGTTTATAGCTTGATGTGTCTGACAAGACATAGTCGCTGCCGACAAATGTAATTTTCATCTGCTTAAGCGGCGTCGCGCCGTCAAGCGTTGTCCCGAGCATCTCTATCACAGACGGCCCTGTGCTTATCCTGAGAAATGTCGTATTCGACGTGTAGATGCCGGGCGTTCCGTTTATAACGTATCGGTAAGCGGCGGACATCTGTGTGCCGCCTCCGGCCACAGGAATCTCGGTTTCACTCACAGATGTAATTATTCCGTACACATTAAAATCGCCTGTCGCGTTGCTTAGCACCATATGAGTTATTTCGCCGTCGACATTCTGTATAAGGCAGGCAATATCGCCGGTATTAAATATCGCGCCGGCAAGCCTGGACGGGAAAACCTTACTGAACTGGCCGGACTCCGAGACATCAATTATTTCAACATCCTTCGCAAAGCGCCTGTCGCCCAAATACTGTCCTGCGGCATCGACCTTGCCGGAGACGCGGCTTGGCATCAAAGCCTTCACTGTCGGCACGCCGCCGCTGACGGCGACTGAAACCACCTCGCCTTTTGCCGCGCCCCCGCTGTATATAAATTGCCGCTCCATGCCGTCTGTGCAGGCCACTGACACTGTCTTGCGTGTTTCGTTTACGCCTGCCGCCGTCGTATATGACGCGGTGTTAAGCGCCGTTATAACGCCATAGTAAACACCGTTGCCGACGCTGCCGTCAAGCACATCAACGGCTTCGCCGGATTTTCCAAGCAGCAGTGTCACGGTATCACCCGGGGAATAACTGCCCAGTGAGGACAGCTTGTACGCGGCCTGCGTACCAAGCGCATATGTGTTGCCGCCGACTATAGCGGAGCTTGGCGCCGCGGCGCCGGGAAGCGCCGCAGTATACAGTCCCACAACCTTTGCTGAAAATGCCCATACTGTGTTAAGATTCGCGTGATAGTATATGACATCATGCGTCTCAACAGAAGCCAGCGAAGAGAGATTACCGTCGCGATACACTTCGGCGCGCACCGAGGGGAAGGGGAGAATCGTCGAAATATCGCTGCTCTGTGCTATATACGGCCCTTTCTGTCCGGAAGATACAAGCGCCGGGTAGTCAATCTCGCCGCTCATAGTAACGGCATAGCCGAGAGTCGCGGCATAATACTGCCCGGTTTTTGTCTTCGCGGTCATCAGATTATAAAACAACTGCACACAGTCATCCCGCATCAGCGTATCGCCTTTAACGCGGCTTACTCCCTGACCAAGCCCAAGAGATTGATATTTGGCCAACTGTGCCGCAGGATACGCGCCGACAAGGTCGCTTGATGTGTAGCCCAGCATGCGAAGCATCACTGTCGCCGCCTCTTCAAGCGTTATCGTGCCATTCGGATGAAATGTACCGTCTACATAGCCGATCATCCAGCCGCTTGACGCCATCGCGGCAATGTATTCCGCCGCCCAGTGATAGTATTTGACGTCTTTAAACGGAGAAAAGCCCGAGCTTTGTCCGATGCTGTTTTTGAGCGAAGACGCACAAATCGCCATCTTTGAGAACTCGCTGCGTGTAACGGGGCTGGTTAGATTCATCTCCCCGTTTTGGTCACCTGTCATGATGCCTAAGGCGCGAACTGTCCTGAGTGCGGTATCATCCGCCGCGGCAGCCTGCGGGGCGCACATTGTAAAAATCAGGCAAAGGGACAGAATTGCGGCCGAAAATCTCTTCATATCAGTTTTCTTTCTCCGGCTCGGTGTATTCGTTCGCGCTCCATTTGCCGGCATGGCGCGCGCAGAAAAGCTGCTATTCATACCTGAGTGCGTCAATTGGGTTAAGTCTGGCCGCTTTTTTGGCCGGCAGATACCCGAAAACAATACCGATAAACGCAGATATCGCAAACGAGCCGAGAACGGCGGTTGTCGACGGAGAGACAACCATCTCTGTGCCGGATACCACTGTGATTATCTGCGTACCGATTGACGACAGAAGATATCCAAATCCAATCCCGATAGTCCCGCCTATGGCGCTTGTCGTCGCGGCCTCGATTACGAACTGCTGCATAATTGTCTTTTGCTTGGCGCCCAGCGCCTTGCGGATGCCTATTTCACGCGTCCGCTCAGACACCGACACAAGCATGATATTCATAATTCCGATTCCGCCGACTACGAGTGAAATAGCGGCAATAGCGGCAAGAACCGTGATGACCATGTTCAGCATCTGGCTCATGACGCCGAGTATCTCGGACATACTAAGAATGAAAAATGCGTCGGTGCTGCCGTAAATCTTTGCAAGTGAATCGCTGATTGCCTGTTTCGACTGGGCAACGGTATCCTCCGACACAACGGTAAAATAATAGCTCGATATCCTGCCGTTGCCCATCTTCGACGCCACGCTGTACGGGATATATACAGCGTCGTCGGCGTCTCCCTTCGCGCTCTCGGCCTGCTCGGCCATCACGCCGACGATAGTGAACGGAATCCCGTTAATTTTCAGCGTTTTGCCAAGCGAATCTTCAAGGAACCATTCCTTGTGAAGATAGCTGCCTATCACGCACACATTCAGCCGCCGCGATACATCAATGTACTGTAAAAACCTGCCGCTGTAGATGTCATAAGAGCGCATATGATTATACGTCTCGCTGACGCCGGTAACCGCTGTGTTGCTCGCCGTATCGTTGCCGATTTTAACCGTTCCGTTCACTGAGATATTCGGCGAAACACCTTCGAGCAGCTGCGGATTTGCGTCAAGGATTTCAAACATGTCATCAACGGTCGCCGTTCTCGTAGAGTTTCTTCCAAATAGCTGGACAGTCAGCAGGTTGGTGCCCATGCTCTTAAAGCTGTCGGTCATGAATATTTCCATACCGTTGCCGAGGCCGACTATAACTATAACGGCGCCGACGCCGATTATTATGCCCAGCATGGTCAGTATCGAGCGCATTTTTGAGGCGAGGATATTTTTTATCGCCATCTGAAACGACTGCATGAAGCCCACTATCTGCCCACCCCCAGCCTAATCTGCTCATCCTCGGCCGAGGGGCCATCATAGACAATTTTGCCGTCCTCAAGGCGTATAATCCTGTCGGCGAGCGCTGCATTGGCATTGTCATGCGTTATCAGCACAACCGTATTACCCTCGCGATGCAGCTCCTGCAAAAGAGCCAGTACCTCGCGCCCCGTTTTTGAATCAAGCGCACCTGTCGGCTCGTCAGCCAAAATCACCGACGGCGCGCCCGCCAGCGCCCTTGCAATCGACACTCTCTGCTGCTGCCCGCCGGAAAGCTGATTCGGCCTGTTCCTAAGCTTATCAGTAAGACCGACACGCTCGAGAACCTGCTTGGCGCGCTCTTGGCGATACTTCTTCGGCACCCCGGCGTACAACATAGATATTTCAACATTTTCCTGCACATTCAGCTTCGGCAACAAGTTATACTGCTGAAAAATAAAGCCTATCATCTTGTTGCGCACTTCGGCCAGGGCATCGTCTTGAAGCGTGCTGACATCCTGCCCGCCCAAAAAATATTGCCCGGCCGTCGGCACATCAAGGCAGCCGATAATATTCATGCATGTCGATTTGCCGGAGCCCGATTGCCCGACGATTGCGACAAACTCGCCTTTATTTATCTTCATAGATATGTTATCGGCGGCAAAAATCTGTGTATCGCCCACGATATATACCTTGTACAGATTGCGGAACTCAATGAGCGCACCCATAGCGTAAGCCCAGCCTTTCTGATGGTTTATCGGCTCAGTTGCCGGCGTTGCGTATCATCGCGCCACCGCCCTGCGGCATTTCCATCTGCCCGAACGGAGTCATAATGAAGTTGCCGTTTTCCTTTTCGGCTTCGACAACAACGGTGGCACCTTCGGTAAGGCCGCTTAGTATCTCAACGTATTCATCATCGTTTACGCCCAGCTTGACAATAACATACTCAAATCCCGCCGGTATGCCGGTGCTCGGGTCAGTTGTGTTTTGCTGCGCGTTTGGGTCGGTCTGGACCAAAACCCTGTCTCCGCGCAGTACGGCGCCTGTCGGAATCGTCAGCGCGGCTTTTACTTCGGCAATGGTAATTGTGGCGTCAACGTTCATCCCCGGCAACAATCCGTCTGTCTTATCGATGCGTATAGTAACGGGGTATGACGTAACGCCGCCGGCTGTAGAGCCGTTGATATTTACCTTTGTTACGACGCCGGTGTATCTGTTGCCAGGCACTGCGTCGGCCGTGATATTGACCTCCTGCCCGACCTCGACCTGCGAAATATCCAGTTCGTCTATATTTAGTGTCAGCGTCAGGTACGACAAGTCAAAAATCGTGCAAAGCGGCTTCCCGGCCTCCAACGTGTCGCCCAGTTTATAGTTTTTTTCAATTATTGTCCCCGCTATGGGCGAGTTAATCGTATATGCTTCCAGCTTGTCATATTGGTTGTCCAGATTCAGTTCGGCGTCTCTAAGCGAGTTCGCCGCGTTCTCAAGCTCCAGGTCAAGGTTTGTGCTCTCAATCATCAGCACAAGCCTGTCGGATGCTATCCAGTCGCCTTCCTTAACATAAAGCTGAGCCACGTCGCCCATCATCGAGGCTGTCAATGTATAGCTGCTCTTATAATCAAACGTGCCGTACGCGTTGCACGCAAACTCGCCGACGGTTGCCGTGGCCGTGTGGGTTGTCGAAATACCGCCCGGGTTTGGCACATCGATTGTAACCTGCCGCACAACCATATTGCCGGGCAGAACCTGGTCGACACGGCTGATTTCGCTTACAGTGCCGCTAAGTGTCTCGTAAGTGCCGTCAAGCGTTACGCTTGCCGTCTGTCCGACATACAACTGCTGCGCGTCGTCGCCGCCAAACGGCAGTGTAAGGCACATAACCGTGCTGTCGCGCACTGTTGCAATCGGCATTCCGTTTGTCACGGTATCACCGACCTTGACATTGACCGACACAATTGTTCCTGCCTCCTTCGAGCGCACGGTCAAGTCGCCCTGGCTTTCAAGCTTTCGGTCATAAGCGTTTCTCGACTGATTAAGCGTTATCTCAGCCCGCTCAATCGCGGTTGATATATCGGAACTGTCAACCTGATAAAGCAAGTCGTCTTTGCCGACAATATCGCCCTCATCAAAATCGGCCGAAAGAACTTCGCCCGATATAAGTGTCGTCAGTATATACGAGTTCGCCGCGCGCAGCGAACCGCTTCCGTTCAGCGTAACTGTGATGTCACGCTTTTCGGCGTTTACAAGGTCATATGTATTTGTGGCCGCCTGGTTTGCCCGCTGCGAAAATCTGTTAACCACAAAAACGGCAGCGGCAATAATAGCGATAACAATAGCAGCCGTGATTAACTTTTTACGCCGACCCTTCTTTTTCATCACCGACAAATCCGGCATGACAAATATTGGGGAGAGGCCGCTTGGCATCTCCTCCTTTGCGGGTATGCTGTTAACCGGCGTCTCGGCTGACACTGCCGAGTCTGCCGCCGTTTCATCTTTGACATTATTGATAGTCATCAGCGAAATCTACCTTTCGAATGAATTATCGTCTTTGGAAATGAATGGGAAACAAGTAAGCTTAATATAACACTTTGCGCGGGGGAGAATATGAATGCACTGTTAATTTATTATATACGTTCTGAAAAGGCAGCGCAATACAAAGTATCAGACATGCATGTTTGAGTATATCTGTTATTTGCAGAGGATTTGTGATATACTTAGTGACGTGTTTTCCGCACACAGCATCGTTGCGGCTATCAAAGAGGTGACATGGTGAAAATTGCTGTAATAACGGGTGCTTCTTCAGGAATTGGCAAGGATTTTGCCCGTCAAGCTGAAAAGCTTTACACATTGGATGAATTGTGGATTATCGGCAGAAGCAGTGAAAAACTTTCCAAGCTTGTGACCGAGCTTTCAACACCGGCGCGTATAATTGAGTGCGACCTGATGAGCGCCGCCGGCACGGAAAAGTATAAACAGCTTCTGGACGAGCATACACCGGAAGTCAAGCTTCTGGTAAACTCTGCCGGCTTTGGCAAGTTCGGCAGGTACGACGAAATACCGCTTGCCGACTCTCTGGGCATGATTGATCTGAACTGCCGCGCGCTGGCTGAAATGACACTTCTGACGCTGCCCTATATGGACAGGGGCTCCGATATTATTCAGATGGCGTCGTTGTCGTCGTATCAGCCCGTTCCGTATCTCAATATCTACGGTGCGACAAAAGCGTTTGTCCTAAGCTTTTCGCGCGCGCTGAATGTTGAGCTCAAGCCGCGCGGAATCAGGGTTCTAGCCGTCAGCCCGGGCTGGGTCAGGACGATGTTTTTCGACCGTGCCGAAACAACAAGCCGCACGGCTATAACATATTTTAACAAGTTCTACCTTCCGGCTGATGTCGCGAATAAAGCCTTCAGGGATTTACAGCGAGGCCGCGATGTGTCTATACTGGGTTTGCCGGTGCGTATGCAGATACGCGCCGTAAAACTGCTGCCGCACCGCCTTGTCATGGGCATCTGGATGAAGCAGCAAAAACACGGTTAATAACAAAATGTTTGCTATAAATTAAAGATTTGGAGAGCTGATTATGATTGACATCGAAGCGTTCAAACCGTACGAGGGCGAAGTTATCGAGACATACCGCGCGATTCACCTACATCCAGAGCTGGGCTTTGAAGAAGTGCGCACATCGTCGCTTGTCAGGCAAAAGCTTGAAAGCTGGGGCATACCTGTGCAGTCCGGCATCGCGATTACGGGAGTCGTCGGCACGCTGGACAGCGGACGTCCCGGCAAGACAGTGATGCTTCGAGCCGATATGGACGCACTGCCCGTCATTGAGGCGAGCGGCCTGGAATGGAGTTCGCAAGAGCCTGGGAAGATGCACGCCTGCGGGCATGACAGTCATGTCTCTATGCTGCTTGGCGCCGCAAAATACCTGTCGGAACACAGAGACAGCTTCTCAGGAAAAATTAAGTTTGTCTTTCAGCCGGCGGAAGAGGGTATAAGCAAGGAAAAAACCGCCGAGATTGACGCTATGAACCTTGGCGGCAATGACGGCGCAATTATAATGATTAATCAGGGTGTTATGGAGGGGGTCGACGGCTGTTTTGCCATCCACGTCCATTCTGGGTATCCAAAAGGCACAATGCGCATCTGCAAGAGCGAGGCCATGGCGGCCGGAGATACATTCCGCCTTACGATAAAAGGAACAGGCGGCCACGGCTCTGCGCCTCACCGAGCAACCGACCCGGTTTCCGCGCTGTCTGCTGTAATCGCGGCGCTTCAGGGTATCCCGGCAAGGGATATTTCAGCGCTTGAGCGCTGCGTTGTCAATATCGGCACAATAGAAACCCCTGGCTCCCGCCCGAATGTTATTCCGGCGAATATCTTTGTCAGCGGCACAGTACGTACGTATAAAGAGAGTGTCCGAACAGAAATATTCGAAATACTTGAAAAACGCGCTGTCGCTGCCGCCAAACTGTATGACTGCGACTGCGAGTTTTCACGTTCACGCGGTTATGACGCCACAATTAACGATGAAAATATGTCGCGCCTTGCCGCAGAGGTTGCTGATGGGCTGCTGGGCAGTGACAATATCGACTGGGTAGACATTCCCGATATGGGCAGTGAAAATGTCGGCTACTTCTTCAAAAAGGCACCGGGAGTGCTTGCGTGGCTCGGCGCCGCAGACCCAAAGGATAAATCACCCGCCATGCTTCACAGCCCGTACATGAAGCTTGATACCGGCGCGTTTATAAACGGAGTTGCCATGCATGTCAATTTTGCGCTGGCATTCCTGTCAAAATAATGCCGAATATTTCGGTCAAAATCTTAATATATCCTTAAATTGGTTTACATTCATTGCCATATCATGCTATAACTAAATGCATATGATGTAAAACAGCGGCAATTTGCCGCAGCCGCGCGTGAATTATTCGCGGGAGATTACCATCTGTTAGGAGCTTTTTGATGGCCAAACGATTCGGAGACCGCCGAGATGCCGTGCGTGTGCGCGACATCGACGCGTTCCACGCGTTTCTCGTACACCTGATGCCCAACAGGACCGATGCGGAAGTATACATGCATGCCGAGCTTGATGTCACACGGCTGATGGAGTTCATAGCCGAAAGGAACCTTGACCCTCAGTCAAAAAAGACGACGCTGTTCCACGCGGTCGTTGCCGCGGTTGCCAAAGTCGTCCATGTCAGGCCAAAGCTTAACCGCTATATTTCCGGACGAAGGTTTTACCAGCGCAATGGAATCAGCTTAAGCTTTGTCGCCAAAAAGCAATTCACCGACCATGCCGAGGAAGCGCTGATGATACTCCACCCAAAAGGGGATTATACTCTTCGCAGTTACACGGACAAAATTGTCGGGGAAGTGCGTGAAGCGCGTGAAGCCGGTGACGAATACGGTGCCGACGGGGCGCTTAACCTTTTATCAAAATTGCCCGTAACAATTGTCAGGTTGTTCATGTTTCTGCTTCGGCAGCTTGATAATCACGGCCTCGTTCCGGCGCCGCTTTACGACATCGACACAAACCAGACAACTGTGCTGCTGAGCAACCTCGGCAGCATAAAGTGTGACGCCGTGTATCACCATCTCAACAACTACGGCAGCAACAGCATTGTCATCACTCTAGGCGAAGTTAAGCGCGAATATTCTATGGATGCCGCAGGCGAGGTGACATATAAGGACATTATGCCAATCGGCCTTACAATAGACGAGCGTATCGCCGATGGATTTTATTTCGCGAAGTCAGTCAAGATAATCAGCCACTTGCTTGCAAATCCGCAGCTTCTTGACCGTCCGCTTGATGAGGAGTTTGAATATGAGCATTAAAGCGCCCTGGCTTTCAAGCTACGGGCATATTCCGCACCATCTGACCTATCCCGACATATCGATGGTCGACTATGTCGAGCGAACGGCGTCAAAATATCCCGACCTTATCGCCTGCGAGTTCAACGGCATGAAAATGACATACAAAGAACTCGTCGAGCAGATTCATCTGTGCGCTCATTCGCTTCAGGCTCTTGGCGTTCACCCGCGCGAAAAAGTCACAATCTGCCTGCCGAATGTGCCGCAGGCCGTGCTGATGTTTTACGCCGTCAACAGAATCGGCGCCGTTGCCAATATGATACATCCGCTGTCCAGCGAGGGTGAAATCGTCGATTTCATCAACAAAAGCGGCAGCAAGGTAGCGATAACGCTCGACCAGTTTTACCCCAAGTTCAAAGCGGCAGCCGGCAGAATAAGCCTTAACCGCTTGATTATTACTGGCGCGGCAGACTGTCTGTCAGCGGTCATGCGCGCGGCTTTCAGGCTGACAAAGGGCCGCAAAATCCAGCCTGTCCCAAAGGCGGATACCGCTTCCGGCGGCGGCAATGTCATTTTGTGGAAGGATTTTATATCCGGCGGGCGTAGGCGTCGCGACAACGGGTTTATTACAACCGACGGCTTATACCCCGCGGCGATACTATACAGCGGCGGCACAACGGGGACAACAAAAGGCATACTTCTCACAAATCTAAACTTCAACGCATTGGCGATGCAGACGGCGGCTGGCGGTGACTGTTTGATACCCGGCCATTCCATGCTGGCTCTGATGCCGGTTTTCCACGGTTTCGGCCTGGGAATATGCATCCACACAGTTTTGACGGAAGGCTGCCGCTGCATTTTGATACCGCAGTTCACGCCCAAAATATATGCAGCTTTGCTTAAGAAACACCGTCCAAACTATATTGCCGGCGTTCCGACCCTGTTCGAGGCGCTGCTTCGGATAGAGGGGGTTGAAAAGCTCGATCTCAGCTGCCTCGAGGGCGTTTTCTCGGGCGGAGACAGCCTGTCAATCGAGCTAAAGCGAAAGGTAGATGCCTTTCTCACGTCGTGCGGCGCCACAGTGCAGGTGCGCGAGGGCTATGGCACGACAGAGAGTGTCACAGCAAGCTGCCTTACGCCGAAAAACTATTACCGTGAGGGCAGCATCGGCATACCGTTCCCCGATTGCTACTTCAAAATCGTTACACCGGCGACTCGTGACGAAGTGCCGTACGGTGAAGTCGGTGAGATTTGCATGACCGGCCCGACCGTGATGAAGGAGTATGTAGACAATCCAAAAGAAACCGCCCAGACGCTTCAGCTTCACGATGACGGCGCGGTATGGCTGCATACCGGAGATCTTGGCAGTATGGATGAGGATGGCTTTATCTACTTCAAGCAGCGGCTTAAAAGGGTGATAATTTCCAGCGGCTACAACATATATCCATCGCAGCTCGAAAATGTCATTGACGCACATCCCGCCGTGCTGATGAGCACCGTCATCGGCGTCAAAGACAGGATTAAGATGCAAAAAGTCAAGGCTTTTGTTGTGCTTAAGCAAGGGTATACGCTCAATGACGAGGTCAAGGCGTCAATAAAAACCCATTGCGAGAAAAATATCGCAAAATACGCTATGCCGTACGAGTTCGAATACCGAGACAGCCTGCCAAAAACGTTAGTCGGCAAGGTGGCGTATATCGAGCTTGAAAGGGAAGAAGAGCTTAAACAGTCGGCCGGCGGCTGATTGATATGTAACGCGGCAAGACCGCGGCGAGTTATCTCGCCGCGGTCTTGTATTATAATATGGTAAATATTAAAGCACTGCCTTTCTCGCCTCCGCGGCCAGAAAGAATTGATACATCGGCGACAGCGTCTTGAACTCGGCGGCAATCTTATCGGCCAGCTTTTCTGAAAATAGCAGGTCAAAGTCTTCGCTTGATGTATTGAATGACATGCTCTTTCTGTCAAGCCAGTCACGCAGCTCCGGCGTGTGGTCGGGGTGCCTTGTCCTCTTGTAGCTATCGCCTTCAAGTGAGAATACATTTTGCTTTTTATAGGCAGCAAGCGCCTTTTTAAATACAGGGTCGCCGCTTACTATCATATGTCGCACGGCGTTCATTGTGTCCGGCGGTGCCATATAATACCCCATGCCATAACTGTAGCCGGTGGGGGAGATGTCCATATAAAACGCCGGCAGACCAAAATAAAGCTTTTTCTCACGCATGAATACTATCCACATGTTCGCGCGATAAAACGACTTATCGCCGGAAAATCTTGTATCCCTGTTTATGCGCGAAATCGTCCGGTCCACTTTCGGCTCGGTTATAAGCAGCGGGTCGATTTCCAGCATGTGCGGCGTCAGCTTCGTCACAAGCTCGGCCAGCGGCTCAATTACGGTTCTTCTGTATCTTGCGTTGTTCTGCTTGAACCACTCCCTGTCATTTCTCATCTTGTTCTCTACTAAAAAGTCAAGAAAATCTCCGGCGATTGGCATATTGTCATCCCCCCGTTATATTGCTGATTTGATATTACATCGCGAAGCACCTGCTGTCAATCAGCCAAATGTGTGATAAGAAAACGATATGCCTGCATGCTGCCGACAACTCAGTATGCCGTAAAATCAAAGCAACGGAGACGGCTCATTTTGCCGTCTCCAGTGTTATCAACAATTAACGTTTGTCAAATGCCGGGTTCATTGCATAAAAGTTTGTTGAATTAAGCTCATCCTGAACTATGCGCAGAGCTTCGCCGAAGCGCTGGTAGTGAACGATTTCTCGCGAACGCAGGAACTTAATCGGCTCGATAATATCAGGGTCGTCAACAAGGCGAAGTATATTGTCATATGTAGTGCGGGCCTTCTGCTCCGCGGCAAGGTTCTCGTGCAAATCGGTAATCGGGTCGCCTTTCGACTGGAAATAATTCGCGGTCCACGCCGAGCCTGACGCCGCAATCGGATATATCCCCAGCGTGTGGTCGACGAAATACTCGGCAAAGCCCTGTTTTTTAATTTCATCAACGCTCAGGTTTCGTGTAAGCTGATGCACGATTGCGGATATCATCTCAAAGTGGCCCAGCTCCTCCGTACCTGCAGCCGTACAGAAAAGACACCTCACAGAGGTCAAAGCCAATATGCCTCATTTAGCGTCAATCGCGGTCGAATGCTTGCGCTCACTCCATTTACCCGATGCTGTACAGGTTGCTGTTCCATGAAAAGCGCCCTTGCCCCTCTTCAAGATTGAACAGGAAAACATGAGATTGCAGCGGATTATCCTCCGGAGTTTCTTCGCTAACAGTCGTTTCATCCGGCTCGGTCGGCGGAGGAGCATCTCCCACCATCATATCATACCGTACCGATGTCGGGTCAAAGTGCATCATTTCATCATCACAGCTGACATACAGCCAATAGTACGGCGCTTTGTCGCGCATGCCCGTAACGACACTGCTCGATATCCCAAGCTCATTGCACATAAGCTGCGCCGCAAGCGCATAGCCGGATTGTGATGCCTCGCCTGAAACAAGCGCGCCATATGCCGTGTACGAGCTGCTCTTGGGCTGGTCGTCATTATTTTCAATAGCATTTTTCGTCGCGCTCTGGTCAAATAAGACGTTGTTCCAAAGATACGCATAGATATACTCTAGCTTTGCTGTATCGGTATCTCCCGTAAAGGCCTCGCACGCCGCCTTCGCCGCATTGATAAGCTGTTTCTTCTTCGCCTCAAGCTCTTCCGGCGGCTCAAGATACTGTATCGCGACCTCAACGATCGGGTTCATTACATCTTTTGGATAAAAAACAGACTGAACCTCTTTAAGCCCCACAGCGTACTCGGGATTTCTTGTCCAACATTTTTTAATTCGCTGCTCAAGCGTGGCTTCGTTGTCGGTGCAGTTGCCGTTACTGAAGCTGAAAACGCCGATTTGCGAAAACTGCGTCATCATACTCCTAAGCCTGTACTCAAAATCCGCCACGTCAAAAACCTGAACAATACCGCGCCGTTCTTCCTCGGTGCGGCTGTATGTTATGCTGATAGTTATCTGTGTCTGCGACAGTATCGTGTCGGTCTTGGGGGTGATTGTCGATACGGCGTATTTGCCCAGCGGGTAGATGTCAAGCATCTCTTTGACGACATTGTCTATATCCTCGTCAAGGTCACCGCTGTAGCCTTGCGTCATCAGTGTATCTTTTTCCACGCCGAGGCTGATCATGTTGACAACCGCGCTGCGCAGATTGTACCTGTTCGATATCCAGTTGCCCACCGCCGGCTGTTCCTGCGTCGACTCCGGCCTGTTGGCATAATGGCTGCGGGATATGTGATACCCCTCGTCAAAGAATTGCGTGCAGCCGCA
>JAVBMB010000054.1:0-8772 GCA_031552995.1 Oscillospiraceae bacterium
AGCGGCACAGCCGGCTATATCGCGACGCGCGCCGCCTATGAAAACGGCGGCCCATGGCTTGACAGCCTTCTTTCACAGCTTCGCGCCAACTATGCGGCGCTGTGCGACGTGCTGTCCGCGCTGCCGAATGCGGTTGTCAGCCCGCTTGAGGGAACATATCTGGCGTGGGTTGATCTTCGCGTGTATACATGCGGCAGCGCCGTCAGTTTGATGGAGAATACCTGCCGACTTGCGGTCGACTATGGCGAGTGGTTCGGCGGGAAACCATACGAGGGCTTCATCCGCATCAACCTTGCCACAAGCCGCGATAATATCCTCGACGCTGCCCGGCGCATTGTAAAAGCGCTGAGCTGACAGCGTAATTAAGGCGACAAAAAGGCCGGGATATCTCCCGGCCTTTTTCTATGAATCCTCTTTGGCTTCATCACTCGCGCCGGCTGTTAATCCCGCGAAGAAATCGCGGTTCAGCAGATAGTATTTATCATCCGGCTTGTGTATTCCGGCCATGTCGTTGAATAGCTTTGCCTTTTCTATATTCCCCAGCCTGAAGTGGCACATGGCCAGCTTTATACACGGTAAATAGCCATAGCATTCGGCGGCAACAAACGCGCCGGATGCATCATTGCGCGGGCACGCAAGAGCCGACTCATACCAGTATGCCGCAGGGGCATACTGCTCCATGCCCATAAATAGAGAGCCGATATCACAGCAAACCTCGGCACGCGGAAGGTCATAAACGAAGCTGCGCATCAGCGCCTCAACGGCCGCTCTCCGCCGGTTCATCGCCAAAAGGCAAAGAGAGCGTATGCGGCACGACTCTATAAGGTTTTCGACCCACCCGTCGCCGGCGGCCGTCAGTTCGTCAAGTATTTTCTCGGCCTTTTCGTTGTGCCCGTGATAATACAGCTCTCTGGCAAAGTAGAAGCTGTCCCGGGGTGAAAACTCCGCGCGCGCCGCCTCCTGCGCCAGGTATATGTCGAGATTGCGCGTCGTGTACGTCTGCTCGCTCGGCTTCATATGACGTACGCAAGAGCTTTCGTCGTATATGATTTTTCCGAAAGGCGCAATTGTCTCGTGAACAGCGCCGTGCCACACGGCGTGCGGGCAGCGCCGCACAATCCTCTCGCGGAAGAATACGGTCGTCGGCTTTCCGCTTTCGTCAAACGCGGTGTGATACGGCAGCATGATTGTGTCCTCGCTGCCGTCGAGCTTTTCTTTCAGGCGGATGAACGCCGCGGCGTCATCTATGACATCATCGGCGTCAAGCCACATGCAATAATCCATAGATGCCTTAGAAAACGCAAAATTGCGCGCTGCCGAAAAATCCTGAATCCATTTGAAGTTATATACATCACACCCGAGTGACGCCGCAACAGCCTCTGTCCCGTCATTGCTGCCGGTGTCGACAACTATTATCTCATCGGCGATGCCTCTTGCGCTTTCTATGCATCTGGGCAGCGTGTCCAGCTCATTTTTAACTATCATGCAAAGACTTAAAGTTATCATACGCACCTCCATACGCCAGTCTATGGCGAATAAACGGAATTGCGCCGCGGCAGACAAATAATTCCAATCATTTAAAAACATCCGGTTGCATTTTGGTAATTTGATTGATATAATATCATTGGAAAGCATCAATGTGCGGTGAAATGTAACCTATACTATCACTGCGGGATGCAGTTTGGGGGTCAGGGAAGTGCAACAGGACGATGTTCTCCGCATCAATATGCTGGGAAAGTTCTCGATATCATACGCCGGCAAAACTATAGACGACAGTAAAAGAACAATGAAGCTGTGGACGCTGCTTGAATATCTCATTACGTATCGGGGCAGGGATATTGCGCAGAGCGAGTTGCTTGATTTGCTGTGGTCAGAGCCGCAAAGCGGCAACCCTATAAACGCGCTTAAGACGATGATTCATCGTCTGCGCGCAGTGCTCAGCGAGCTGAAGTATGTCGACGGACGCGATATGATACTTCAAAAGCGAGGTTCATACACGTGGAACAACAACCTGCCGATGGTGCTTGATATCGACCTGTTTGAGCGCTGCTGCACGATGGCTGAAACGCCCGGGCTTCAGGATGACAAGGCGCTCGACTACTATTTTGAGGCGATAAAGCTGTACAGGGGTGATTTTTTGCCCCGCTCGAACAGCGAGCCTTGGGCGACGCCGAGCCATACGTATTACCATATCATGTATATCAACGCTGTGCGCCGCACGGTCGAAATGCTCAAAAAATCGCACAGGTACGAAGACATAGCCAATGTATGCGCCGTCGCGCTGAAAATCGACGCATATGACGAGTTTTTACACTTCAACCTTATTGATTCGCTTGCGAAGATGGGAAATCAGCAGGAGGCGCTCAACCAATACAAGGCGATGAGCGACCTGTTTTTCGACTGTTTCGGCATCACTCCGTCCGAGGAAATGGCCGCGCTTTACCGTGAGATAATCAAGTCAAACCGTGATGTCGAACGCGACCTCGCGACGATTCACGAGCAGCTGAGGGAAAACGAAAATCTGCCCGGCGCGTTTTTCTGCAAATATGAGTTTTTTAAAGACATCTATCGGGTGCAGGCGCGTTCTGTCGCGCGCTCAGGCATGTCGATTTATATATGTCTCATCACGGCGACTGACCGTCGCGGAAACCAGCTTGAGGGCAAAGCGCTTAACACGACAATGACGCGCCTCGCGTCATGCGTGCGTGAATCACTGCGCCGCGGCGACGTATACAGCAGATACAGCCCGTCGCAGTTCATTATGATGTTGCCGTCGGTGACATATGAGGACAGCCGCCGCATCATCGAGCGTATTTTCAACAAATACCGCAGCAAGTACAGCCTGGGGGATTTGAGCCTGAACTACAATATGGAGCCGCTTGAGCCGGCTTTGTAACCGGACACACATTCGGCGGGACGCTCTGTTACGGGGCGCCCCGCGATTTTTTTGTTCAAGCTGCAAATTTTGACCGTTATTAATCACCATGATGCAACCGAGAGGCTGTATGATAGAACTGAAAGCTGAGAGATAATGTAAAAGCGGCTGCGAAAGCCCGGTAACATGCGCCCGAGATATCGTTAAGGTTTAGGAGAAACAACAGGGTGATTACATACTCGGGTAACATAATAAAACAAAAAATGTAATTAAATAAGAAAAATGTCACTTAATCCGCCGCAACCATTTCCAAAATGGAGAATAGTACGATAGAATATAGTAGAAGAATTTTGAAGGCGATGAGCAGACGGCCGTAGATCCGATGCTTTTCAGTAGGAGGAACAGTATGAAAAAAGTAATTACTCTGGTGCTTGCGCTGTCGTTTACGTTGGCGCTGTTTGCCGGGTGCTATACGACAATTGAGGATCCGGAAACCGCGCTGGCGGCCGTCCCCGCAACCGGCAGCACAACTGCGGCCGTTATACCAGCCGCGCAAAAGCCGTCAACGCTGCCGGTCAAGGCCGAGGCCGTTACGGGCGTCACCGTGTACTCCAACACGAAAGCTGTTGTCGACGCGTCGAACAGTGCCGAGGGTTATGTAATGGTAAAGTATACCGGCGGCAAAAAGGTCAGCATCAAGGTTACAATTGCCTTGACTAATGGCACCCAATACACGTATAATCTTAATAACGCCGGCACGTACGAGAGCTTTCCGATATCCGAGGGAGACGGCATATATGCCGTAAAAGTTTGGGAGCAGGTCGAGGGCACAAAGTACGCCGTCGCCATCTCGTCAAGCGTAGCGGTCAAGCTTCGCAACGCGTTCCTGCCGTTCCTCTACGCAAATCAGTATGTCAACTATGCCAGCGACTCCGCGGCGGTCAAAAAGGCCGCCGAGCTTATCAAGGATTGCAAAACAGACCTCGAAAGACTTACAGCCATCTACAACTTCGTCATCGGAGAGCTGACGTACGATAAAGACCTTGCCGCTAAGATTCAAAACAAGCAGGTCGTCGGCTATCTGCCGGATGTCGACAAAGTTCTCGCCGCCAAAAAGGGCATCTGCTTTGACTACGCCGCGCTGATGAGCGCAATGCTTCGCAGTCAGAACATCCCATGCAAGCTCGTCGTCGGCTATGCCGGCACAACCTATCACGCGTGGATCAATGTCTATGTCGAGGGCATCGGCTGGGTTGACAAGGCTGTCTACTTCGACGGCACAAGCTGGTCGATGATGGACCCGACATTCATGTCAAGCGCCAAGGGCGCAAAGAATGCCGATGAGATAAAGAAGTATGTCGGCACAGGAAGCAATTACTCAATGAAATACGTCTACTGACGCTTCACTTATCGGGTGCAAGCTTCCGTAGACCTTGAAAGGGAGCTTGCGAATCGATGGATGGAAATGTCAAACCTGCCGGCAGGATGCTGAGCGCGGAGGAGCTGTCGGCATTTTGCCTTCAGCTGTCATACCCGGTCAGCGCCGGCGTGCCCACACTGGAATGTATCGGACTTGTGCTTGAACAAACAGAAGAAAAAGGGGAGAGGGAAATCCTCTCCCCTGTATATGATTCTCTGCTGGCAGGCGCATCGCTCAGCGATGCGCTGAAAGTCGTCGGGTGCTTCCCGCCGTACATGCTGCAGATGGTGGAGGTCGGTCAGGCGTCCGGCAACCTTGATAAGGTTCTCGCCGGGTTGACTGATTATTACCTCAAGGAGGCCGAGAGGGCCGCCGGAGTTCGCAGAGCCGTGACAGGCCCATCCGTTATGCTGGGCGTCATGGCTGTTTTGATTTTTGTACTTATCGTCAAAGTGCTGCCTGTATTCAATCAGGTGTTCATGCAGATGGGTGTCGAGCTGTCGCCGCTGGCCCTGTGGCTGCTCAAGGCGGGGCAGGTCATCCAAGGCAGCCTCGTTGCCATATGCGCCGTGCTTGTCGTGGCGGCTGTCTGCATATTTATTCTGTTGCGCCGCAAGCAGGGCGTCGCCGCGCTTAACGGCATTGCCGATAAGATATTTTTCAGCGGCCGGCTCGGGCTGGCGCTGTCGCGCGCTCGCTTTGCGTCGGCCATGGCGCTTATGGCGTCGGGCGGCATTGACCTTGACGAGTCGCTCGAGCGCTCGCAGCCGCTGCTTGAGGGTACGGCTCTCAGCGATGCCGTCTCAAACTGTCGCGAGGCCATGCGCTCCGGTGCGGCGTTCCCAAAGGCTGTGCAGGATTCGGGCATATTCACGGGCGTCATGCGCGGGATACTTACGGCCGGATTCAAGGCCGGAAGCTTTGACAGGGCCATTGCCGAAATAGCAACGCGCTGTCAGGCGCAGGCCGAGGATATGCTTGACAGGTTCATCATGCGTATCGAGCCGACGCTGATAGTGATTCTGTCTGTTTCGGTAGGCCTTGTGCTGCTGTCTGTCATGCTGCCGCTTATAAGCATGCTGTCGTCGATAGGCATATAGGAGAGGCTGTATATGTTTATGCGTAAAAGCGGCCGAACATGGTTTAAGCGCACAGCGCTTGCGGCCATACTCGTGCTGGCAGTAGTCGCGGTTTACGCTTTTACCGGGGTGACGCAAAAAAGCGCGGGAGAGCAAGGTCTGGCCATCACCAGGAGGAGCGTTCAGCGCGCCGCCGTTCAGTGCTACGCGCTTGAGGGGGTTTACCCGCCCACGCTTGAATACCTCAAGCAGCACTACGGCGTTGCCCCGAACGAAGAGCTGTATTTTATTGATTTTCAATACATAGCCGCAAACCTGATGCCGGACATAACCGTACTTGAGCGCGTGGCGGACGTCGCCGGGGCGGTGAACTGATGGGCACATTTATGAAGGGGCGCGGAGGCCTTGGCGTCACAATCGCGCTGCTGGTGCTTTGCACGGTGTTTTTGACATCTACCATCGCGGTTGCCGCAATGGGTGTGTCAGCCTATAACTCCACAATAAAGACAACGGATAGCACTACGGCGTACCGTACGGCCGTCGCATATATTGCCAATCAGGCGCGCCGGGGAGACAGCCTCGGCGGCATCGAAATCGGCACATTGTACGGCGCCGACGCGCTTGTGATCCGCGAGCAATATGAGTTTGCCACATACTGCACATATATTTACTGCTTCGGCGGCTATCTGTACGAGCTGTACACCGAAGAGGGTATGCAGCTTGAAATGGATCCCGAGGCCGGCACGCGCCTGATTCCGCTTGATACGCTGACGATACGCGCCGACGACCACGGCATGATTGTAGCATCGATAAGCTGCGGCGGCATGAGCGGATACGTCAGGGTCGCGCCCAGGACGGAGGTGGCGCGATGAGCGGCGGCCGTTCAAAAAGCAAGATGCTCCTGCTGGAGCTTTTGCTTGCCGTTTTCATTTTTTCATTTTGCGCCGTAATCTGCGCGTCTGTTTTCTTTGCCGCGGGGAGGATTGCCGATGACAGCCTAGGCCTGACGCGCTCTGTGGCGGCTGCGACATCAGCCGCCGAGTGCTTCCGTTTGGCGGAAAGCCTTGGTGACTTGGCACAAATGCTGGGCGGCAGGGTTGAGGACGGTAAATGCGTCGTCGAATACGACAAAAATTGGCAGCTCGTCTCGGGAGACCCGGTGTTTCGCCTTACGGTCGTCATCGAAAGTGACGGCAATGTGCAGCACGCCGGTGTGGAAGTATGGAACCTGTCGGCAAACCGCCGAATGAATAGCGAGCCTCTGCCGGTCTACAGCCTCACATGCTCAAAATACGCGCCGGAGGTGACCGGCTGATGGGCAATAACAAAAAAGGTAACCTCGGCGTCGGGGGGATCACACTGCTTATGTCGCTTGCCGTGCTGTGCGTTGCGGTGTTTGCTGTGCTCACCATGTCAACGGCCCTTGCCGACAAACGCCTGTCCGAAAAAAACGCGCAGCTGACGCGGGACTATTATACGCTTGACGCGAAAGGCGTCAGTCTGCTTGACGCTGTTGAAAAGAGCTGCCCGCCCGGCGCGCCGGACATAGACGCGGCATATGCCGCTGCCGCCGCTGCGGCAAACGATGCCGAGCTTACGCTGGGCGTCGAGGATGGAGTGTTGAGGTTGTTGTGCTCGCTGCCGGCCGGGGAAGGGCGTGTGTTCACCATCGACGCAACGCTTGCCCCCAGCGGCGCAAACCGCTGGACAATTCAGCGCTGGACACTTGACGCCGCGGTATTTTTCTCGTTTGACGAAGGACTGCCCGTCATGCCATAAGGCGAGACAGCAATCCATTTTTTGGCGGAGGATAAAAATGATAGACATACAAGAAATGCTGCGGCGAGCCGTCGAGGCAAAGGCTTCGGATATCCTTGTTGTCGCCGGTCTGCCGATTACGTTCAAGCTTGGCGGCAGGCTTCAGCGGCAGGATGACTGGGGCCCGGTTTTCCCTGACGGCACGGCTGAAATCATAATGAAGATGTATGAACTGGCGTCAAGGCAGACGGCTATTCTTGACAAAACCGGCGAGGATGATTTCTCGTTCTCTGTCAAGGGGCTGTCGCGCTTCAGGGTCAACACGCTGAAACAAAGGGGCAGCCTCGCCGCCGTTGTCCGCATCGTCTCGTTCGACCTTCCCAGCTACAAAGATTTAGGCATACCCGAAAATGTCATGAACCTGTCGAAGTGTTCGAAAGGCCTCATACTCGTCAGCGGCCAGGCCGGAAGCGGAAAGACAACAACGCTGGCCTGTATAATAGACGCCATTAACAAGTCGCGCAACGCGCATATTATCACAATAGAAGATCCGATCGAATATCTGCACCGCCATAACCAGAGTGTCGTCACGCAGAGAGAGCTGTCAATCGACACCCAGAATTACGACACCGCGCTGCGCGCCGCGTTGCGTCAGGCTCCCGATGTAATACTGCTGGGTGAGATGCGCGACCATGACACGATTCGCTCGGTCATAACCGCTGCCGAGACAGGGCATATGATTCTGTCGACGCTTCACACGGTAGGCGCCGCAAATACGATAGAGAGGATTATAGACATATTCCCACCCGGTCAGCAGCAGCAGATAAGGGTTCAGCTTGCGCTTGTGCTTCAGGGCATCGCGTCTCAGCAGCTCGTCAAGGGCGTCGACGGGCATATGGTTCCGGCATTCGAGGTCATGACGGCAAACGCCGCTATCAGCAACATGATACGCGAGTCTAAGGGGCACCAGATTGAGAGTGTAATCTACTCGTCGTCTGCCGAGGGAATGATAACTATGGATACAAGCCTGTTCAACCTTGTCAGGGACGGCAGAGTGAGCGCGCAGGAGGCGCTGAACGCCAGCCTGAACCGCGAACAGCTTTCAAAGCGTCTTATGGCGGCCGGCCATAAGGTGTAAACAGAGCAGCAAAAACGCAAAAAAGGCCGCGAGTATGCCTCGCGGCCTTTACATGTAATCCGGTTACTGTTTTTTCATCTCGTGCTCAAAGAAATGCTTCAGCTTGCAATAGCTCTCATCGCTCAGACCGTGCTCGAGCTTGCACGCGTCTTCAAGCGCGACACCGCTGTCAACGCCGATGGCCATCAAAAAGCCGGCAAGCATCATATGCCGCCCATAGATATTATTCGCGATTTCCAAGCCCCTTTCGGTCAGGGTTATATAGCCGCCTGCATCGACGTCAATAAGCTCATTTTCCCGGAACAACTTCATGGCGTGGCTTACACTGGGCTTCGAAAACCCCATCGCGTTGGCGACATCGATGGAACGAACCTGGCCGAGCGTGTTCTTCAGCTTTAAAATTGTCTCAAGATAATTCTCGGCTGACTCCTGTATTTTCACGTCATACCTCCCGCTTGGCATTATTATATAATTCTATGTTAGCAAAATCTAACTTTTTTTG
>JAVBMB010000001.1:0-78690 GCA_031552995.1 Oscillospiraceae bacterium
TTCCAATACAGAACCGACGTGTGGACGCTGCTGAAGGACAAGATGGGCAACAGCCTGATACTTGGCCTCGGCTCGGTTCCTCTGGGGCTTGCGCTTGGCATATGCGGCGGTATAATCGCGGCATCGCGCCGGGGTAAGAAGACCGACATGATAATCACGTCGACAACAATGCTGATATACGCGGTGCCGACATTCTGGCTGGCGATGATTTTTCTTGTGATATTCGGCACAAACCTGAAGCTTGTGCCGTTTAACGCCATGGTGACGTCGGGCATCCATCACGCGTCGTGGTGGATATACCTCAAAGACCTGATGTGGCACATGATTACACCGGCCGTCTCGTACGCACTGGCCATTTTCGGCGGCTATCTTATGATAATGCGCGGCGCGATGGTGGATGTGTACAGCGAGGACTATGTTCTGACAGCCCGCGCAAAGGGCCTTACCGAAAAGCAGGTGCGCAACAGGCACATCGTGCCAAACGCCATGCTGCCGACAGCGAACATGATAGTCATGAGCCTTGCGTTTATGTTCACCGGCTCGTTTTCCATCGAGGTGCTGTTTACGTGGCCGGGCATGGGGCGGCTGATGGTCGACTCGGTGACGAGGCGCGACTACCCGGTGCTTCAGGCGTCGAACTACCTTGTGGCGCTGCTGATAATTCTGGCAAGCTTTTTCCTTGACATACTGTATACATACATTGACCCGCGGGTCAGGCTGGATTGAGGAGGCGAGCGAATGGACAACAACATGAAAAAGGCGTTGACCCGGGAAGAGCTCGCCGAGCGCACGGCCGTGCTTAAGGCCCGCGAAAAAGAGCTTAAAAGGGCCAAGCGCAAAAAGACGCTTGGGCTGTTCTTCGGCAACAAGCGCGCCGTGTTCGGCGTGTGCCTGCTGTCGGTGTTCCTGATAATGGCGCTTATCGTGCCGATATTCTATCAGTACGACCACGCGAAATACTTTTTGGGCGGGCGCGTAGGGCCGCCGACGGCCGAGTATAAGCTGGGCTTTGACGAGCTTGGCCGAGACGTTTTGGGCGCAATAATATACGGCGCGCGCGCGTCGCTGACCATCGGCTTGCTTGTAACGCTGATTATCGCCGCAATAGGCACGCTTGTCGGCATCGCGTCCGGTTATGTAGGCGGGCTGATGGACACGGTGCTTATGCGCGTGACCGAGGCGTTTATGATGATACCCCAGCTGCCGCTGATGCTGGTGCTGGCGGCAATTGTCGGGCAGAAGTTTTCGAACATCATATGGATACTCGGCCTGACGGGGTGGACGTCGACCGCGCGGCTTGTGCGCGCGCAGACGCTGTCTATCAAGGAGCGCAATTATGTCGAGCGCGCAAGGGCCGTAGGGGCGAGCACATGGTACATCATGACAAAGCATATTCTGCCAAACGTCTTCCCGCTGATATTCTCTAACATCATACTTCTGGTGCAAAACGCGATTATATCCGAGTCAACACTGGCCTTTCTCGGCATCGGAGACCCGACGCTGCCCACATGGGGGCAGCTGCTTCGCTCGGCCCGTATGGAGGGCGCGATATCCACCGGCTCGACATGGCTGTTTATCCCGGCCGGGCTGTGTATTGTGCTTCTCGCCTCAAGCTTTGTCTTTATCGGCTATGGCTTTGACGAGATACTCAATCCCAAGCTGAGGAGGAGATAGCCATGAGTGAGAGATTGCTTGAAGTAAGAGGGCTTAAGACGTATTTTACCATCTCGCAGGGGCAGGTAAAAGCCGTCGACGGCGTCAGCTTCTGGGTAGAAAAGGGCGAGTCTATCGGCCTTGTCGGCGAATCGGGCTGCGGCAAGACGACGACGGCGCTGTCGGTCATCAAGCTGCTGCCGCCCGAGGGGGATATTATCGACGGAACAATCATGTTCGACGGGCGCGACATAACAAAAATGGACGAAAAAGAGCTGCTGTCGTTCCGCTGGAAAGAGATATCGATGATATTTCAGGGCGCGATGAACGCGCTTAACCCGGTGCAGCGGGTATGCGACCAGATTGTCGAGGCCATACTGATTCACGAGGATATACCAAAGAGCCGGGCGATGGAGCGCGTGCGCGAGCTGTTTGAGCTTGTCGAGCTGGACACAAACCTGATGCGCAACTACCCGCACGAGTTTTCGGGAGGCATGCGCCAGCGCGCGATAATCGCCATGGCGCTGGCCTGCAACCCCAAGATGATAATCGGCGATGAGCCGACGACGGCGCTTGACGTTATGGTGCAGGCGCAGATCATCGACCTTATCAACAGCCTGCGGAAAAAGCTTAAGATGAGCATGATTATGATAACCCACGACCTGTCGATTATCACCGAGACGTGCGACAAAATCGCCGTCATGTACGCCGGGAAAATTGTCGAGACAGGCACGACGGATACCGTTGTGCGCGGCCATCTGCATCCGTATACCGAAAAGCTTATATCGGCGTTCCCGAATATCTACGCAGAGCGCCGGATGGTGGATTCGATACCCGGCAACCCGCCCGATCTGTTCAACCCGCCGCCCGGCTGCCGCTTTTCGGCGCGGTGCCATAAGAGAATCGGCGAGATATGCGACACCGTCGACCCGCCGCTGGTGGACTTTGACGGCAACGGTCACTGCGTGGCCTGCCACCTGAGAGGAGGCGACGTGAAATGAACGACAGACCGCTTATCGAGCTGAAGAACCTTGAGGTTCTGTTCAAAATCCGTCAGGGCTTTATCAAGGAGTACATCCAGCGCAAGGTCAAAATAGTCCATGCTGTCGACAGGATAAACCTGACAATTGGCCGCGGCGAGATTGTATCGCTCGTCGGTGAATCGGGCAGCGGAAAAACGACGACAGGCCGCGCCGTGCTGCAGCTGGTAAACAAGGCAAGCGGCGAGATATTATTTGACGGCGAGCCGATTCGCACGCGCGACAAGGCGTATATGAGGGACTTTCGCAAGCGCGCGCAGATGATATTCCAGGACCCGTATCAGTCGCTTAACCCGCGCTTTACTGTGTTCGATATCGTCACCGAGCCGCTTGTGCTTATCAACAACAAGGCATCGCTGGCCGAAAAGGAAGAACTGGCCATTCAGGCGCTGGAGTTTGCGGGGCTGCGCCCCGCCATCGATTATCTGTACCGCTACCCGCACGAGCTCTCGGGCGGGCAGAGGCAGAGGGTAAGCATCGCGACATGCTTCGTCATGGCGCCCGACTTTGTCGTCGCCGACGAGCCGGTGTCGATGCTTGACGCGTCGGTGCGCGCCGATATTCTTAAGCTTTTTGTCGGCATGAAGGAGGAAAAAGGCTCGTCGTTCCTGTTCATCACGCACGATTTGGCGCTGGCGTGGCTGATATCGAGCCGCGTCGCTATAATGTACCTTGGCAAAATCATGGAGTGCGGCCCCGCCGACCTGATAGCCAGCGGCTGCCTGCACCCGTATTCGCAGGCGCTGACATCGGTGCTGGCGATGGTCGGTGAGGAGCGCCGTATGGAGCGCGTCGTGCTGCGAGACGAGACGCCGTCGCCGATAAACCTGCCCAAAGGGTGCCGCTTTCACCCGCGCTGCCCGGTGGCGGCGCCGCGCTGCGCGCAGGAGGAGCCTGAGTACCGCGAGATAGGCCCGGGGCATTTTATCTATTGCCACTACCCGCAGGTGCTGACGCGCGAATCGCTTGACAGGTACAAGGCGACGATAGAGGAAGAGAAAAAGCATAAATAGCGGCGCGTGGCCGCCGGGGAGAACGGCAAGCACCGGGCCGGCTTTCGGCAAAATCTATGATTTTAAGGCCTCCGGACATTCACTTCCCGGAGGCCTTTTTTAATGATTGCCGGAGCCGGCCCGTCCGGGCATTTGGCCTTAGTGTTGCGGATAATGCCAAGAGTTTTCCGGATTTTGTCGACAACACGGCAAAATGCTGTTACAATAGCGATGCGCACCGCATCGGCAAGCGCCCGCGGTGGGATTTGTTCGGGCGCGCTTGGCTTATCGCGCACGGAATACCGGTTATGCCGGCGCTTTGGCGGCCGGCTGACATCACGGAGGAGAGGCTTAACGATGCCGCACAAATGGGAAAGCAGTGACGCCAGATATCTGGCGGTCAAGCAGCGTATAATAAAAACAGTGATGATGGCCGGCATGGCGGCGACGTTTGTCGGCGCGGTATACAACCAATTTAACGGATATACTGGCGCGCCTGTGTATGTGCATGTTGTCGGGTTTATCCTGCTGTCCGTCCTGCTGATGACATACGGCAGGGTAAAGCAAAGCACGCTGCTGGCGCTGCTGTTTGGCTATTTTTGTTTTGTGTACACGCCGTTTGCGTGGCTGAACCTTATGGGCCTGTACAGCAGCATGACATATGTGATCTACATATTTTTCCTGCTGATAACAATTCTTATCGACGGGCGCATGAACGATGTGTTCACGGCGCTGTATTTTGCCGAGGTGCTGGCTCTCGTCATCGAAAACGGCATCGCCCGGCCGCTTGAAAATCCGCCGACACCGTACTTCCCGATGGCGTTCAGCTATATGCTGATGCTGTGCGTGCTGATATTTGTCACCCGCACATACACCGGGCAGTTTATGCGCTTTTTGTACCTCAACCGCAGGGATTCCATTACAGACGTACTGACGGGGCTGCACAACCACAGATATTTGACCGATACAATGGCCGAAGCCGAAAAGCTTTACAGCGAAAAGGGCGTTGATTACGCGCTGGCCGTTATTGACCTTGACGACTTTAAACATATAAACGACGAGCACGGCCACAGCGTGGGTGACGATGTGCTGCATGAGCTTGGCATTCTGCTGGGCGAGGTGTTCGATACGGAGGATATAGGGCGTTACGGCGGGGACGAGTTTGTGGCGATATTTACGAAAACGCCATACGACCAGTGCGTGCACAAGTGCAGGCAGCTGATAACCCTGGTCAACGGGCAGACATTTTCCGAGAGGAATATAAGGCTGACGCTCAGCATCGGGCTGTGCAGCCGCTCGCAGGTGGATGACGATTTGTTTTCCGAAGCCGACGCCATGCTGTACGCCGCCAAGCAGAACAGCAGGAATACGCTCAGCTTCAAGTGAAGCGGCGGAAACAACAATAAACCGCCGGGGGAAACACGGCTTCCCCCGGCGGCCAGCTTGTCGAAAAACCCTCAACGGAGTGGGTTTTTCGACAATTTTCAATTTTGATAAAAATTCTCGGGAAATGAATTCCCGGAATTTTTGATTATAAGCGGGGGTTTTAGGAACTTTTTAATCACGTTACTTTATATATTCCGCGCAAGCTACAGCGTGGCGGATGAGAGCCTTGTCAGGTAGTCGGCGAGCGGGCCGGTTTCATACTGTTCGAAGCTGAAGCGCGGCGACATAATCATGCCGGTGCCCTGAAGCACGCCTTGGCTCATCCTGTCCACAGTGCGCGCGACGACGGCCCTGGCGTGTTTTTTCTTAAGCTCGATAAACAGCACGGCGAACACGCCGTTGCCGAGATAGGCCGGCACATCGGTCTCTCGCAGCGTCTTGTAAAGCGTCAGCGCGCAGCACTCTACGATGTCGCTAAGCGATTCGTCGGTTACGCCTGCGGTCCCGACCTGCGCCATGCGGACGACGGCAATTGTAAGCTCCTGACTGTACCGCTTGCAGCGGTACAGCTCGCGCTCGCCCTCCTTAAGCAGCCCCTCGCGGGACAGCATATCCAGCCCGCGGCATGTGCGGCTGCAATACTCATCCCACCTGCGCGCCATCTCGCCCTGCTCGTGCCGGTGAGATAAATCCTCGAACATCCGCGCTATCTCGTTAAGGTCGCGATAGCCCAAAAATATGCGCCACAGGCCGTTTTCCTGCACGGTGTATTTCGTGAACTGATACTTGTCCAGCGTCTGCGCCGCGTGGTTGCGCTCGGTGACGTTGACGTATATCTTTATGGCTTTGGCCGTAAACTCATCGCCGTGCGTCAGCGTCTCAAGCTCGTCGGACGCCTTGGCCGTGAAGTTGCGTATGGCGAACAGCTTGTGAACCGAATGCCGCCACTTGCAAAAGCTTTGCAGCGTGACATACTGCTTGTCGTGAAGGCACAGATACTGATACGCCCGCTCGTACTCGCCGGTAAGCAGATGGTCCATATAAGCCGTCATCGTGCGCAAAGCGTCGTCGCGAAGCGCCGGCTCGGCCCGGGTATACGCCTCCTCGCCCGGTGTTTGCCCCGTGCTAGCCTGCGCGCCGGCGCGCGCGCCCCATACCGGCGCGGGGCGAAGATTCAGCTGCCTGTCGTACTCGCGGCGGCGCATATCGTCGCGCAGCGTGTGGTAGGCCGTGTTTATCATCTTCATCCGCGCCTCGGCATCGGGGTGATGATTTATATCAGGGTGATACAGCTTGCTAAGCCGCCTGTAAGCGGTGGTTATCTCGGATTTTTGCGCCGAGACATCAACCTGAAGCACGCGGTAGTGGTTTTGGGTCATATGTATCCTCCGATGCGCCTGCCCTGGCGCCAATATTGGCCGGTTGACCGGCCGCGTACAGCCTTCAAGCCCGCGCGGCGGGGGAGGAGCTGCCCGGCTTCACATGCCGGCGGGGGGATGCCTGTCCGATTCAAACGCGTCCGGGCGGAGCAAACGGATGCCGGCGCGCCGCGAAAAGCCTAGTCGTGTATGAAGTATCGCACGTCCTTGAGCTGCGACCTTGTGAAGGTGGAGCTGATATGCGTGTAATTTGTCACCTGAGCGCCGGCCTGCGCCACCGTGACGCCGCGTATGCCATCATATTTGCCGTCTTCCGACGGGCAGACGACCTGCACATGCCCCGAGCCGCCCGATGTGTTCTTCCACGCCGTGACGGCGGGGCGGCCCTCATTCGCCCACTGCTGGGCCTGTTCGGCCGAAACCTCGCGCCAGCCGTAGTCTCCGCCGCTTTTTTGCAGCCAGTCGTATGTGGCGTTCGCGTTCATCTCCCACGCGCCGCTCACATCGGGCCACCGGCGCGGCAGGCCGGTTTCGCTGTCGATGTAGTGCGGTATCTCGCACCCCAGCGCCGAGGTGACATCCCACACGAATATATTGCAGTAGGTCGAGCCGTTGCGAAACGGCTCGTATCGCGTTGCGCTCTCGACGCCGAACTGGTCGATGATTTCCCGCAGAGCCTCGGGCGTGCGGCTGTTCTCATCGCCGGAAACCGCCGGTGTCGCGGCTTTCCAGCTCTGCTTGGGTACAACGGCGCCATACCCTGTGCGTGTGACGTCGCCTGTCGCCGGCAGGCCGGAAAACAGCTCGTTTTCCGCCGTCAGCAGCACAGAGCGGTCGATATCGGCGTCCATCGCGGCGTCATACAGCGTGCCCTGCGACGAGGTATCCATCTGCGCCAGCATCGAGGACATAACGCCCATCAGCTCGCCGGAATCCCCGCCGCCCTGCATCATCATAAGCAGCATGAAAAGCGCCACCTGTATGTCATTTGTCTCGCCCGAGGCGGCGGCCGCCAGCATAAGCTGCTCGACGCCGCTTCCCTGCGTGACAGGGGAGGTAAGCGACTGAGCGCCGGCGCCGCCTGACGGCGACGTCAAGGCGAGTGCCTTTTGCTGATATTCATTTTTTAAAGCCTCGTTGATTGCTGTCTGAAAATCGGCGCCCGAGGAACCGGGCTGCGAGGCCGCCGCCTGTTGCGCGGCCCTAGTCGTGCCCGATGCCGGAAGCACGGAAGATATTCCTGTCATATGCCCCCCTGCGCGCCGCGGGGCCCGCCCGCGCGCTGTGATGATATTATACAATAGACGAGTTGATTTTTCAACACCGGATACAATATATGGTAAAAAGCTGACGCAGATGCGTCAGCCGCGTGTTGCCGGAAACAGCCGCCTCCACGGGGTAAGGCGCGGCGCGCCGTCGCGGCGGATATATGCGGAATACCCGTCCGGTTACGGCTTTGCCGGCGCGCGGGAGAGGTTTTATGAATATGCCGTCATTTGGCGGCGTCGCGTATTTTGCTGCCGTAGCTGCGGTCGACCTCGCTGACGAATATCAGCACGCGCGCAACGACCTCGTACAGCTGCTGCGGTATTTCGTCGCCGACGCTCATCCTGGCCAGCATTCCGGCCAGATTCGGGTCGCGCTGCACGGGTACGCCTGCCTCAAGCGCCTTTTCTACAATGCGCTCGGCGACATATCCCTCTCCGTATGCCGAAAGAACAGGAACCTGATCCTTCCCGGGGTCGTAGCTCAGCGCCGCGGCGCGGCGAATCCTGCCGCCTTTTTTCTCTTTATCATCCATGACGTTTGTACTCCTTATCGTCGCCTCAGGCTTTTAAATCGAAGCCGGATTTGCGCACGCTCTCATAGTCGGCCAGCGCGAGCAGGGCGTTTTCGGCCGATACCTCGCGCTTAAGCACGCCGACGCGGTTTTCTGTCAGCTTGTAGCCGCTTTCCCCCAGCATGGCGTGCAGCGACGCCGTGCGGCTTTTGAAGAAATCGGCCGTTAAATCACTTTCAGTCTCCATTTGAAGGCCGACCTCCTTGCCCTTTATCGTGACGAAGGACTGCACATGGCCCATGTGCTCAAGGTCGAGCGCAAGCAGTATACGCGCGTTCTCGGGGTCGATGCGCTTGCCGCCCTTTTTATTGGGATAGACATATAATTCGCATGTCGTCTGGCGCTCGCCGTACTGTACGGGTATCTGCGCGTAGACAAACTGGTTTATCTGTTCCATAAGGCGCATATGGTCAAGAAGCTTTTGCGTGTGGTCGGCAAGCGCTGGGCGGTCGACGATTTGCGACTGCGATATCGCCTCGCGCACGACGCTCAGCTTGACGAACAGCTCCTCCTTGGCCTGGCGCAGAAGCGAAGGGGTGTCCTCCTGCCAGCGGTCGATACGGGCGAACATGCCGTCGATGAAGCTGCGCAGGCCGCTCTCCTGCCCGCCGGGCGCCGCCAGGATGTCGGCGACCTCGCGCGCGGCGCTCTCGAGCACACGGGCGAACTCGCCGAGCTTGGCGCTTCCCACCGTCTCAAGCTCGGGCATCCCGGCGAGCCTTAGCAGCAGAGCGGGAGTGGTCTCGGGCAACGCGGCGGGTGCCGCGGTCTGCGGTGCGGGGGGTGAAGCTTCGGCTGCGGGCTGCGGCGCTGCGGGCTCCGGCCCTGCGGCGGTGGGCTGCGGCGATGCCGTATTCTCATCCGGCGGCGAGACGTGCGTCTGCCGGGGCGGGGAGGGTATCTGCTGCGCCTGGTCAGGCAGCCCGGCCTCCGGCGGAGGAGCGGCCGGCTGAGGCTGACCGGCCTGCACCGCGTCGGCGTCCGCGGGGGTTTGCGGCGTTTGCGGGGCTTGCGCGGCCGCCGTCTGCTGCGTGTTTTCGCCGCCCTGCGTGCCCAGCAGGCTGTCGACAAGCTTGACCCAGCCGGGCGTCCGCGGCGATTCCTGCGGTTCGGCTTCAACCTGCGGCTCGGCTGTCTGCTGCGGCATCATCTGCGTTTTGCCCTTGGCAGACGCGCCAAGCGACAGCAGCCCGGTGAGCTGCATCAACATACGCCCCGTCTGCCCCTCGCCGCCGAGTAAACGGTCGGCGGCCTCGAACATCGCCTGCTCCTGCGATATCCTGTTGCCGGCCAAAAACGCGGCGCGCTGCGGACCTATATCGGGGTTATCACTTATTATCTTCGCCATTGCGCCGACGGTTTCACGCGTCACAGGCAGGCCGAGCTCTTTAAGCTGCGCGGCAAAGCGCGCCTCATCGCCCGAGGCGAGCGGCTGAGTCTGCGCGACTGCCCGCGGTGCCGGTGTGCCGGATGCCGGCGCGATGTCGGCCGGGATAAGCTCCCCGGCGGCAAGCTGCGGCTGCGCGTTTGGTACGCGTTCGGTCCCCGGCTGCTCGATGACGAGCTGGACAGAACTGTCCGATGTCTCGCTGACGGTAAGGCGGACATCCTGCCCGACCTCGAGCCTTGCCCCGCCGTCAAGCCGCGCGCGCATGACCTGGCCGTTTTCCGTTTTGATGTGGACGGTGCCTTTGTCGTTAAAAAGCACGCGCCCGCTTATGCTGTCGCCCGGCTTCAATGCCGATTTCGACGCCTTGGAGGGCACGAGGCCCAACGATTTATTCAGTTCCGCGACGGATACATTTGCGATCCTCATATGGAGCCTCCGGATGCCGGTAAATATATTATGGTAATCCATGTAACGAAAAGGCGGAAAAAGTATGATTATTGACAATTATTTTACCGCTCATAATATTATATCGTAGGAAAATGCCGCGACTTAATAGTATAATATTATTGGGTTGCGGGCATGGCTGCCTGCTTTTTTGAAGCACGGGTTTTTTATGGCAGACTGCATGTCCGGAGGTGACGATTTGGATAAACTGAGCGGTATCGACCCGCAAAAAATTGATATCCTCAAGGAAATTGGCAACATCGGCGCGGGTAACGCCGTGACCGCGCTTGCAACCATGCTCGACAGAACGGTCGATATGAGTGTGCCGCGCGCGTCCGTTGTCCCGTTTTATGATATTGTAAATATCCTTAACAACCCCGAAGAGGTCACGGTCAGCGTGCTTGTCGGCATGAACGGCGACATCAACGGCTATATGCTGCTTGTAATTGACCCGAAGGACGCGTTTGCCATGGGGTCTATGATACTGGGGGAGAAGCGCGAAGCGCCCGAAGGACTGAACAGCGACAATATAGATGAGCTCGACAGGTCGCTTCTGTGCGAGGTCGGCAACATCCTTATCGGGTCGTACCTGTCGGCAATCTGCTCGCTGACCGGGCTTAACATCGTGATGAGCGTGCCGCAGCTGGCAGTTGACATGATTGGCGCGGCGCTCAGCATAATCGCAATCGAGTACAGCCAGCTGGGCGACCTTGTGCTGCTGCTTGAGACTGAGTTCACCGAAGAATCGCGGAAGATCAATGGGCACTTCTTCCTCGTGCCGGAGGCGGACTCGTATAAAGTCCTTATGAAATCGATAGGAATAGATACGTAAATGGCGGTTATACTGGTCGGCATGGCCGACGTAAAAGTTGCCCGCGCGCCGGATTCCCTTACAACACTCGGGCTGGGTTCATGTGTCGGTGTGTGCCTCATCGACCCCGGCGCGCATGTTGCCGGTATGGCGCATATAATGCTGCCCACATCGCAAAGCATGAACGGCGCGCGCGCCAAGTTTGCCGACACCGGCATAGAGGATTTGCTTAAAATGATGCAGGCGCTTGGCATGAGACGCGCGAACGTGTATGCCAAGCTTGCGGGCGGCGCGCATATGTTCGGCAATGTCAACGCAAACCCTATAATGAACATAGGCGAGAGGAATATTGAGGCCTGCAGGCGTCTGCTTGAGATGCATCGTATACCGGTGCGTGCCAGCGACGTCGGCGGCAAACTTGGGCGGACAATTGAGTTTTCGGCCGTCGACGGGTCGCTAAAAATCCGCGCGGCGGGCAAGCCGGAATCATTTATTTAGCATTTCAGGACATTTTTGCGTAAAACAGGCAATTATTTATAGATTTCGCTTTACATTTATCACCAATAACATGTAAAATAAGAGAGATACAATTCAGTTTATTGACACATTATCAAGCTTAGGAGGCTACCAACATGGCACGAGTTCTTATAGTAGATGACGCGGCGTTTATGCGCATCTCCATAAAGAATATGCTGACGAAAAACGGATATGAGGTTGTGGGTGAGGCCGAGAACGGCCGCATCGGCGTTGAGAAGGTGAAGGAGCTTGCTCCCGATATAGTAACGATGGATATCACTATGCCGGAGATGAACGGGCTGGACGCGCTGAAGGAGATTGTCAAAATCTCACCGTCCACAAAGGTCGTCATGGTTTCGGCAATGGGGCAGGAGGCCATGGTGCGCGACGCTATTCTGTCGGGCGCCAAGGGGTTTATTGTCAAGCCTTTTAAAGAGGACGGCATAATAGCCGCAATAAAAAAGCTTGGGTAAAATGGGCGGGAAGGCGCGTGCTCCTGCCTTTTTGCTGAGCGCATTCTTTTGTAGTTGCGGCATACACGCCGTTTTTAATCATACGTACGCAGGAGATTGTCATGAGTCAAATTGATCCGATGATTGAGGTTTTCGTGTTCGAAAACCAGCAGCTTTTAGATACGCTTGAGAATGTTCTTCTTGAGGGAGAGCGGGAGCACGCGCTTAACGCCGAGCAGATAAACGAGGTGTTTCGCGTAATGCACACAATAAAAGGCTCGGCGGCCATGATGTCATATGACGGGATGGCCAGGATTTCGCACGCCGTCGAGGATTTGTTCGCCCATATCCGCGAGAAAACAGCGCGCGGAGGGGACTGGAATAAGATATTCGATATTGTCCTCAGCGCCGCCGACATGATAAAGCGCGATGTTGCGACGATTTCCGGCGGAGATCAGCCGAAAGAGGACGGGACGGCGCTTATTGCCCAGATACGCTCGTATCTGGACGAGATAATAAACGGCGCGGCGGGGTCCGCGCCGGTGCCGGGAGCCGGCATTGAAGCGGTGCAAAGCTCCGCGTCTGTAAATGAGACCTCAGGCGAACACATAGAGGACAGCGACGCGCCATACTATAAAATCAGGATTACCTTTGAGCCGGACTGCATGATGGAGGGCCTGCGCGCCTTCGGTGTCGTCAATGATATCTCTCCGATGTGCGTGCGGCTTGCGCATGTGCCCGAGGATTTAATGAGCGACGAGGCGAGCGGGAGAATCGTCAAGAGCGGCTTTTTGATGTATATTCAGTCGGTCGAAAACCCGGACAAGCTGAAGCAGCTTATCGACTCGACGCTGTTTTTGAGCACGTCGAGCCTTATCCTCATCGCCGGAGACAACGAGGAGATACCCGAGAACATCCGTCTGCGCGGTGTAAAGCACTCAGACGAGCAGGGCGGCGAGCATGCAAGCGAGCAGGGAGCCGAAAAAGACAGCGCCGTCAAGGCGCCCGCTGCCAGCACAATGGCTAAGCAGAACTTCATAAGCGTCAACGTCAACAAGCTTGACAAGCTTATGGATCTTGTCGGCGAGATTGTAACAACCGAGGCGATGGTGACGAAAAACCCGCAGATAGCCAAGCTGAATGTCGAGGGATTTGAGCGCGCCAGCCAGCAGCTTCGCAAGCAGATAAACGATTTGCAGGATGTCGTCATGTCAATCCGCATGGTGCCGGTGTCGACATCGTTCCACAAGATGCAGCGTATAGTGCGCGACATGAGCAAAAAGGT
Organism: Oscillospiraceae bacterium; assembly: GCA_031552995.1. Taxonomy (GTDB): domain Bacteria; phylum Bacillota; class Clostridia; order Oscillospirales; family Butyricicoccaceae; genus JAVBMB01. The sequence goes on from JAVBMB010000001.1 coordinate 13,189, forward strand.
CGGCAAGGAAGTTCAGCTTAATATTATCGGCGAGGAGACCGAGGTCGACAAGAAGGTCATCGACAACCTCAACGACCCGCTGATGCATCTGATACGCAACGCCGTCGACCACGGCATCGAAACCCCGGCCGAGCGCGTGGCGAAGGGCAAGCCGGCCGTGGGGCAGCTGACGCTTGAGGCGCGAAACACCGGCGGGGACGTAATGATAATCGTCACGGACGACGGCCGCGGCATGGACCGTTCGGTCATCGTGCGCAAGGCGATTGAAAAAGGGCTGACGACAAAGACAGACGCCGAGATATCGGACAAAGAGGCTTTCGCGTTCGCATTCGCGCCCGGGTTTTCTACAAAAGAGAGCGTCACGGAGTTTTCCGGCCGCGGCGTCGGGATGGATGTTGTGCGCAGGAATATAGAAAAAATCGGCGGCTCAATCGCCATCGAGAGCATACACGGCGGGGAGGATTCGGGCACGTCGGTCAACATCCGCATCCCGCTGACGCTTGCGATAATCGAGGGCATGAAGCTTCGCGTCGGCGAGCTGATGTTCATCGTGCCGATGCTGACGATACGCGAGGCGTTCAAGCCCGACCGGCAGAATATACTGCTTGACCCGGACGGCAGCGAGATGATAATGATTCGCGGCGAGTGCCATCCGGTGTTCAGGCTGCACAGGCTGTTTAACCTGAAGCACGAGTTTGAAAACCTTGAGGACGGCATACTTGTTATGCTGCACAGCGATGAGGAGACATTCTGCCTGTTTGTCGACGAGCTGATCGGCGAGCAGCAGGCGGTCATCAAGCCGCTGCCGAAGTACATACAGCACTTCAACGACAATATGCACGGCATAGGCGGATGCGCCGTGCTGGGTGACGGGTCTATAAGCCTGATTGTCGATATCAACACTTTGCTTCATTGCTGAATATATGCTTTACCCCGGCGGAAGTCGCTTCCGCCGGGTGTTTTTGTCTAAAAAAGACATGCTGCCCGACGCAGCACATACAAAAATAACTTTTTTTGCGGTTTGCTATTAAGTTCGCGCGCGTTATTCCGATAATCAGAGTAAGGAAAAGCATGTTTGCCGCCTGGGCGGCTTTTATAATCCGGGGATACCCCGGGCAAGAGGTGAAAATAATGGCGGCAATTAATGGAAACGTCACGCGAATCACCGGCATGACGTCTGGTATGGATACCGACACACTGGTTAAAAACCTGATGAAGATGGAGCAGCTTAAGGTCAACAGAGAGCTGCGCGCGCGCACGCTTACCGAGTGGAAGCAGGCGTCGCTTAAAAGCGTCGCCGGAGACCTGAAGGACTTCAAGCTGAAGTACATGAGCGCGCTAAGCGCCGACAATATGCTTACGTCAAAGGCGTATGTCAACTTCAAGGTGACCACGGCCGACACGAGCGGTGCCGTTACCGTAAACGCCAACGCCGACAACACGGCGACAGGCGTCACCGTCAACGAGGTGACGCAGCTTGCCACGGCGACCTCGGCAAAATCCGGCGGCGCGGTGCTTACGGGCGACTTGCCCGAGGGCAACGGCGTCCACCTTGGAGATTTGCAGTTTGCCAACGATATCGGCTTTAATTCCGCGGGCAACATTTCGTTTCGAATCAACGACGTGTCGTTTACCTTCAACCGCAGCGACACGCTTCAAAGCATGATAAACACTGTGTCGTCCAGCGCGGCGGACGTCAATATGTCCTACAGCCGCCTGACAAACGGGTTTACCATCGAGGCAAAGAAGAGCGGCTCTAAGCAGGATATGACGCTGCAAAACGTGACGGGCAACGTGTTTGGCGAGAACGGCGCGTTTAAAATCGGCGCTGCCGACATGGCTATGGGCGTCGACGCCAAGCTGAAGATAAACGGCGTTGAGGTGACGAAGGAGAGCAACAGCTTCACCATCGACGGCATAGGCTATCAGCTTAACAAGACAACCGACCCGGGGGCAGATATAAAGTATTCGATAACGAAGGATATCGAACCCGCCGTGACAAAAATCAAGGCGTTTGTCGACGGGTACAACACACTTGTCAAAAAGCTGGACGCCATGCTTACCGAGCGCAAGACAAGCTCGGAAAAAGGCTATACCCCCCTGACCGAAGAGGAAAAGGCCGAGATGACCGAGCAGCAGATCAAGGACTGGGAGGTCATAGCCAAAAAGGGCCTGCTTAACAACGACGCCGGCATCCGCAGCGTGCTGGATCAGCTGCGCGGCTCACTGTTTGAGACCGTCAAGGGCGCAGGGCTGTCGCCCGCCGATGTCGGCATAACGACCGGCAGCTATTTTGACGGCACAAAAGGGCAGATAAAGCTTGATGAAGACAGACTGCGCGCCGAGCTCAACAAGGACGCAAACCGTGTAATGTCTGTGTTTATGGACAGGTCGGAGTCGGCTGACGCGGCAACCGCCAGGTCGGAAAACGGGCTGATGTACCGCATATCGAACATCATGGATACCTATACGAAGGGAAGCAACACGACTTCGCTGGACAGCCTTGGCCGCAACCTGACGGCCTATAACAAAAAGATTTCGCAGATGGAAGACAAGATGGCAGAGCTGTCGGAGAAATACTACCTTAAGTTTGCCGCTATGGAAAAAGCGATGTCCGACCTCAACTCTCAAAGCAGCTGGCTCAGCAGTATGATGGGCGCTAAGGGCTGACTTGCTGCGATTCTGCAGACGTGTGTGAAAATATCGCGCATTGGCGCGCGCAAGGCATAGGGGGCTAATTTATGCAGCAGTACTACGCTAACAAACCGAAGGATGTATATCTTAAACAGGGGATTATGACAGCCAGCCCGATTGAGCTGATAATCATGCTGTACGACGGCTGCCGCAAGAACCTTATGCAGGCCGAAAGAGCCGTGGCGCGCAACGATAACGCCGCGGCGCATAAGCATTTTATCAAAGCGCAGGATATTATATCAGAGCTGGTCAACAGCCTTGACATGCGCTACGAAATCAGCGAGCAGCTGCTGGATTTGTACGAGTTTATGCTTGTTCAGATTGCCGATATGAATGTGAGCAAAAAGATAGAGGCCATGCCGCCGGTGCTTGAGATGCTGGAGACGCTGCGCGGCACATGGCAGGAAATCGCCGACAAGCAGCAGAGGGGCGCGTTGAGCTTAAGCGAAGACTGAACATGCTTCGGCGCCCCGCGTTTTGGGGCGCCGTTTTTTAAAGACGTAAAGCGGGGTCCGGCGCGTGCGGCGCGCCTGCCTGCCGCCGGAGGCAACGCCGCGGCCGGGTCATCGGTTGCCGGGCGCCTGTTGTGCGTCCGGCAATATTTTTCTCTGACGGAAGGGAGCGTGACATACATGGATGAAAACCGTATAGAGCGGCTTTTGATGCGGAAGGCCGAGCTGATTGACAGCTTTTTTGAGCTGACGCGCAAGCAGTGCGAGCTGCTGGCGGACACCGAAAACGACGACATCGCCGAGGCTCTGCAGAGCAACCTCGACAGCCGCAAGGTGGTTATCGACGGGGTTGAGCGGATACAGAGCGAGCTTGCCGAGCTGTATAAAAACCGCGCCGCAAACGCGGCGTCGGCACGCGAAGTGAAGATTGCCGATGAAATTGACGCGACGCTTAAGGAGATAAAACAGCTCGACGACGAAAATATCGCGGCGGCCGCGGCGCGCAAGAATGACCTTAGCCTGCAGGCGAAACTGATGCAGGCGAACCGCAAGGGCGTCAGCATCTATTCGCGCGCCGATACAACCGAGACGAGTGAGTTTTTTGATAAAATCCGCTGAGAGGCCCTTGCTTATTCCGGACGGCGCATCGCAATGTGCGCCGTTTCGATATGTCTGCGCGGAATAAACGTCACGGCAGCAGAACACATGCCGCAATATTACCATAGTGTAACCGGCTTTTGAGATAATGAACTTTAAGAGTATGCGAAAGTTGCTGTGCGGCGCCGAGGAGGGGAGCTTATTGTGAAAATCAACAATATAAACCCGCTTGAGCCGGGCAGGCAGGATGTGCGGTCTGTCGAGCACGCAAGCGACCCGTTTGCGAGACAGCTTGTATTCCGGCAGGAGCTAAGCCGCCTGTCGAACGACCAGCAGCAGAAGCAGCTTGCGGCGATGGCCGACGAGATAGACCGGCAGGGGGAAAAGCTTGCGCGGACCGGGGACATACGCGAGGTTGAGCGCTATCGCGCGCTGATACGGCAGTTTATCGACGAGATTGTCAGCAACGGGTATGCCTTCAGCAAAGAAAACTCTATGGCGCCGCGCGGCAGACACAGAATATTTGCAACGGTAAAGACGATAAACGACAAGCTCGACGAGCTTGCAAAGCGCGTTTTAAGCGAGCAGAGCGACAACATCGACCTGCTGGCGCGTGTCGACGAGATACGCGGGCTGATACTGGATATGCTGCTGTGATATTTGTAACGATATAAACCTTAGGAGGAAATATATGGATGATTTGACTCGCTCTCAGTTTGATTTTTCGCAGGATGACGAAATGAAAGGCAAGTTTCTCACATTCCGCGTGGGCACAGGCGAATACGGGCTGGAAATTACATATGTCACGGAGATTATTGGCGTGCTGGACATAACACCCGTACCGAATACGCACAAATACATGATGGGCATTATCAATATGCGCGGCACCGTTGTGCCGGTTATCGACCTGTCGCTGCGCTTTGGGCTTGGCGGGGTCGAGTTCACCGAGCGCACATGCATCATTGTCATCAACACCGAGGAAATGACAATCGGCCTGATTGTCGACGAGGTGCGCGAGGTTATGTACATCGACGACGAGGAGATACAGCCGCCGCCAAAGGTTAGCGGCGCGGCGCGCGGCAACTCGTTTGTGCGCGCCATCGGCGCGTCGAACGGCAATGTCAAACAGCTGCTTGATATAGATTCGGTCTGCGGGCTGAAGGATATCGAGGTTGAGGCATGATGACGGGCCGGCCCCTTATCGGGGCGGAGCGGCGTATGCGCGAGGAACGGTATGACGATAAATGATAAGGATTTCCAGAGGCTGCGGGATTTCATGTACAACAGGTTCGGGCTGAATCTGGAAAAGAAACAGACACTGGTCGAGGGGCGGCTGGCAAGCGTCGTGGCTCAGGCGGGGTACAGCAATTTTTGCGACTATCTCGACGCCGTCATGGCCGACGATTCCGGCCAGATGGTTGAGACGCTTCAGGTTAAGCTGACGACAAACTATTCGTACTTCATGCGCGAGCAGGGGCATTACGATTTCCTTTCGAAGACCGTGCTGCCCGAGTGGACACAAAAAATCAGAGACCATGACCTGCGCATCTGGAGCGCCGGATGTTCCTCCGGCGAGGAGGCGTATACGACGGCTATGGTGATAAACGAGTTCTTCGGCCTTAACAAAAGAGACTGGGACTGCACCGTGCTGGCGACCGATATTTCCTCCAAGGTGCTAAACGAGGCGAAAACAGGCATCTATGCCGCGCAGCGGCTTGAAAAGCTGCCGCCGGCGTGGAGAGACAGGTATTTTACAAAAATGCCGGGAGACATGTACAAGGTTAAGCCGGTGCTGCAGGGCGGCGTCGTTTTTGGACATTTTAACCTGATGGACAGCTTTACCAGATTTAAACGCAAGTTCCATGTGATATTTTGCCGCAATGTAATGATATACTTTGATACGCCGACAAAGACCGAGCTCGTGCGCAGGTTCTATGACGCGCTTGAGCCGGGAGGGTATCTGTTTGTCGGGATGAGCGAGTCGATTCTGGGGCTGGATAAGCGGTTTCAGACGGTGCTGACGTCGATTTACAGAAAAGGATAATTTGCCATGACTCAGCGTGGACCGACAGGGAGGATACGTGTTGCGCTGGGGCTTCAAAAACCCAGCCGGTTTCCCGCGCTGAGCGAAGCGCTGGCCGCTGCCGAAGACCTGGATTTTATCGAGGTGTACGATAACGCGTTTGTGCTGCCTCGGCGCATAATCGATGCGGCACCCGATATAATCGTGCTGTACTGCCCGGTGTTTGACAGGGATACGCGCAATTACATAGCCGCAATACTGCCGCTGTGCGAGTGCAAGATAATCGTTATCACGCTGAGTACCGTTCAGCCGGGCAGCGAGATGGATTTGCGCCGCATACAGATGCTGGAGTTTAAGTGGGCCGGCAATGCGCTGATGACGCGAAGCTTTGTGCAGAGGTTTGTAGAAATTGTCCGCCGCCATGCCGTTGCGGAGCCTGCGCATTACGCGGCCGGAAACGCCGCCGGGCATGTCTCCGCGCACACGGCGGAGGTTGCCGCTATGCAGCAGCTTATATTTCCGCACGTAAAGCGGCCGCTCGATGAGCTTATTATCGCCATCGGCGCGTCGACAGGGGGAACCGAGGCGCTGTCGCGGATGCTGCGCGGTGTGCCTCCCGGGCTGCCGGGTATCGTCGTAGTGCAGCATATGCCGCCGGTGTTTACAGCGCTGTTTGCCGCGCGGCTTGACGGCGAGCTGCCGTACAGCGTGTGCGAGGGGGAGGACGGCATGGCGGTTGCGCCGGGGCAGATATACATTGCCGAGGGCAGCCGGCATCTGCGGGTCAGGCGCCGGGGGCGCGGCTTCGCGCTTTGCGTTGAGGCGGGGGAAAAGGTCAGCGGGCACTGCCCGTCGGTGGATGTTCTGTTCGAATCTGTCGCGGCGGAGGCGGGGAAGGCGGCGGCCGGGATTATCATGACCGGTATGGGCGCCGACGGCGCCGAAGGGCTGCTGGCCATGCGCAGGAGCGGGGCGATGACGATAGGGCAGGACGAAAAAAGCTGCGTCGTGTACGGTATGCCGAAAAAGGCGTTTGAAATCGGCGCTGTGGAAAAGCAAATGCCGCCGGATGAGATGCCGGCCCAGCTGGTGGCATGGCTCAGGGGAATAGATTAGCATATTTTTGGCTCGTTTGCAGGGACGCAAACCGTCGGATGGAAGATCACGGATGAGATACCGCTTTATGGCGGCTGTGCCGGATTTTTCCTCGTGACGGGGCGTTCTATTTTTTTGATATCACAGGGTATTCATCCAATAGCAGGGAGTATAGTGCTTTTTTGGAAAAACCGCGCAGCGGAAACGTGAAAAAGGGCTGGAAGCGGTTACACGCCGCGAACCATACGTATAGTTTTCGTTCGTGTGCCCATGTACAAGGTGTTGTATGAAACTGCTGCAAAATCCTTCGATTTTTGGCGAATATTTTCAAAAGACTATGGATTATGATGTAAAAATATGATATAATTTGCTGAATCTATCAGGTTGAAAACTCAAGCAGATAAAACTGACTGTATATATTGGCCGTCAAATGTAATAACCTGCGCTTTCGCGCCGGAGTTCCGGTATCGGAAAGGAGAGACTGCAATGTGGGATAAACTGTTTGCACCTATAGACCTGATGCAAAAGGGCCTTGAGGCCTCGTGGCTTCGCAATGCGGTGATACGCGATAATATCGCCAACGCGCAGACGCCGGACTTCAAAAGCTCGGATGTGCATTTTGAGACAATTTTTGCCCGGGCGCTGTCGCAAAACACCGGGCTTGGCACAAAAATGACGCGCGAGGGGCATATCGACTTCAACCGCAGTGACCTGTCAAGCCTGACAGCCAGGGTGGAGCGGAATGACGAGCGCTCGATGAGGATGGACGGCAACAATGTCGACATCGAGGCCGAGAACGTCAAGCTGGCGCAAAACTCGATATTTTACAATACGGTCGTATACAAGCTTAACAGCGAGCTGGCCAGGATAAAGATGGCCATAAACGAGGGGCGCTGACGGCGCTATTTAACCACTGAAAGGATGAGATGACATGTCATTTTTGCAGTCGATGAACATCAGCGCGTCGGCGCTTACCGCCACAAGGCTTCAGATGGATATCGTCGCCGAAAATATGGCGAACTCGAACACGACGCGCACCGAGACAGGCGAGCCGTACAGGCGGCAATATGTCGTTCTTCAGCAGCGCGCAAGGGAGACAAGCTTTGAGGATTATTTTACAAAGGCGGGCAATGTCTCGGGCGGCGGCGTGCGCGTGGCGCTGATCGGGCGCGACGAGACGTCCGACTTCAAGCTGGACTATAACCCCAGCCACCCCGACGCCGACGAGGACGGCTATGTGCGCATGCCCAACGTCGACGTCGTGCAGGAGATGGTGGACATGATGTCGGCCTACCGGGCGTACGAGGCCAATATCACGGCGCTGAATACGTTTAAAGATATGGCCGTAAAGACACTGGAAATCGGCAGATAACTATAAGCGGCGCACAGCCGCGTTTTAGTCCGCCGCACAGCGGCGGGGGAGGTGTGTTATGAGCGTAAGTCCTATTTCTTCCAACATAATAAATCTGCTCACCCAGCAGCCGGTGACAGCCAAGCCGGAGACAGGGCTCAGCGGCGGCGGCTTCGCCGATGTGTTTACCGAGGCGATGAACACGGCCTCGGCAACCGATTCGGCCGACAAGCTGTCGACGATAGATTTGCTGACCGGCCAGTCCGATGATTTTTCCGGCCTGATGATAGACGCGCAGAAGGCCGAGATTTCGCTTAACCTCGCGCTTCAGCTGCGCTCTAAGGTGCTGGAGGCGTACAAGGAGATAATGGGCATGCAGGTCTAGCCTGCGGGGCCGGATACGGCCCGCAAAACATTGGTGCGTATAACCCGCACCAGTTTTGCTTTTTTCTGCGGATGATTTACGGCGTGAAGCCGCGCCCGGAAACCCCGCCGCGCGGCGGTTATACGCTTTGCTGAAGGAGAGTTACGATGCCCGGGAATCAGGTGATGTCGACACCGCAGATGATACTAAGCATACTTGGTATACTTGTCGTCGTCTTTGGCGCGTACTATGCCACATATCTTGTGGCGAAGAAATCGGGCGGAGGGCGTCAGGGCAGGGCGATGCAGGTTGTCGACCGTATGGCGATGTCGAAGGACAAGATGATATGCCTTATAACGGTGGGGGATAAAGTATATCTTGTTGCGATGACCGACGGCGGGGCCGCGCTTTTGGACAGCTTTGAAGGCGAAGAGGCTGAAAAGCTGCGCCGCATGGGCGCCCCTATGATGCCGGCCGGGGCCGGGCTGCTGCAAAAAGGCATAAACCGCGGCGTTGACGCCGTAAAGGCGAGGCTTGAAAACCGGCGGCTGGACAAAAGCCTTGAGCAGGCGCTGGAGCAGTGGGGGCCTGAAAAGACGCCGCCCGCCGGCCGAAGGCGCAAGGCGGTGACGATAGACGACGTGCTTAGCAAAGATGAGCTGGGGGATGCCATACGTCAGATGAACAGGCGCGAAAAGCGCGGCGAGGATGACGGGCAGGACAGGGAACACCGCGTATGAAAATCAAAAAGCTGTGGAGGTTAATACCGGCGGCGCTGGCCGTCTGCACGGCAACGGCTGTTCCCAGCCTTGCCGCCGGGACGCTTAGCGAGCTGACACGGACGCTGTTTGGCGAAAGCACCCAAACGGTGGATATAATTATCCTTCTGACGATATTGACGCTGCTGCCGTCGATAGTCATCATGATGACGGGGTTTACAAGGATAATCATCACGCTGTCGTTCATGCGCAATGCCATCGGCATGCAGCAGACGCCGCCGAACCAGGTCCTTGTCGGGCTGGCGCTGTTTTTGACGCTGTTTATCATGCGCCCCGTGCTGACCGAGATATACGACAACGCCTACCTGCCGTACACGCAGGAGGAGATAACGCAGGACGAGTTCATCGACCGCGCCATGGTGCCGGCGCGGCAGTTCATGCTGAAGCAGACATCGCAGACCGATCTGGATTTCTTTTTGAGCATGCAGGATGAGACATACGCGACGTACGACGAAATACCAAGCACCGTGCTTATACCGGCGTTTTTGACCAGCGAGATTAAAACAGCCTTTAAGATTGGGTTTTTCATATTTATTCCTTTTATCGTCATAGACATGGTCGTGGCCAGCACGTTGATGGCGATGGGCATGATGATGCTGCCGCCCGCGATGATTTCGCTGCCGTTTAAAGTGCTGCTGTTTGTGATGGTGGACGGCTGGCAGCTTGTCATCGGCTCGCTTGTCAGCACATTTAAGACATAGCGAAACAGTACGATTAACAACGAGAGGAGACGCGGCGGATGAGCCAGAGCGACGTAATTGCAATAATCAAAGACGCCGTCTATACGACAATATCCGCCGCGGCGCCGATGCTTGTCGTAGCGATGGTCGTCGGCCTTGTCATATCGATATTTCAGGCGACGACGCAGATAAACGAGCAGACACTGTCGTTTGTGCCAAAAATCGTCGCCGTGCTGCTGTCCATCGTGCTGTTCGGCGGGCATATATTCGGCACGGTGCAAAGCTTTGTCGTCCGGCTGTTCGAATCTATAACCGGGTATTTGCATTAGATGAGCGGCGCTGTGAACGGCATTTTGAGCAATGCCGATTATTTTATACTTGTGCTTTTCCGCGTGGCGGGGCTTGTCATTCCGTCGCCGATATTCGGCCGCGTAAATATACCGACTATGGTCAAGGTGTGCTTTTCGGCGGCGCTGACGCTGTTTTTCTTCGCCGTATGCCCTCCGGCGTCCGCCATATCGTACAATACGCTTATCGGCTTTGCGCTTGCCTGCGCGCTTGAAGTGATGATAGGCGTCGTGCTGGCATTTGTGACGAACCTGTTTTTCACGCTCACTTACACCGGCGGCCACCTGATAGATATGCAGATTGGCTTTGGCATCGTAAACGTCTATGACCCGCAAAACAACACGCAGGTGCCGATGGTGGGCAACCTGATGAACATCATACTGCTTATAGTATTTTGGGGCGTCGACGGGCATCACAAGCTGCTTAATATTATTTACCGCACGTTCGAGGCATTACCTCCGGGCAACATCAAACTGTCGGGCGACATCGGCCTTCTGGCTGTCGAGCTGTTCGCAAAGGCGTTTATGCTGGGCGTAATGGTGGCGCTGCCGGTCATCGCATCGGGCCTGATACTGGAAATCGGCTTCGGTGTGCTGATGCGCACCGTGCCGCAGCTGCATATGTTTGTAATCGGCATCCCTCTTAAGCTGCTGATTGGCATGATTCTTCTGCTTATAACGCTGCCGGTGTTCGTCACATTCAGCGACAGGATATTTACCGACATGTTCAACGGGGTGGAGGGCATGCTTGGCATGTTTGCCGGCGCATGAGCCAGTCGGGAGAGCGCACAGAACGCGCAACGCCCAAGCGGCGCAAGGACGCGCGAGAAAAAGGCCAGGTGCTTAAGAGCATCGAGGTCAGCACGGCGTTTTGCAGCCTGCTTATCTTCGGCTTCATGCTGATGTTTATTCCGACATATATTTCGTCGATGGGCGGGATTATACGCGATTTTTTCAGCCCGGCTTATATGGTGTCGGCGGTCGATAACCTGAACGAGCAGACGGCGCTACAGCTGTATACAGGGGTGCTGCAAAGCGCAATCGGCATTCTGCTGCCGATTCTCGGCGTCGCCTTTATATCGGGCATCGCCGCAAACCTGCTGCAGGTTGGGTTTTTGTTCACGACAAAAAGCCTGGCGCCCAAGATGGAGCGCATAAACCCGCTTAAGGGCTTTAAACGCATATTTTCGGCGCAGACCGTGATGACGCTGCTTAAGTCCGTTCTTAAAATCGTCGTCTTGGGCTACATATTCTACGGCGATTACAGGAAGCTGCTCGCCTCGTTCCCGGGGTATATGTCTCAGGGGATGTACGCCGCGCTGTTTGAGATACTGCGCACATGCTTTACAATCGCGCTTAAGATGTCGTTCGCGATGGCCATTATAGCGGCGTTTGACTATTTTTACCAATGGTTTAAGTACGAAAAAGACCTGCGTATGACAAAGCAGGAGGTCAAGGACGAGTACAAGCTGATGGAGGGCGACCCGCAGATAAAGAGCCGCATCCGTCAAAAGCAGCGGCAGATGAGCATGATGCGCATGATGGAAAAAGTGCCGCAGGCAGACGTCGTCATCACGAACCCGACTCACTTCGCCGTGGCGCTTAAGTACGAGGAAGGCGGCTCCGGCGCGCCTGTTGTGCTGGCCAAGGGGCAGGACCATATGGCGCGTCGTATAAAAGAAGTCGCGCGCGAAAACAAAGTTAGCATTGTGGAAAACAAGCCGCTGGCGCAGACGCTTTACAAGCTGTGCGAAATCGGCGACGAGATACCCGAGCAGCTGTATCAGGCTGTGGCGGAGGTGCTTGTGTACGTATTCAGGCAAAAAAACGGTAACGCGGGGGTGAGGAAGTGAAGCTGAAAATTGCAGATGTCGGTTTTGCGGTGGCCGTTCTTGCCATCGTGATGGTCATGATTATCCCGCTTAGCTCTTTCATGATGGACATGCTCATCATCCTCAACATCACAATTTCGCTGATGATATTGATGCTGGCGCTGAACATTAAAGACCCTATGGAGTTTTCTGTCTTCCCGACGCTGCTGCTTGTAATAACGCTGTTCCGCCTGACGCTTAATCTGGCCTCGACAAGGCTTATTCTTGGCGACGAGGGCAACGCCGGAAACATGATAAAGGTGTTCGGCGGCTTTGTTATCGGCGATAACCTCGTCGTCGGCATCATAATATTCATAATAATCATGCTGATTCAGTTTATGGTCATCACAAAGGGCTCCGAGCGCGTCGCCGAAGTTTCGGCGCGCTTTACGCTGGACGCGATGCCCGGCAAGCAGATGGCGATTGACGCCGACCTGAACAGCGGAACCATCGACGAAACGCAGGCGCGCGCAAGACGCGAAAAAATACAAAAAGAGGCCGATTTCCACGGCGCTATGGACGGCGCAAGCAAGTTTATCAAGGGCGACGCTATTTTGGGAATAATTGTCACCCTTATAAACATCGTCGGCGGTATAATAATCGGTATGCTTACCATGAACAAGTCATTTGGCGAGGTGTCGAAGATATTTATCCTTGCCACCGTCGGCGACGGGCTTGTCAGCCAGATTCCGGCGCTGCTCATATCGACGTCGGCAGGCATTATCGTCACAAGGTCCGGTGATGACAGGACATTCGGCGCCGAGGTCATCGGGCAGGTGATGAACCAGCCGAACGTGCTTATACTTACGGGCGCGCTGTTGATAGTCATCAGCATGATACCCGGGCTGCCGCGCTTCAGGATGTGGATACTGGGCGGCACGCTGATAGCCATCGGGCTTGTCTCGCGCAGAAGCATGAAGAAAGAGACGCAGACGGCCCAGGAGGATGTGGCCGAGGCCGCCGCGCAGGAGAAACGCAAGCCTGAAAGCGTCACGACGCTGCTTCAGGTTGACCCCATCGAGCTGGAGTTCGGCTACGGCATCGTGCCGATGGTTGATGTCAGCCAGGGCGGGGATTTGCTTGACCGCGTCGTTATGATTCGCCGGCAGTGCGCGCTTGATTTGGGCGTCATCGTGCCGGCCATAAGGCTAAGGGACAATATTCAGCTTGGGACGAATACATATGTTATCAAGATAAAGGGCAGTGAGGTCGCCAGAGGCGAAGTAATGGCCGACCATCTTCTTGCGCTGTCGACCGGGGATGTCGAGGAGGAGATGTACGGCATACCGACAGTCGAGCCGACATTCGGCCTGCCGGCGCTGTGGATAAACAGGTCGGAGCGCGAAAAGGCCGAGCTGCTCGGCTATTCGACCGTCGACCCGCCGTCGGTTATAGCGACGCACCTGACCGAGGTCGTTAAGCATCACGGACACGAGCTGCTTAACCGCCAGCAGGTGCAGACGCTTATCGACAACCTGTCGAAAGCGCAGCCGGCGCTTGTCGAAGAGGTCGTGCCGAAGATGTTCTCGCTGGGCGAGGTGCAGAAGGTGCTTGCGAATCTTCTCAGGGAGAATGTGCCGATACGCGACATGTCGACGATAATCGAGACAATGGGCGACTACGGCAATATCACGAGGGACCCCGAAATGATGACCGAGTACGTGCGGCAGAACCTGCGCCGGTCGATTACGAGGCGCTTTATACCGGATAATGCCGCGCATGTCATCACCGTGGACCCGCAGCTTGAGCAGCTTATTGTCGAGCATACGAAGCAGAGCGAGCACGGGGCGTATCTGGCGCTGGAACCGACGCAGATACACACGATATTCGACCGCCTGCGCGCGATTGTGGAAAAAGTGAGCAACCTCGGCAAAAGCCCGGTCATCCTTACCTCGCCGCTCATCAGGCGGCAGTTCCGCAAAATAGCCGAGCAGATTTCCGCCGACCTGGTTGTGCTCAGCTACAACGAGCTGGAGCAGAATGTCGAAGTTTATTCGGAAGGGGTTGTGAGGCTCTAAATGCTTGTAAAAAAATATCAGGCAAGAGATATGCAGCAGGCGATGGACAGTATTATCAAGGAGCTGGGATCCGAGGCCGTGATACTGAACAGCCGCAAAATGCGCCGAAAGGGCTTTATAAACCTGTTTAAAAAGCCGATTGTCGAGGTGATGGTGGCCTACGACCCGGCCAAGATACCAATGGCAAAGAAGCTGAACGCTGTGCTGCCGGCTTACGCTGCCTATGCAAACGGCGGCGCGGCGGAGCAAAACGCGCCCGAGGATAAAAAGCCGGACGTCCCGGCCGAGGGGGCCGTGGCGGCGCCCGTCGCGTCTATCGGCGCAGGCGAGCAGATTACGCATCTCGACGCTCGAATAGATTCGCTTGACCAAATGCTCAGCGACTTTATCAACAAGTTTTCGTTTGTCAAGCGCGATGTGACGTATGATTTTTCCGACGATGTTCAGGATTTGATGCAGAAGCTGATAGAGGAGCAGGTGCGCGAGGAGCTTGCCTGTTCGCTGGCGAGGGAGACCGAGATGATTCTGCGCAGGCAGAGGGGCTCGTCCGCCGTAGAGGTGATGGAGCATCTTATTCTTGAGATGATTGGCTCGCCGGACCCCGTGCAGCCGAAAAAGTTCCACCAAAAGATTATACTGCTTGCCGGGCCGACGGGCGTCGGCAAGACGACGTCGCTTGTGAAACTGGCGGCAAACTTCGCTCTTAAGCAAAAACGCAAGGTGGGCATCATCAACACCGACACATACAGGATTGCGGCGCAGGAGCAGCTTAAGACCTACGCCGATATACTCAGCATTCCGCTGGCCGTCGTGTATCAGATTGATGAGCTGTCAGGCGCGCTTGAGGGCATGGCCGACCGCGACGTGATATTCATCGACACGGCGGGCAAGCGCCCCGGGGACGAGCAGCACCGCACCGACCTGAAAAAAATCATCGCCGTTGCGGCGCCCGAGGATATACTGCTGTGCGTCTCGGCGCCGACAAGCTTCTCGGCGATTCAGGAGGTTGTCGATACATACGGCTTTGTGGGGGATTATAAGCTGCTTGTGACAAAGCTGGACGAGACGCGCTATCGCGGCATGCTGCTTAACCTGTGCTGGTATGCAAAAAAACGCCTTGCATACGTGACGGTGGGGCAGAATGTGCCCGACGACATCGAGAATGTCGACGCCGAGGCCATAGTCGGCCACCTGCTGAGGAAAACACAATGAACTCCGGCATCGTATTGGATCAGGCGCAAAGCCTGCGCGACATGGTGAGCAGAAACAGGTCGCGCCACAAAATAATTACGGTTACAAGCGGCAAGGGCGGCGTAGGCAAGTCCAGCATAACGGTGAATCTGGCGATTGCGCTGGCGCGGATAGGCTACAGCGTTCTCGTCGTCGACGCCGATTTTGGGCTTGCTAATATCGACGTCATGCTTGGCATAAACGCAAAATACAACCTGAGCCATCTGCTTCGCGGCCAGCGCACGCTGGGCGAGCTTGTGCAGCAGGGGTATCAGGGCGTCAAGTTCATCTCGGGCGGGTCGGGCGTTTACGAGCTTCTGTGCATGGATGAGGCGCAGCTGAACGGCGTGATGAACGGCCTGCTGGACATGAGGGAAGGCATAGACATAATTTTATTTGACACAGGCGCCGGAATAAACGACAATGTACTTAAGCTGATTATGGCGTCTACCGAGACAATTGTTGTAACGACGCCCGAGCCGACGGCGATACTTGACGCGTACGCGCTGGTAAAGACGGTGAACAAAAGCGAGGGCGCGCCGCCTATCAGGCTTGTGATGAACAAATGCGAGACGAAGCGCGAGGCCGAAAACGCGATAGTAGGCTTTCAGAGCATTATACGCAAATATATGAGGTGGGAGATTGAATCTCTTGGCGCGGTGTACTTCGATACCGAGGTGTCGAAATCGATAAAACGGCAGACGCCGATAATCGTCAGCCACCCGAACGGTCAGACGGCCAGGGGGATAACCGATATCGCGCGTGCGCTGATGCAGCTTCCGACTCAGGAAGCGGCGAGCAACCCCATAACAAGGCTGTTTTCACGCTTTTTGAAATAGTGATATCGACAGCGCACGGTGATACATATGCTAAAGGAGTAGTGTTATGAGCAAGAACGGTGAAATGCCCCTGAAGCTTGGAGATAAGCTGGAAATCAGCTCCGGAGGGCTGGAGATTTATGTAAGCAGCCTTGAGGATATAACGCCGCAGGGCGACTATGGCCTTTCGATACCGCAGCGGCACGGCCGTCAGGCAATACTGCGCGCGGGCACCGAGGCCGAGCTGATATTTTACCGCGCGGACGGGCGGTACAGCATGGCCGCCTCCGTACTTGGGTACATGGCATCGGGCTCCGTTCAGCTGCTTGTAGTCAGGCCAAGGGTTGATGAAATCCGCCGCGCGCAGCGCCGCAGGGCGTTCCGCATGCCTATGGCGTCGGTCGCCGTCGTCGGCGCCGGCTGGCCCGAGGTGCTGCCCTACGGCCGCCCCTCGAACAGACAGAACAGCGAAGAGAGCGTAAAGACCGTCGATATAAGCGAGTACGGCGTAGGGTTCATCACACTCGGCCAATACAACCCGGGTGACAAGGTGTACATGCGCATCGCCCTCAACTGGCCGGAGCCGGGTTCCCCTCCAGTCGAGGTGTTCGGGCTTGTCCGCCGGCGTATGCCGGTAGATTCGCGCAGCGGTGAGGTCGTCATAGGGGTGGAGTTTACAACGATAAGCCAGAACGACCGCAAATACATAGCAAAATACATCATCCAAAAGCAGCAGGCCGAAATCGGCCGCCGCATGGCGCGGCACATCCGCAAAAAAGAGGATTGATGGTAATAAGCCCGGGGTAAACAACCGGCGGAAAAGTTCCGGAGGAGGTGGCGGCATGGCTACCGAGGTTCAAACGGCAGAGGTCGACGCGGCAGCCGAAGCGCAGGCCGCGATTTTGCGCCTGTGGCAGGCGTATAAATCAAACGGAGACGCCGCGGCGAAGGATCAGCTTTTGATGCATTATGTGCCGCTTGTAAAGCATGTTGTGAGAAGAATGATGCCGAAGTATAATTCTCACAATGAATATGACGATATGATTAGTAGCGGGACTATCGGGCTGATTGATGCCGTTGACAAGTTCGATTTGGCGCACGGCGTCAAGTTCGAGACATATGCGGTCACGCGCATCAGGGGCGAGATACTGGACTATATGCGCTCTCAGGATTGGGCGCCCAGCAGCCTGCGCAAAAAAATCAATACAATATCGGCGACGTATGACGAGCTTGAGGGCCTTACCGGCGACACGCCCAGCGACAGCGTCGTGGCCGAAAAGCTGGGCATACCGGTGTCGCAGGTTCAAAAGGTGATGAGCAAGACGCACGCGTTTAATCTGGTTAACTTTGAGGATACGCTCAGCTCGTGCTACACCTCGCCCGCCGATGTCTCCGGCTCGTGGGAGGATACGCCGGAAAACCTGACGGTGAACAAAGAGGTCAAACGCATTTTGGCCGAGGTCATCGACGAGCTGCCCGATAAAGAGCGGCTTGTGATTACGCTGTATTACTACGAGGAGCTTATGCTGAAGGAGATTGCCGAAATCCTGCGGGTGTCGGAATCGCGAGTGTCGCAGATACACTCGAAGGTGCTCAGCCGTATGAAGGGTAAGCTTCAAAAAATATTCTGACGACGCGCGGCGGCGCCCGCGCGGGCCGAAACCGAAACATGCAGCTCGCCGGCGCGGCGAAGGGAGGGCATATGGCTTGGGACGCTAAGTACTTCAGCGCAGATGACCGTGAGGCTGCCCTTGAGCAGGCGCGTCTCAAGTGGAATGCCCAGGAGCTTAACATCAGTATCAGGGTTGTCAGCGAACCGGGCGCCCAGGCGCCGGGCCTGTTTTTGGCACTGTTTAGCGACAATGCCGTCGACCGGACTGCCGCCGAAAATATGGACGGGCGCGTTACGGCGCTGTATCTTGACGGCGGCGTGCGCATCGAGCTGTATCCCAGCCTTGGCAGGGGCAAGCCGCTTAGCGCGGACAGGACAAAGAAGTACATACAGCGCAAGAACATAACCGGCCTGAATAACGCGGCGCTCAAAATCCTGCTGGACAGGGGCGCGGGGTTTGCCGATGTGGCCCCGGCGCAGAGAGAGGTCATCCTCGACCAGGATATCGAGGTGACGATATCGAAGGACGAGATGGACGCGATGGCCGTGCTTCTGCCCGCCGACCCCGGCGGAAGCAAGCTTTCGGCCGGCGCGCTTGAAATGAAGCTGGCGGCCGCCGGCGTGACATACGGCGTATACAGGCAGGCGCTGCAGATGATGGAGCTTGAGCAGAACAGCGAAAAATCCTACCGGGTGGCGCGCGGCAAGCGGCCGATAGACGGCAAGGATGGCTATTTGACATATCATTTCCGCCGAGAGATACGCATTGCGCCGAAGATACTTGAGGACGACAGGGTCGACATTAAAACGCTGGATTTGTTCGAGCCGGTGCGCACGGGGCAATTGCTTGTAACCCGCACCCCGCCGGACCCCGGCGAGGACGGCATGACGGTGACAGGCAAGGTGCGCCCGCCGAAGCCGGGCAAAAACATGCCGATGCCGGGCGGCAAAAATGTAACGGTAGACGACGAAAAGCTGTTTATGTCGGCGGCGCGCAGCGGTATGGTGCAGTTCAGCAACAACACCGTCAGCGTAAGCGATGTTTTCACAGTCAAGGGCGACTGCGATATGGGCGTTGGCAATATAGAGTTTGACGGGCATGTGCAGATAGAGGGCGGCGTCATCCAGACGATTACAATCAGGGCGACGGGCAATATCACGGTTGGCGGCACGGTCGAAAGCGCCGTGCTTCAGGCCGGGGGCGATGTTGTGCTCCGCGGCGGCGTGCGCGGCGCGCGCAGCGGGTATGTCTCGGCGGGCGGCAATGTCACCGCCAGGTTTATCGAGCGGTGCAGGGTGCAGGCCGGCGGGTGGATTCAGGCGGGGTATATCGTCCACAGCGAGCTTGAGGCCGGGTCGATGATTACGGTCAGGGGCAAGGTGGCAAGCGTTGTCGGCGGTTCGATAATCGCAGGAGAGGGCATAACCGTGGGATACCTGGGCTCTACCGCAGGAACCGCGACCGAGGTGTCGGTCGGCATCACTCCTGATACGCGCAACAGGCTGGCCGGTATGCATCTTGACATGATGGAGCTGATGAAGGAGCTTGACAAGCTGGGCAAGATGAAAATATATCTGGAAAAGGCCGGCGACCTTGACGAGAGCAAGCTGAATATGTATGAGTCGGTTATCGACAGTATTCTGCACTACAACGACCTGCTGACCCAGCGCGCCGACCTGTATAACCAGATAAACGCCAAGGTCGAAAACAGCATATACGGCAAGGTGAATGTCGTCAACACGGTGTATCCCGGCGTCAAAATCACAATCGCCTCCTCCGGCCTTAAGATAGAGCGGGAGAATGCGCATGTCACATACCGCAATGTCAAAGGGGAGATAACGCAGAGCCCCTGCGAGGCGGAATCGGGCGATATAAGATAGCTTCCCGGCCCGGGGGCGGGAAGAAGAGGCCATATTTACCCCGCGGCGGACACGCCGCACAAGAGGTATCCACGCGCCGCAAGGAGGTGCGCCGTAATGTCAATCAAGGGCATAGAGAACCAAATCATGGTCACAAGGACGGCTGAGCTGTCCAAGGACACCAGCGCCCAGCTTAAGCGGGGCGAGCTGTCACAGCAGAACTTTGCCGAAAACGTCAAGGCGGCGGGAGAGCACGCGCAGAAGTCGGTGACGCGCACAGAGCAGTCGATGGGCGCGCAGATACATCCCGACTCTGAAAGCGGCGATACGTATCAGCCGGGCGGCGGAGGCAAGCGTAGGGAGAGAGCTCCTTCCGACGGGGAGCTGTCCGTCGGGTCGGATGAGGAGCATATAATAGACATTAAAGTTTGAGAGGTTTGACTATGGAGCTGAAGTATTACGGGTTCGCATTTTTCATTTTTGTGCTGATTTGCCTGCTCATGGTGCTTTACAATTTTTTATTCTCCGACCTCAAGCGGCAGCGCAAGCTGCTGGATGAAAAGGAGAACAAGCTGCTGCGCTTTTATCAAAGCGTAGAAGAGGCGCTTGACGACTTTAATGACTCGGTTGAGAAGAGCTTTTCAGAGATGGACAGCCGGCTTAAGGAGCTTGGTGATTTGCACGCCGAGACCGAGCGCTTTATGCGCGAGATTTCGGTGAGGATGCCGGACAAGCTGCCGCAACAAAGCCCCGCGGCGCAGCCGCCGGGCGCAAGGCCGCGCACTGTGCGCGGCGCGCCGCCTGTAAGCGAATATGTGCCGCAGCCGCCGCTCCGTCAGCCGATGCCGTCGCTGAGGCCGCAGGCCGCGCCGCAGCAGGTCCCCGCGCAGACAGTTCAGGCAGCGCCGCCACAGCAGCCCCCGGTTTTGCGCGAGACACCGAAGCCGCAGCATATAGATGTCAAAGCCGAAGATGTAAAGGACGAGCCCGCTGATTTTCAGCCCGCCGGCTTCCGCCGCGCGTTCGAGACAGCCTCGGCGCTAAGCGACAGCGAGCTTACGCCGCAGGAGGGCGCGAACCGCAACGAGCAGATACTGTCCATGGCCGAAAAGGGCATGGACCGCAGCGCCATAGCGAAAGAACTGGGAATCACGCTCAGCGAGGTCGATCTGGTCATCGGCATGGGCCGCGCGTAGGCGTTCTCGGCACGGGCGGATGCCCCGCGCGCCTTTGCGGCCTGGCTGAAAAATATAATATTTTTTTGTTCCTCACCTGTTAAGTTTCGGCGGAAAAGTCCGAAATAATAGATGAGGAACTCTGGTTATTTTTTTAGCTGCGGATGTAACCGATTTTTACTTGCGGAGGGCGCTATGACAAGAGGCTTTTTTATAGCCGGTACCGGCATGATGCTGCAGCGCCGGAACATGGAAGTAATTACAAGCAATATCACAAACGCCGACACCGTAGGCTATAAAAAAGATATTCTTACCTCGCGCACGTTTAACGATGTGCTGCTGGAGAGGATTAACGACACGGCCGTCGTCGGGCAGACGCGGCAGGTCGGGCCGCTTAACTGGGGCACCAGGGTCGACCAGCTGTATGTAGATTATCAGATCGGCAACTTCGAAGAGAGCGGAAACCCGACGGATATCGCGCTTGCGGGCGACGCGTTCTTTGCGCTCAACACCCCGCAGGGAGAGCGATATACGCGCGCCGGCAACTTTGTAGTCAACGCGCAGGGATACCTTACAAACCCCGACGGGCACGCGGTGCTTGGGCAGAACGGCCCGGTATACGTAGGCGGCAGGGACTTCAGCGTCGACTCGCTTGGCAACATCGCGATAGACGGCACAGTTACCGACCGCCTGCGGCTTGTGACCTTCGGCGACAACGCCGGGCTGCGCAAGCAGGGAGACAATCTCTATTTTTCGACAGGCGGGCAGCCGCAAGTCGCCGGAATCGGCGAGGTTGAGGTGCTTCAGGGGTTTACCGAAAACTCGAACGTCGATATCGGGCGTGAGATGGTGGATATGATAACCGTGTACCGCACATACGAGACAAATCAGCGTATGCTGACAATGATAGATGAGACGGTCGGCAAGGCAGTCAACGAAATCGGGAGACTTAGATAATGTATGAAGCCGTAATGATAGCCGCAACCGGGCTGAAAAGCCAGCAGCGCAGGCTTGACGTCATAGCCGACAACGTAGCGAATATAAACACGGTGGGCTTCAAGGGCGCAAGGGTGGATTTTAAAGACGCGCTGTACACGGCGCGCAGCCTGGGCCCGGTGGGCACGCCTGAGGGGAATCTGCAAAAGGGCCACGGAACAATCGTCGGCGCCGCAAACCGCACATACCGCGACGGCAGCCAGCTTGTGACGAATAACGAGCTTGATTTTGCGCTTGAGGGCGAAGGGTACTTTGAGCTGGAGCGGCCGGACGGCGAAAGCATCTACACAAGGGCGGGCAACTATTACATCACACAGACAGACGGCGGACTGTACCTCGTCAACGCGAACGGGTACTTCCTTCACGATACGGCGGGCAACCGCATCACCATACCGGACGGCGCGCATTCAATCACGGTGAACCAGGCCGGGGAAATCAGCTACACAGTCGGCGGAGAGCCGGCGACAGGCCAGACGGTGGGCATGTTTACATTCACAAACATCACCGGGCTTGAGGCCGTGGGGACGAGCGCGTACCGCGAAAGCGCGGCCTCGGGGCAGAAGCTGAGAGCGCCGGCCGCACTTAAACAGGGGGCGCTTGAGGCGTCGAACGTTGACCTTAGCGAAGAGATGACGCGCATGATTCGCGCACAGAGGGCATTTTCACTTGCTAGCCGCGCACTGCAGACGGCGGACGATATGGAAGGCATCGCCAACAACATGAGGAAATAACACCGGCGAAAGGAAACGCGAATGAGTATTATCCAATGCCAGTTTTGCCGCAAACCGTTTAACAGCCTCGGGTCCAGAATATGCCCGTCCTGCATGACTGAAATTGACGAGGCGTTTGTGAAAATCAGAGACTATCTGGACAGTCATCCGGGCAGCATCGGGGCAGATGAGCTGGCCAAGCGAACTGAAGTGCAAAAGGAGATTATACTTCATCTGATGCGCGACGGCAGGCTGATGGCAAAGGGCGTCACAGACGCGATACGGTGCGAGATGTGCCGCAAGCCGATACCGTCGGGCCGGATATGCGACGACTGCAAGGCGGCGCTGAGCAAGGACCTCGGCTCGGTGCTCCCCAAACCGGCCGCGGCGCCGGAAAAGCCCGGGCGCAAGACCGATTCCAACCCGAAAATGCACATAAAGCGGGATAAATAAACCGCGTTACGATTTATTTTTGCGAGAGGGGGATTTTCATATGAAAATTAATCCCATTTCAGGAGCCGAGCTGTTCAAGGCCTATAAAAAGGTGCAGCCGGTGGCGGCCGACAAAAAAGTTGAGCCGCAGGGGATGGACAAGGTGACGTTCTCGGACGAGGCGCTTAGCTTTGCCAAGACAATGGACAAAGTGAGAGAGGCCCTTAACGATGCGCCAGCCGCCAAGAGACAGGACCGTCTTGACGCCATCGCCGACAAAATCCGCACGGGGCAATACAAGGTCGACAGCAAAGATGTCGCGTCGAAGATGGTCTCCGACATCCTTGAGCGATACAAGGATTAATTTGATATGGATTTTTCCGGGATAATTGGCCTGCTCGACGAGCAGACCGCTGTTCAGACGCGGCTTGTCGCCCTGTCGCAAGAGAAGCGCAAGGTCATAATCGAGGGCGATACCGAGCGCCTTAACGCGATATCCGGCGAGGAGGCACGGCTTGTTCACAGCATGGGCGTGCTGGAAAAAAAACGCTCGCTCGCCGCGGCTCAGCTTGCACCGCAGCTTGGCGTCAAGCCGCAGGATGTGACGGTAAGCCTGCTGGTGACGCGCGCGCAGGGCGCGGATAAGCTGAAGCTGCAAGAGCTGCAAAAGCAGCTTTCGACCATGATTGCCACGCAGAAAAGTCTGAACGAAATGAATAAAAAACTGCTTGAGACCCATCTTGAGCATATTGATATGATGCTTAACATGATAATCGGCCCCGAAGACCCGCTTAACAATCTGTACGGCGGTGACGGCGCGCAGGATAACGAGCGCCGCTCGACACCGGGGATATTTGACAAGCAGGTATAGCGCGAGATAAAGGCCGGCGGCGCCGGCTTTTATTCCCAAAAGAGAGGATTGACGACAATGAGCATCCGCCCGACATTTTATGGCCTCGAGATAGGCAAGACCGGCCTGTATGTCAGCCAAAAAGGGCTTGACGTGACGGGACATAACGTCGCCAACGTCGACACGGCGGGCTACACCCGGCAGAGGCTTATAAATACATCATACGCGCCCTACAGCGGTGTTTCGCGCTTCCGTCCCAGCGACAACGCGCTTGTCGGCGGCGGCGCGCTGACGATGATACTCGACCAGACGCGCTCGCTGTTTCTAGACAGACAATACCGCACCGAGCAGACGCTGCTGTCCAAATGGGCGACGCGCACGCAGGGGCTGAACTATATCGAGGCGCTGTACGAGGGCACCGACGGCGAAGCGACGGTGACAGGCGTTGTAAACGGCCTGTTCGACGGCTTTAACGCGATGCTTAAGGAGGGCAATGACGCCCAGCAGCGCACATACCTGAAAGGCCAGGCCGACAAGCTGTGCGAGCAGTTCAAGCACATATACGACCAGCTTGTCGCGCAGCAGAAGGACCAGAATCTGGCGGCCGAAACGGTCGTCAATCAGATAAACACACTGTCGCAGAGCATGACGGTGCTGAACAAAAAAATCGCTGCGTTTGAGCTTAACGGCCAGCCGGCCAACGACCTTCGCGACAAGCGCAACCTGATACTCGACCAGCTGTCGTCGCTTATCGACATCGAGTACGAGGGCGACGCCATAGGCGGTGTGTTTGAAGTTCGCACCGGCGGCAAGGTGCTTGTTCACCACAACACCGCAAACCTGCTGACCGTCAGGAAGATCGACAACCCGCTTGGCGCGGGGTACGACGAGGTCAGCGAGGTGTGCTGGGAT
Organism: Oscillospiraceae bacterium; assembly: GCA_031552995.1. Classification (GTDB taxonomy): domain Bacteria; phylum Bacillota; class Clostridia; order Oscillospirales; family Butyricicoccaceae; genus JAVBMB01. Next base: position 38,055 of record JAVBMB010000001.1, read on the forward strand.
GACGATACCCCGGGCGTCACACCGGCCGACCTCGAGGCGTTTGACCTTACAAAGCTGACGGGCGGCGAGCTGCTTGGGCATCTCGAGCTGCGGGACAGCATGGACGCGGCCCGGCCGGGCGTGCCGTATTTTGTCACACTGATGAATACTCTGGCACAGTCGATTGTATCGTCGGTCAACGCCGTGCATCGCACGGGCTATACTCACCCGTCAAGCGGCGCGGCATCGACGCAGGGCGTCAACTTCTTCCACAGCGAGCCGATGACCCGCGCGGCGGGCGAGCCGATACTGGACGCGAACGGAGACCCTGTGCTGGACGGCGGCGGAAACCCGACATATTATGTCGGCGGCGAGCCCGCGCTGGACGCGGCCGGAAACCAGATGTACGATGTCAGCGGCATCACTGCGGGCAACCTTCGCCTGTCCAGCGAGGTGATGGCGAGTGTGTTCAATATAGCGGCCTCATCGCTTGAAATCAATCTTGACGGCACAGCGCTTGAGGCCGGCAACCAGGAGATCGCGCGCAAGCTGTTCGCGCTTACATCTCAGCAGGATGTGATGCTTCAGGTGCCAAACCCCGACTACAACCCGGCCGACCCGGCGAGCGAGCGCTTTGTAACAAAGGGCATAGGCAGCTTCGAGGGGTTTATATCCTCTATAGTTCTCGATATCGCCGTCACGCTGGAACACAGCAAAGAGATGCAGGATACCCAGAACATACTGGCGCTCAGCGCCGACAATCAGCGCACATCAATCGCCGGTGTGTCGCTGGATGAGGAGATGACGAACCTTATCAAATATAACCACGCGTATGGCGGCGCGTCGCGCGTCATCACAACTATGGACGAGGCGCTGGACGTGCTGATAAACAAGATGGGCCGCGTCGGCCTGTAAGGCGTGACTGTATAGGAGGCTAATTCATGCGCGTAACTAACTCGATGCTGGTAAGCAACTTTATGAACGACCTGAACAACTCGATGAACAGGATGGGAAAGCTGCAGACCCAGATGACAAACAACCGCAAATACGCACACATAAGCGACGACCCGGTAAGCGTCATATACAGCCAGCAGGCGCGCTACAAGCTGCACAGGCTCGGGCAGTATCAGGATAATGTCGACATGGCGCAAAGCTGGCTTACATCGGCGGAAACAAGCGTCTTGGACCTCAACGAGGTCGCAAAAGCTGCCTACGAATCGCTGATTGACGCGCGTACCGATGTAAAAAGCGGCACCGACAGGCAGAATGTGGCCAAATATCTGGGTCAGCTGCGCGACCATGTGCTGCAGGACCTTAATTCGACATTCGGAGACAAATATATATTCGGCGGCTATAACACGACAGGCTATGTGGAGAACGGCGAGCTTGTCACCCCGTTCGGCTATGTGGACAAACCGGTGTACGCCGACCCGAGCGACCCGACGAGCGAGTTGCTTTATACCGAGCGCCGCCTTACATTCCACGGCATTGACATGATGACGACCGACCCCGCCGAGCAGACGAAGCTGCAGGAGCTTTTCGGCGAAAAGCTGACGTTCGACATCGGCCCCGGGCAGGAGATGGATGTGACGGTAAACGGCATCGACCTTGTAAGCTTTAAGTACGGCGCGCCGCCAAACGACGAGGCGATGAACCTGTATAACCTGCTCGACGAGGTCATGCGCTATGTCAACGACCCGGACAATTCCACACAGGATATACCTGACGAGCTTATATCCAAGCTGCAATCAGGGCAGAATCATCTGCTTAACCTGACGGCCGACATAGGCGGGCGCACATCGCGTCTTGACCTTGTGCAGGCCAGGTACGAGCGGGATGAAATAAATTACACACAGATGAAATCCGACGCCGAGGACGCAGACCAGGCCGAGCTTATTATGCAGTATAAAATGGCCGAGGCGGTTTACAAGGCGGCCCTGTCGACAGGCGCGTATATAATCCAGCCGACACTGATGGACTTCCTCAGATAAGCCGCAACTTGCGGATAATACAGCGATTTTTACCGAACCCGAAACCCGCGAAACAGTATATTGCAGCTGGATAGATGTTTTTTGGAGGTGTTTAGCGTTGTCCGCTATATCCAGGATACTGATTGAACAGCAATTCGCCAGTATCGGTATCAGCACAGTACACTCACAACTGCATATCACAACCCCTCATCCGCAGATGACAATTCAAAATGTCGCGCCGGAGATGACTGTCGAAAGCGTCGGCCCGAGCTTTGAGATAGATTGGCAGGAAGTATACGGAGAATCGGGGCTTAAAAGGCCTGCGCCTCTGGCGAAAAGTATCAGGGACAGCGCATACGCCGATACGATGAGATCTGTCAGCACAATATCGCGGGACGGCGAGTTTTTGGGCGACGTCACAAAGCCGGGCAACCGGGTGGCTCAGCTCTCCAAGCAGAAAAACCACGCGACGCAGACCGAGATTAACCTCAGCCTTATGCCCAGGAGGAAGCCGCAGGTCAAATGGGATACGGGGCATGTCAACATCAGCTGGTCACGCCATCAGCTCATCGTCGAGTGGGATACCGAGTTCATGCCGGAGTTTTCCGTAGAGCCGCCGTATTCGGTGGAGATTTTCCTGCGCAACAAGCCGCATATCACCATTTCCATCGCCGAGGATGAGGAGCCGCTGTACGGCCCGGGGCAGGCTGTTGACATAAACATGTGACCGCAGCGGCATCATACAGTCACTTTACCGGCGTATGTTTGGATGTACGCCGGTTTCTTGTAATAAAGCAATTGAAATGCAAAATAAAAACACATATAATATCAGTAAGCGGCGCGTGAACGACTGCGCCCGTGGGAAGGGTGGATATTAATGCAGATTGATACCGTCAGATTTGGGCAGGTAGAGGTAGACGAGAAGAAGATTATTACATTCCGCGACGGGCTGCCCGGGCTTGAGGAATACAAACAGTTCGCTACGCTTCGCTTCGAGGACGGCAACCCGATATTGTGGCTGCAATGCGTAACCGCGCCGGATATTTGCCTGCCGGTGCTTGACTCGTTCGCGACAGTGCCCGACTACGCATTCAACATAAGCGACGCCGATGTTGAGGAGCTGGAAATAAACGGCCCGGAGGATTTGCATGTGATGTCGGTCATCGTCATACCGGACGATATCCAGCAGATGACAATGAACCTCGCGGCGCCGCTTATTATCAACACCCGGCTTGGCATCGCCAAACAGATTATACTCGGCGGTGGGGATTATATCGTACGCTTCCCAATCTTTGCCTATGTATGCCGGATGATAAAGGAGGGCGATGCAGATGCTGGTTCTGTCCAGGAAGATAAATGAGACCATCCTTATAGGTGAGGATATCCGCATCACGCTGCTTGGCATAGAAGGCGACAAGATTAAGCTTGGCATCGACGCGCCGAAGACGATGAAGATATTCCGCGAGGAGCTGATGCAGGCGACGATGAGCACAAACCAGCAGGCGCTTAGCGCGCCGCTTGTCACATTTGACCTGTCGCGCCTGAAGAAAGAAAACCCGGCGGAAAAATAACGCCATGCGGTAAAAGCAGAAATAAATATAGCGTGGCCGTCCGGTTGCGGACGGCCACGTTTTTCACGCTTTTTGCGGGGAGGGGGGCTATTTTACCTTTTCTGCCATTATGCGGATAATGACAGGGTCGTCATCCCCGTGAGGGGCAAAGCCGGAGGATTCCTTGGCGTAGTGAACCTTGAAGCCGAGAAGCTCAAGCTCGGTCGTCAGCTCGCTCATCACCAAAAAGCGTCTGGCGTGGCCGCCGTATACAAACTCGTGCTCGCCGATTTTTTCGCCAAGGCCGTATATTGTGTCGTATATGCCGCGCACCTCAATCCATATCTTACCGTGCATGTTCAGCACATCATGCGCCGCCTTCAGCGATTCGTGCTGCTGGTCGGCCGTCAGCGCGTGCAGGCAAAAGCGGCTGTACGCGTTGTCGTAAAGGCGCTTTGCCAGCTCGTTGACCTTTGTGACATCACCGCACAGGCAGTGCAGGCGCGGCTCGGCCATCTTTATCTGCGATATGGCGACCGACGATTTGTCCATGGCGGTTACAGCGATGCCGTTGCGGTAAAAATACAGGCTGTCGCGCCCGTTGCCGCAGCCGAGGTCGACAAGGCTCTCGCCCTTTTCGACCATGTCCATCACATACCGCGCAAACGGAGAGGGCGTCTCGTCGGCCAGACGCTGCGAGTAGTAGTTGTTCCAATACTCCTCGTCGCGGTGGCGGGCCGAGACATTGGATATGCTGTAGGCCAGTATCTCGTTGACGCACTGCGCAACCGTGCGCGAGCCGTCGTTTTTTATCGTGATATCGGGGTTTTTCGGGAGGTCGACATCCATGTCAAAGCCGACAAGGTTTCGCTCGGTGCCATCCTCAAACCGGGCATACAGGTTCTTGCTGTCGCGCGAAATCAGTACATCGCGCGGCACGTCGAGGAATACCTCTACATAGTCACTGATGTTGTCGCGGTTCCACTGGCGCACGTCTGAAAACATCGCGATGGTGCAGCAGATGACGAGTATATCCTGGTCGGCCAGCAGCTTGCACAGGCGGGAGTACCGCACGGCGCGGCTGTGGCGGTCCTCGTTTGTATAGCCGGCGTTTTTGCCGTCTATCGCGTCTTTAAGCATGTCGCCGTCAAGTATAACGACGTTGCTGCTTAAAGACTTAAGCCGGTAGTAAAGAGCCATTCCGATTGTCGTCTTGCCCGCGCCGGACAGGCCGGTTATCCAAAAAACCCGCTTACTCATTTCAATCAATCTCCTGTCGGTTTAAAGGTATGTGTCGCGTATCATATACTGCTCGTCCGGTTTTATCATCGGCACAGGCAGGCGGCGGACACCGTTCTCGTCTGTCGGGATGCGCTTTTTCTCGATTTCGAAGCAGTAGGGGATGACACGGCTTATCCTGCGCCACAGCAAAGACACGACATCTTCGCCCGGGGGGTCATCCTGCCCGATATCGATTTGATTTTTGTAATACTCAAACGTAACGTCCGCCGGCCAGATTTTTTCCTCGAACACAAACGGCTTTGTGAACATGTCAATCATCTCCTGCCCGGTCAGCTCGCGCCCGTCATAAAACTTTGTCATGTACCCGAACGGCATCGTGTAGCTGAAGGTCAGATATTCCATGCGGTACTTGTCAAACTCGTTCATATAGGTGTTGTCCTTAAGGTAGAAATACACCGGACGTATGTCCATGCCGTCATTAGACTTGATAGAGGTCGAGAACGACACGCCGTGGTCCTTGCCCTGGACGGTTGCGCGCACAAGAGATTCGGTGAACGGGATGCCCAGAAAGCGCGCCGTCGCGCGCATCGTCGCCTCGGGGTTCAGCTTTATATCCTCAAACCTCAGCACGCGCCCGTGCAGCGATATCGGGCTAAGCGGGTGCTGGAACAGGTCCTGCATGTTGTGGCACTGGGTTATCAGCACGTCCAGCGTCTCGTCGTGCTCGTCGCGCTCGGTTTTAAGCTTTACCGAGCCGGGGAACGCCGTGACGATGTCGCGCATGGGCAGGATAAACCTGTGGTATGGATAGCCGAGTGTCATCTCGGTGAAAAACTCCCACCATTTGCCGTATTGGCTGAAGTTCATCGAATGGGGGAAGTGCATCAGCGCCGGCACGACGCGGCCGTTGAAGCTGCGTCCGTACATATAGTCGTAGGCCAGCATCAGGCCGGTCCACCATTCCCGCTGCGAAGGGCGGTACCCGTCCGGGAACAGCCCCTTCAGCGTGTTCAGCAGCCGTGTCACATACTGCCGCCGCTGAAACGGCTTTGTGTTCGGCACGCGCACGCAGGCCAGCTTTGTTATCTGTTTTATCATATCGCTGTCGGCGCCCAGGCCCGGCAGAGAGGCTATCAGCTCGTCGACGGTGCGTCCCTCGAAATGCTCGGGATACAGCAGATGAAAATCCTCAAAGTCGGTAAACGGCCATGTAATAAGGTCGGGATGCCAGTCGAAGATATCGTTGAAGAATGTCGTGCCCGACTGGTTAAGCACAACCCTGCCGTAGAAGCAGCGCACAATCTCGTCAACGCGCACCGGCTGCAAGGTCATGGCGGAATAATCTATGCCGAAGCGGGCCTTGAAGTCGAACGGGAAGGCAGCCTTCGCCTTTTCGCCTGCGAGAAATACAGCCTTTTTCGCCTTGATAATCGGCGCGAAGTCGTGTATTTGCATTATCGCAAACAGCATATCGGGGTCGTCATAGCTGAAATAGACGTGGTTGTCGGTCGCCACATCCTCGCTGGCGCGGACATTGTCCACAATAAAGCGCAGGTTGAAACCGACCGTCTCGTTTTCGACGAGAAATATTTCGCCGCATTTTTCAAAGAAATATTTTGTCTCGCGGTACGAATCGATTTCGACCGGCGTAAATGTGTCGCGCTGGCGGCTGTACAAAAACACCCAGCCGCGGTTCACGGGGAATACAACGTAATCGAGCGCCGCGAAGTCGGGGGCGCGCGGCCCCTCCCAGTACGGATAGCTTGCCAGCAGCCCGCGGTTTTTCGTGTAGTTAGACAGCAGCTCGTCCTCGTTTGGGGTGTAAAACACATCGAGCAGCGCGTCGAAGATTATCTGCTTTTGAGGCTCGTCACACCCGCCGTACAGGTCGGCAAGCGACGTAAATCCGTCCATTACGTTGCCGGCGGCAATGTTGTCGGCAGCCAGCCCGAACTGGCTGTCAAAGATTTCGGAGGTCATAATTACATCCGTTTCTCCGGCGGTGTGATGTTTATATCAGCTTCGCCCCGCCGGGGGCGTTTCCGCTGCCGTTGCCGTTGTTTTTCAGGTAAAAGCGACGCCGAAGCGGGAGAGTGCCGCCGCTATATCACTCGGTTTGATATTCAGGCTGCCGCAGCCGGCGCCAAGCGCGACGTCAGGCTTTACGGCCTCTCCGTGGAAGTCCGACCCGCCGGTGACGAGCAGGCCGTATTTTTCGGCAAGCGTCAGATAACGCGCCGTCTCATACTCGCTGTGTGTGCCGTAATAGCACTCGATGCCCCCAAGCCCGCTTGAAACAAGCGTTTTCACCAGCGAGTCCAGAGCGGTATCGTCCAGCTTAAGCAGCTTTGGATGCGCCAGCACGGCGATGCCGCCGGCGCGCCTTATTACATCGATGCCGTGCTGCGGTGTCGGCTTTGGGCGCTCGACCGCGTCGAACTCCGGCGTGCCGAGGTATTTGTCAAACGCCTCGCGCGGGCTTGACACATAACCCAGCTCGGTCATCGCCCGGGCAAAATGGGGCCTGCCGACGGCGGCGTCTCCGGCTAAAGCCCGCACCTGAGCGGGCGATATGATAACGCCGTGTGTCGCGAGATAATCAATGATGCGCTGCTGCCGCACGCCGCGAAGGCGCGCAAACTCAATGCACATGCTCTCAAGCGCGGCGTCGCGCTCGTCTATGCGGTAGCCGAGGATATGCAGCTCTCTGTTGCCTCTTACGCTGATTTCGATGCCGGAGACAAAGCCGATGCCAAGCGCCTCGGCGGCGCTTCGCCCTTCGGCGACGCCGGCGACCGAATCATGGTCGGTAATGGCCATTATCTCTATCCCGGCGCGGTGAGCCAAAGCCGCGACCTCGGCCGGGGTATATTGCCCGTCGGAGCGTGTTGTATGGATATGCAAATCTACCATTCTTGCACCTCTATAGTGTTATCGGGTTTTTATGCCGCCCGCTTTAGTGCCGGCGCGATGAAGAAGTATGGTTAAATCCTGTTTTTTATTGCCGGATATGGTATAATAGCCGCAGACGGCTACTGCACATTAATTTTTGTCGCTTTTCTGCCCGCTTTGCGAGCAACGGAAAAGCATGACACATTATACCAACGCGTTTCGCGCTTATGGTATAGTACATTGTAGTTTGCGGCATAAACAGGGCTGGGAGAGCAATCGCTATGGATTATGATTTTTTACAGGTTAAGTGCGGCGAAATCACGAGAGTCGTCGACATCTATCACAGCTTGATAGGCCTCGCCGGTTGCTCGTGGAGTGAGGATTACCCCGACATCGAGACAGCAGAGGCCGATGTTGCGAGCGGAAGCCTGTATTGCCTTAAGAGCGGAGATGAGATAATTGCCGTCGCCTCTTTTGGGGAGTTTGATGAACTTTCACACCTTGTGTGGGCAGCGGAAAAGCCGTGTGAGCTTGCGCGCGTGGGCGTGGCGCCGGAATATCACAGCCGCGGGATCGGCACGCTGCTGCTAAAAAATGTCATTGAAGCAGCCGCGCGCAGCGGGTACGACGGCATTATTATGCTTGTTGGCAAGGCAAACCCGGCCGCGCAGGCGCTGTATGAAAAAAACGGCTTTGCCCGCTGCGGCGAGGCGCATGAGTACGGCATTGATTTTTATCAATATCAAATGATGTTCCGAAACAGGGCGTGAGATATGTAAACGCCGCGCTTTCGCGGCGCCTTTGATATTTTGATTAATGGCGGCGTTGTTGTCAGCCCGGTTCATGAAGTTCTGCGGAGCAAATGCTGCGCGACTGCCATTGACAGGTTTGGCATGTGCCGGTACCTTGCGGTTTAGCGGGCAAAACAGCATATCGGCGGGGGGCAGGCCCGCCGCGCGATATCGCTTGCGAGCGGCCTTCGCTAAGCGCGAGTGTGATACACCCTCTAAATCTGTTGATTTAGAGGGTGTTTTAAAATACTTTCAGGTGGGACGGGCAATGCCGTGAAGCCGTATGTACCAGCCGTGCGGTAACGCCTCCGGCTACAGCGCGAAGTCGAACAGCCAGCCGGACGGCGACGCGCCGCCCATAAGGCTTTCGGCCAGGTAGTTGACGCTGCCCGCGCGTATGTCGCCAAGTGTGCCGGCCGATGACGTGCCGCCGGCCGTGAATGAAGACGCGCTGGCATAGCGCTGCGTGTTGTTGGTGACATCGTCGGCGATGCGCTTGAGCTGGTTGGTATAGCCGAAGTTTGTGCCGCGGTTTTCGGTGAAGAACGCCGCCAGTGCGCCGCTGTCGGCCGACTGCTGAAGCTTTGTCTCGTCCAGCGTCATCCTGCCGCTGTCATCAAAGTTGATGCCAAGCTGCGACAGCGTGCCGGCATAGACGCGAGACGCGCCGACCATCTTGCTGAACAGCGCGTTCGCCTTTGTATCATCGGTATTTTCCAGCGCGGCGGAGTACAGCGCGTTGTAGCTGTTTGCCAAATCGCGCACCTTTGATATAGAGCCCGACGCGTCAAGCCCGCGCGACAGCGACAGAGCCTGCGTCGTAGCCTTCTTAAGCGTCCCGGTGACGCCCCCGCCAAGGTCGACGACGTTTGACGACGATGTTTTCTGCGCGCCGTCGACAGAATACAGCGCGCTTTGCGCCGCCTTTGTCTGCTGCGTCACACCGGCGCGCATAAGCGCGGTGCCGGATGTATCGGCAAGCTTAAATGTGCCTGTCGAGCCGGCCTTGCTCACATCGCCGGAGAGCGTAAGCGTGCTTGTGCCCCGTGCGCTGTCTTTGCTGACAGAGGCCGTGACACCGATGCCGAGGGCGTTTATCGCGCCGGCGAGCTTTGTCTGCATCGTCTCGTTTGTGTCCCCGGATGAGATATCGACCGAGAACCTGTGCAGCTTGTCGCCCACTTCGATGGCGAATTGCTGCGTACCCCCGCCGCCGGCGAGAGCCTTTGATGACAGCGCTGTGCCGATATTTTCCTGCCCGGTGGCGACGCGCTCGATGCTGACGGAGGCAGCAGCCTTTGTGCTGTCGGCATTGGCGGCGCTTGATACGGCAAGGCTTTCGGGGTCGGACGAGCGCAGCCCCTGCGAGGCGTGCAGCGAAGAAACACCAAGCGCCGAGACGGCTTTGTTTATACCCTGCGCGCCCGATTTGATGTTTTTGACATAGCTGAGCGCGGAGGACGAAACATCGGAGGAAGAATACAGACGGCCAAAGACCTTGTATGCGTCCGCCGCCCTGGATTTGCCCGCCGAGTACGACGAATAGACGGAGCCGGCCGAGGGCCGAGCGCCGAATACCGAGTTGTAATAGCTGTTGTTGTGTGTGCCTACATACATGTCATCATCCCCAATGGGCGCATTTATACATCTTTAGTGTACGCCGGGTTTTGCCAATTGTCAACATAAACCTTGATTTCTCAGTGCTCGGCGGCCTGTTTGGAATATATGGTACAGCACGTTATCCATATATACTTTATATGGATAACATGCGGCGATGAATTATATAGGCGCAGCGGCGGAGGTTATGATTCAGGGCCGTGCCGGCGTGAGGCTGTCAGCCCGCGCAGCGGCGTTTTGGCAGGCGCCGGCCCCCGGCAAATGGTTTGGCCCTGATTGACAACCCGCCGCCGGAATAAAAACCCCTCCGCGGCGGCTGCCGCGGAGGGGTCGGGCGTTAAAACAATTTGCTTATTTCCACTTCATGTCGTAGGCGCGCACATACATCGGGGTAATCTCGCTGATTTCGAGATCCTTGCTGTAGGCGAACATACGAATGGCGTTGAACAGCGGGGCGTAAGCGGCTTCTTCGCCGACTATATTGAATACTTCCTTATAGATGGCAAGCCTCTCGTCCGGGTCCAGTGTGGCGCGGCCCTGGGCGAACAGCTCTGTGACCTCCGGGTTCTGGTAACGTCCCATGTTGTTGCCGCCGTCCATCTGCTCCGGCTTGAACAGGTCGCCGTATGCGTCGGCGTCAAGGCCGCAGTCGATGCCCATAACACCCAGACCAAAGTCGCCGACGAGCAACTGCTCGATATAGGCGTTCTGCTCAAGCTGCTCGACTTCGACCTCTATGCCGATTTCGTGCAGGAAGCCCTGCATGACGGTGGCGATGGTGACAAAGCTGCCGGCGCCGATTGTCTTGAATGTACCGGCGTCATACGGCGTCTGCACACCGGCTTCGGCCAGAAGCTGCTTGGCCTTTTCCACATTGTACTCATACTGCTTGACATCGGGGCTGTAGCCGAAAACGGCGGGAGCGAGGATTGTCGAGGTCGGGTTGCCGAGGCCGTCGAGGCAGGCATCCAGAATGAAGTCACGGTCGATGGCGTAGTTGATGGCCTGCCTGACCTTGATATTGTCAAACGGAGCAACCTCGTTGTTCATCATTACATAATAAAAGTGGCCGCCCATGCCCTCATAGAGGTTCAGCTTTTCGTCGGACTTTATGTTTTCATAAGCGGTGGGAAGGAAGGCGCCGAAATCGATTTCGCCGTTCTGCACGGCCACAGTCGAGGTGTTGCTGTCAACGATGACCCTGTAGGTGACATCCTTGATAGCGGCGGGGCCTTTGAAATAGTCGTCAAAGCGGGTGAGGGTGACAAGGCTTGCGGCCTCGTGTTTGACAAACTTGTACGGGCCGGTGCCGACAGGCTTTTCGCCATAGGCATCTCCGCCCTCGGTGACAGCTCTTTCACTGCATATCGGGGTATTGCAAATCGAAATCTCCATGAACGGGGCATAGATATTCTTCAGCTTAAATACAACCGTATAATCGTCCGACGCGCTGACAGATTCAATTTGATCTACGGCGCTCATCTGATACGGCGAGGTCATGGCGCGGTTGAATGTAAACACGACGTCGCTGGCCTTAAGCTCGTCGCCGTTGTGGAACTTGACACCCTTGTTGAGCTTGAATGTATACGTCAGCGAATCGTCGCTGACTGTATAGCTTTCCGCCAGCCACGGCTCGACCGAGTGGTCGGGATGCGCCTTGTACAGGCAGTCGTAGATGTCAATCATAACCTGGGCATTGACGATTGTGCCGGAGTTTGCCGGGTCAAGCGTAGAGATGTCGCCGTTGATGAACATCTTGATGTCATCCCTCTTTGCTGCGCCTCCGCCCTGTGTGCAGCCCGCCGCCAAAGCGACAATCATCGCAGCTGCAAGCAGCCCGCAGATAAGTCTTTTCTTCATGGTTTCTCCTCCAAAAAAATTTTCCAGTGAATTACTGCGTTATTTTATTCATAGGAATAAACACAGTAATTATATAATTCTATTTCGGTTGTGTCAACAATTTGTAAAATTTATTATTTACACTTAATTTTACAGGCGACTTGCTGCCGAAAAGGCAGATTTTTTGTGAAATAACGCCTATTTAAGATGCAGAATTCTGTGCAAAATGTAGAATAAATCAAAAAAAACGCTTTGAATAAATGCAAGATTGACAAAAAAGAATATTTATAATACTATAATACCAAGCTTTTTTTAGCTGTGATTAAATTGCGCCCCGGACTAAGGCACCGACAAAATCCTGTCATTTTGCCATGTCCGAGGCGCATAAACAAAAGCGAGAGCGGCCTTAGTATAATGCGGTGCACGCAACACACCGTATGCCGCCGTCTACCGCTTTCGGAGGGGGAAAACGATGTACAAGTATGTCTTGAAACGGTTGTTGCTGCTGATTCCCACTATTTTGGGCGTCACATTCATCGTCTTCGGCATCATGGCGCTTACGCCCGGAACGCCGGGACGTATGATACTTGGCATGCAGGCCAAGCAGGAGCAGGTTGACGCGCTGAACGAGGAGCTTGGCTTCAACCGGCCGTTCGCCGTGCGTTTTGTCGATTATATCGGCGACGCGCTGAAGGGGGATTTCGGCAAGTCCTACAGCTCGAAGCGCCCTGTGTTTGACGAGATATTCGCCAGGTTCCCGACATCTGTCAAGCTGGCTTTTCTCGGCGTGTTCTTCTCGGCTTTGGTGGGTATTCCGCTTGGGATACTGTCCGCCGTCAAACAGTACTCGCTGGTCGACGTTGTAAGCACGACGGTCGCGCTGTTTATGGCGGCTATACCGGGCTTCTGGCTGGGGCTGATGCTGATTTTGCTGTTCTCGCTTAAGCTGGGATGGCTGCCGTCCAGCGGTATCGGCACGGCGAAGTATTTTGTGCTGCCCACAATAATGATGACGCTGCCGGGCGCCGCCGGACTGTTGAGGCTTACGCGCTCGACAATGCTTGAGACGATTCGGCAGGACTATGTGCGTACGGCGCGCGCCAAGGGCGCGACCGAGAGCAAGGTGATTTGGGGCCACGCGCTTAAAAACGCGCTGCTGCCGGTCATCACGTCGCTTGGCATCCGTTTCGGTGCCATGCTGGGCGGCACCGTGCTTGTCGAGGCCGTTTTTGGTATGCCCGGCCTTGGCAACTTTGTTGTCATCTCAATCAGACAAAAGGACATCCCTCAGGTCATGGCATCCATTATATTCCTAGCCGTGCTGTTCTGCCTTATACTGCTGCTAGTCGATATCATCTACGCCTATATCGACCCGCGCATCAAGGCAAAGTATCTTAGCTGAGGGGGATATTGAATATGTCTGACATTAATAACAAGACAGGCTCGAGCGAGCCTGTAGAGGTAAAACGCAAGAAAAAGAGCCAGGCCAAAGAGATTTGGAAGCGTATGCGCAAAAACAAGCTTGCCATGATTGGCATTTGCGTCATAATGGTGTTTGTTATTGCGGCGGTGTTTGCCGATGTCATAGCCGACTATGACTCCGTTGCCATAGCGCAAAGCCGCAACAGGCTGTCGCCTCCGTCGTCCGAGCATTGGTTCGGCACCGACCACGTCGGGCGCGACGTGTTTGCGAGGATAGTCCACGGCGGACGTATCTCGCTTACGCTGGGTATTGCGACGACCGCTATTTCGCTAATCGTCGGCGGGTTCCTTGGCGCGGCGTCGGGCTATTTTGGCGGCACGGTCGACAACCTTATTATGAGAATCATGGATATGCTGATGTGCGTACCCGCGATTTTGCTGGCGTTGGCCATTATCGCGGCGCTGGGCACAACAATAACAAACCTGCTCATCGCCATTACGGTGGCCAGCGTGCCGGGCTTCACCCGGATAATACGCTCGGCGATACTGACCGTCGTCGGGCAGGAGTACATTGAGGCGGCAAAGGCGTGCGGCATGGGCGACATGCGTATAATCGCCCGCCATATCATCCCCAACGCCATCGGCCCCATCATCGTAGAGGCGACTATGTCGGTCGCCGGCATGATTATCTCGGCGGCCAGCCTCAGCTTCCTCGGTATGGGCATCCAGCCGCCGAAGCCGGAGTGGGGGGCGATGCTCGCCGACGCGAGAGAGCATATGAGAAATCAGCCATACCTCGTGCTGTTCCCCGGGCTGTCGATCTCTTTGGCGGCGCTGTCGCTTAACCTTATCGGCGACGGCCTGCGCGATGCGCTCGACCCCAGACTGAAGAACTAGGAGGCATGGGAATATGAGTGATATGAATAACCTTCTTGAAGTGACCGGCCTGCAGGTGGAATACCATACCGACGAGGAAACTGTACGCGCCGTAAACGGCGTAAACCTGCGCCTTGCGCGCAAGCAGACGCTTGGTATAGTGGGCGAAACAGGCGCCGGCAAGACGACAACGGCCCTTACGCTGCTGCGTCTGCTGCCCGAGCGCACAGGCAAAATAACCGCAGGCAAAATCATCTTTGACGGCAAGGATTTGCTGGCGCTGACCGAGGCCGATATGCGTACAATCCGCGGCGAGCGGATATCGATGATATTCCAGGACCCGATGACAAGCCTTAACCCGGTTATCCCGGTTGGCAAGCAGATAGCCGAGGCGCTTGAGCTTCACAACCACGACGGCCGCAGCAAGGCGCAGATAGCGGCGCGCGTCGACGAGATGCTTGAGCTGGTCGGTATACCGGCCAAGCGCAAGGCAGATTATCCCCACCAGTTCAGCGGCGGCATGAAGCAGCGCGTCGTCATTGCAATCGCGCTGGCGTGCGACCCCGAGCTGCTTATCGCCGACGAGCCGACAACCGCGCTTGACGTGACGATCCAGGCCCAGGTGCTGTCGATGATGGCCGAGCTGAAGGACAAGCTAGACACATCGATGATTCTGATTACCCACGACCTCGGCGTTGTCGCCGAGACATGCGACAATGTCGCCATAATGTACGCCGGAGAGATAATCGAAAACGGAACGGCCGCCGATATCTTCGAGGCAGCCGATCACCATCCGTACACCGTCGGTCTGTTCGCGTCGATACCGGACCTTGATGTCGAGGAGGCGCGCCTGCGCCCGATTGACGGGCTTATGCCGGACCCGACAAACCTGCCGGAGGGGTGCAAGTTTCATCCGCGCTGCCCGCGCTGCTTTGATAAATGTAAGACGGATATACCTGTCAGCGTCACCCGCGGCACACACAGCATAAGTTGCCACCTGTTCGGCGACGGTAAGGAGGCAGGCAAATGAGTACACCTCTTATTGAAACAATCGGCCTGAAGAAATACTTCAAGACCGCAGCCGGCCCGCTGCACGCCGTAGATGACGTAAACCTGCGAATAAACCGCGGAGAGACACTCGGCGTCGTCGGTGAGTCGGGATGCGGCAAGTCTACGCTTGGGCGCACCGTGCTTCGCCTGCTCGAGCCGACCGGCGGCAAGGTGCTGTTCGACGGCAACGACATCGCAGCGTTCAGCAAGCAGCAGATGAAGAAGATGCGCCAGCAGATGCAGATTATCTTCCAGGACCCGTATTCCAGCCTTAACCCGCGCATGTGCGTCAGCGAAATTATCGCCGAGCCGATGATGATTACCCCCGGCTTTGGCAGCACGAACGAGATCTATACGCGCGTGTTCAAGCTTATGGAGACCGTCGGCCTTGCCGACCGCCTTGCGTATTCGTACCCGCACGAGCTTGACGGAGGACGCCGTCAGCGTATCGGCGTGGCCCGCGCGCTGGCGCTTAACCCAAAGTTTATCGTATGCGACGAGCCTGTTTCGGCGCTGGATGTTTCGATTCAGGCGCAGATTTTGAACCTGCTGATGGATTTGCAGGACGAGATGGGCCTGACATACATGTTCATCACGCATGACCTCAGCGTTGTCAAGCATATCTCGGACGAAATCGCCGTTATGTACCTCGGCCAGTGTGTCGAGCGCGCGCCGTCCAAGGATTTGTTTACGAACCCGACGCATCCGTATACACAGGCGCTGCTGTCGGCCATACTCAAGCCGAACCTTAAGACAAAAGGCCGCACGCGCGATATCATCCGCGGAGAGGTCACAAACCCCATCAACCCGCCGCCGGGCTGCCGTTTTGCCCCGCGCTGCCCGCACAGCTGCGAAGACTGTACAAAGGAAAATATCCCGCTTGAAGATATCGGCGGAGGCCATTTTGTGTCGTGCATCCTCACCAGAGGGGCGGGCAAAAGATGACAATTGGCGAACTAATTGGCGAATCTATCGTAATTGACACTCACCTTGACCTGCTGCTTGACGTCGCGCGTCATCGCGCGGCGGGGGAGACCGATGTCATTCGCCGCGTGTATCTGCCGTCGTTTAAGCAGGGCGGGCTGACATGTGTAGTGTCGTCACTTTATGTCGATGCTACGGAGCCGAAGGCAGACCTTGAAGCCGGGATGGCCCAGCTTGCGGCATTTTATGCCGAGCTCAGCGAATGCGAGGGTGAGTTCTTTTTGGCGACATGCGCCGATGACATCCGCCGCGCCAAGCGCGAGAACAAGCTGGCGGTCATGCTGGCGTTCGAGGGGGCCGAGCCGATGGCCGGAAACCCCGATATGCTGCGCGTGTTCTATAACCTCGGCGTTCGTATGCTGGGGCTGTGCTGGAGCCGCCCGAACTGGGCGGCGGACGGCAGCCGCTTCTTCGAATACGACTATGTCGGCTACGGCCTGACCGAGAGCGGCGTCAAGCTTGTCGATATGGCACGGGAGATGGGCGTGCTCATCGACCTTGCCCACATCAACGACGTAGGCTTCGACGAGGTTATGCGCGGGCAGAAGCAGCCGGTCATCGCGACGCACACATGCGCAAGGGCGCTGAGCAACACGCCGCGCAACATAAACGACGCGCAGATTGCCGCCATCGGCAGCTGCGGCGGCGTGATAGGAATAAACTGCGCCAGCCTGCTTGTCAACGTCGACAGCCCGGAAAGCGCCGACATGGAGATGATGGTTCGCCACATGCAGCACGAAAAGGCGATTGCCGGCGCGCAGAGCCTGTGCATCGGCTTTGACCAGTGCGACCGCCTTTCGACAGGGCAGAACAGGGATATGCTTAGACGAAACTTTGACGTCGTGCCGTCGCACGCTATGCTGCCGCAGTTTGTCGAAGCCCTTTTGGCAGGCGGCTTTACGCAGCGCGAGGTGAAAGGTATACTTGGCGCAAACGCGCTTCGCGTAATCGAGCAGGTAATTGGCTGATAAAGCCGAGGTGAAACCGTGAATAACCCGTTTATACCCAGAATATTGCAGATTGACCGCAAGCCGAAAACGGCAAGCGAGAGAAAAATCGACCGCAAGATATATACAGTGTTCGCCGTTTCGGCCGTGCTCGGCGTTATCGTCGGCGGCGTCGTGATTTATTTACTATACCAGATGTAATATCATGGCGTAATTATACTAAATATAATTGACACGCCGCCCGATATCGCATTTATCCGGGCGGCGTGAGCATTATATCCAATATCGAATAAACAGGGAGTGTTTCTTATGGAGAGTAAAGAGCTTCAGAAAAAAATCGATCAAATTGTCCTGGCGACAAGCAAGGCGTACAACCTCCCGTCGATTTCATTTTCGGCTATGGTCGACGGCAAGGAATACCACAGCGCTGTGGGATGCAGCGACCTTGAGGAGAAAATTGAAGCGAACGAGCATTCGGTGTACAGCATCGGCTCGGCATCTAAGGCGTTTATCGCCACCTGCCTGAACATCCTTGCCGACGAGGGCAAGCTTGACCTTGACCTGCCGGTAAAAACGTATCTGCCGTGGTTCCGCATGTACGACCCGTATATGACCGAGAACCTGACAACGCGCGACGCGCTAAGCCACAGAACCGGTATGCCGAGGCACGACCTGACATGGCTCAACCGCCCCGAGGCGTCGATGGAGGACCATGTGCGCGGCCTCGCGTTCCTGCCCCCGGCGTTCAAGCCGAGGTACCGCTTCCACTACCAGAACCACATGTTTGTGCTGGCGACCGTGCTTACCGAGGTGCTTAGCGGTATGCCGTGGCAGCAGTTCGTTAAGGAGAGAATCTTTGACAAGCTGGGCATGAACGAGACATGGGCCACCGGTGATATGGTGCCCGATACCGACCGCCGCAAGGCGAGGCCCTACGGCCAGAAAGACGGCATAAACGCCCGCGTGCCGTACAACTACGCCAAAAGCGTCGGAGGCTGCGGCACGATATATTCCAGCACAAGCGACATGCTTAAGTGGCTTGACTTCCGCCTGAACGGCAACGAGAATGTGCTGTCTAAGGCTCGTCTGGACGATATGCACACGCCGCACATGGTAATGCGCGCCGGAGAGCTTACGCCGATTCAGTTCCCCGAGGTTGAGCTGATGAGCTACTGCCAGGGCTGGTTCAGCGAGAGCTATCGCGGCAACAGGGTTGTGCATCACGGCGGCACGATAAACGGATTCAAATCTCTGCAGGGCTTTGTGCCGGGCAAGAATATTGTGTTTTCGGCGCTGGCCAACCTTAACAGCACACAGTCTGTTATATCGGTTTCCTATAAATTCCTCGACGCGGTACTCGGCCTTAGCGAAATCGATTGGGACGCAAACTACATAGCGGCGGTTGCCGACATGACGGCGGCCGGCAAAAAAGAGGTCGAGGCGCTGCTGGCCGGTGTCGGTGAGGAAAAGCCGCTGGCCGACGCCAAGCCCTATGCCGGCAAGTATGTCCACCAGGCTTACGGTGTTATCGAAGTCGCCGTGCAGGACGACGGCAAGCCGGCGCTTATGATACTCGGCACGGCTGTGCCGCTGCGCTATAAAGGCGGCGACGCGTTTATCCTTATGGGCGCCGATATGGTCGGCTCGTGCCCCGATGTTCTCTTTGCGCGAAACGGCGATATAATGACCGCCGTCGAGGTTCAGATTGAGAAAGAGGCCGTGGCGCCCATCCGGTTCATCAAAATATAGGAGGCATACACTATGTACGATCTGCTGCTTAAAAACGGCACGGTTGTCGACGGAAGCGGCAAGCCGCGCTTTCAGGCCGACGTCGCCGTCACCGGCGATAAAATCGCCGCCGTCAGGAAAGATATACCCGCCGCCGAGGCGAAGACGGTTCTTGATGTCACCGGCCTTATTGTCGCGCCGGGGTTCATCGACTGGCATTCGCACTCCGACCTGACGGTTCTTATGAACTTCGACTCGGCGAACATTCTCGAGCAGGGCATAACGCTGGAAATTGCCGGCCACTGCGGCGTGTCGATAGCGCCCTTTAACGGCAAAGCGTCGGCCGTCGGCTATCTGGCCAAGCCGGAGCAGGTTGAGGAAATGAAGGCCGCCGGCGGCACCTATAAGGCGTACCTTGACGAGCTGAAGAAGATGCCTATGCCGACAAATATAGCGTCGTTCATCGGCCACGGCACGCTGCGCGACTATGTTATGGGATATGACAACCGCAAGCCGACTGACGAGGAGATGGCCAGGATGAAGGACGTGCTTCGCCGGGTTATGGAGGACGGCGCTATGGGTCTGTCATCCGGCCTGATATACCCGCCGGGCAACTATTCGACCCCCGAGGAGCTTGAGGAGCTGTGCGCCGTCGTAGCCGAGTTTGAGGACGGCATGTACACCTCGCATATGCGCAGCGAGGGTGACCGGGTTGTCGAGTCGGTCATCGAGACGATAAATGTCGCCGAAAAAGCGCATCTGCCTGTCGTGATATCCCACCACAAAATAGCCGGAAGGCACAACAAGGGCAAGAGCGTCGAGACGCTGCGCCTTATTGAGGAGGCCAAGGCCAAGGGGTTGACGGTATACCTTGACCAGTATCCGTACGACGGCGGCGCGACAAGCCTTATGTCGGCGCTTCCGCCAAAGTACGCCAGCGGCGGCATGGAGAAGCTTGTTGAGCAGCTTAAAGACCCCGCCGTGCGGGCCGAAATCACCGAGACGCTTAAAAAGCCGGGCACGGATTTCGAGAACCTCATCTACGGCTCGACGCTTGAGGGCGTTATCATCGACAGCGAGAAAAAGCCGGAAATCAACGGCCTGACGCTGGTTGAGCTGGGCGAGCGCGAGGGCAAGGACCCGTATGAGGACATGTATGACCTGATGGTGGAGGTCAACGGCGAAGTAGGCGCCATCTACCGCATGATAAGCATGTGGGATATGGAGAATATTCTGGCGTATAAGAACACAATGGGCGGGATAGACGGCGGCCAGATGCCCAAAGAGATGAAGACGGCGACAGGGCATCCCCGCGGCGTCGCGACATTCCCCAAGCTGATTGGCGAGTTCTGCCGCGACAGGAAGTTCTACTCGCTTGAGGAGTGCGTCAACCGTTTCACCGGCCAGGCGGCCGAGGCTGCGCGCTTTGCAGACAAGGGCAATGTGGCCGAGGGCAAGGACGCCGACCTTGTAGTATTTGACTTTGACACCATAGCCGGCCGCGCCGACTACGGCTGCGCCGATATCCCCAACGAGGGCATCAAATATGTCTTTGTCAACGGCGTCATGTCTGTAGAGGACGGCGTCGTCACCGGCAAGATGGGCGGCAAGGTTCTGCTTAGAAGCGGCAAGGAGTATTAATTCCCCACAGCTGCAAAATAAAGCTCACCACCCCGCGGCGACGCCGCGGGGTGCTTTTTTTCGTCTTGCGATTTTTGGGAAAACGCGGTATGATAGCCGCATACAAACCGGGCGTGAAGCAATGAGCGAAGGCAAAAGCAAACGACGCCAATGTCCCCCGCCCGGGCGCCGGGAGCGGGAACGCGGCGTCAGCCGGCTTTGCGTTTTAGTATTGCCCCGGCCGACAAATATTAACCGTTTGGAGGGAGTATGGATATCACGGTTCGCGGGATTGAAGAGAGGGATTACGCCGCGGTAACGTCGCTTTTAGTCAATGATTTTGGCGGCAATATAGGCGGAGAGCATGTTGTGCCGTTTTTTGAAAGGGTTAAAAACGATGACAGCTACAAATCTTTTGTCGCTGTGCTGGATGGCAATGTCGTCGGCTTTATTTCGGCGCTGGCGATGCTTTGGGTGTTTTCCGAAGAGGCATATTTGTATATCCAGGGTCTGGTCGTGAAGAAAGAGTATCAGAACAAAGGCATCGGCACAAAGCTGATAAAATATATTGAGGACTATGCAAAAGCTAACCGGGTTAAAGGCATTATGCTTCTCAGCGGCTTTCAGCGTACAGCGGCCCACGCTTTTTACGAGCGCAACGGATACACAACGATGACGCGCCATTTCGGCAAGAACTTTTTTGGATAGAGTGCCGCGGACAACAGATATGGCAAATAAAGGGGGCGCCGCGGCGCCCCCTTTAGCCTGTTGATGACAAACGTCTTTTCTCTGCCGCGTATTAAATATAAACGCTATGCATCCTGCCCCGGTATGTGGATAAGCTGCTCAAGCAGGCCGACAAGCCTGACGATTTCCGGCTTGGAAATCTGCGCGTCGGCGCCGACTTCGAGGCCTTTTTTCTCCATATTCTCATCAATCATCGACGAGAATATTATAACCGGCAGCACGCCCAGAACCGGGTCGGACTTTATCATTTTCGTCAGGCGGTGCCCGTCCATCTTCGGCATTTCGATGTCGGTGATGACGCAGCAGACTTCGCTTTGGATGAAGTCGGAGTGCGATTTGATATCGCGCAGGTAGTTCCACGCCTCCTCGCCGTCGGACGTTGAGATGATGTGTGTGTAGCCGGCGGCCGACAGAGACTGGATTATCAGCTTGCGAAGCAGGCCGGAATCCTCGGCGATAAGTATCGGGCGCGAGGCGCGCTCCGGCGCGTCGCTAGGGGTGATATCGCTGACCTTCATGCTCATGTCGGGGTTGATATCGAAAGCGATTTTTTCAAAGTCAAGTATCGATACGATGTTTGCGCCAAGCTTGAATATGCCGGTGATAACACCCTCCTGCCCGCCGAATATAAGCTCGTCGGGCTTTTCTATGCACGTCCACGACAGGCGATGGATGCTCTCTACGCCGTGTACGTGGAACGCAATGCTGATTCTGTTAAAGTGCGAGATGATAAATATATCCTTTTCGGGGGCGGGCGACGGCGGCAGGCCGAGGTACTGCGCCAAATCGACGACGGTATACATCACATCCCTCGGCTTGACGACACCCTCGACACACGGGTGAGAGTGAGGCATGTGCTGCACAGGCAGCGCCTGCACAAGCTCGGTGATTTTGCCGACGTTTATACCAAAACGGTTGCCCGCGACGGTAAACTCCAAAATCTCAAGTTCATTTGTACCGGTCTCAAGAAGAATATTGTTTTCCTTTTTTGCCATTGACCTTCACGACCCTCTCATCATTAGCCATCTGCCCCGCAAACATCAGCTGTTTAACGCGCAGGTATAAGGCGCATAAACGCCTATTTTCAGTATACATAATTTAGTGATAATTTGATATATTTTTTTGTGTTTTTTCGGCAACTTAGTCTGCCGGATGCGGTTTTGCGTACATATGCCGGCGAAATAAGCCGCACCAGCGCAAAAATGCAAATAATTACCCGCCGCGCGTTACTGCGGGATGACGAAGTCGTAGACCGTCTTGTTCGTCTTGCCCGATATGAGGTTGAAGTGCCACCATTCGCGGTCATAAGGCTCAAAGCCGCACGCCGTCATCACGTCGCGTAGCAGCTTGCGGTTCTCGCCCTGCTGCACCGAAATCAACCGGCTTGCGTACCATGAGGCGGGGGAGAAGAAGTCAAACGGCGTGCCCATGTCAAGCGGCTGGCCGGTCTCCAGCGAGACAACAGTCAGGTCAACGGCGATGCCGCGGCGGTGCGGGCTGTATTCGGCAAGATATCTGCCGGGAAGCTCGCTTTTTTTAAGGTCGGGATAGTACGCCTCTTTCAGCCCGGGCGACGAATCGTCACGCAGCCAGTTGAATATATCGGCAACGGCGCGCTGCGGGCGGTAGCTGTCGTAAACAAGCAGCCCGAAGCCCTGTTCCTCCAGCATGGTCTGCGCCTTGCGCAGCGCCTCGGCGACCGGCAGAGACACTATGACGCGCTTGCCGAGGTAACCCGCTATCGGTTTGCCCATAAAGTTGTCGCTGCCCGCGTAGCGCGCATCCTCAAGCGCACCGGGCACGGCCTCGGTCAACCGCACAAAGCCTTCCGGCATGCCGTTTTGCACGGTCCACCCGGCGTAGACAGCGGAAAATACACCGGCCAGCGGCGCTTTGGCGGGGTCAAGCCAGCGCGTTATGCGCTGCATATCCCCGTCGCCAAGCACAATTGACCCGCCGCTTGGCGACGAGGTGTCGCCAGACATGATAAACACGCCGGCGCCGCGCCCCGGTATGCACGCGGCGTTGTGCCCCAAATCAAGCCTTGTGCCGCCGTCAAGCGGCAGATGCCCCTGAACCGTGACATTCCAGCCGGATTTGACAAGCATGTTGTAGTAAAGCGAGGCGGCGTCGGTTACCCAAATATCCCCGCTGCCGAGGCCGACCTGCGGCCACAGCGCGCTTACTTGTCCGCCGCAATACAGCTTGCCGGGCGAAAACCAGCCGAGCGGTGTTTTTGTGTCTATATCTGTTTTTTCGGCGGTCAGCCCGCCTTCGCCCACGGCGCAGTAAAGCGGCCCCGCGACGGTGTACCAAGTCCCGCCGCTTTTTTCGGCAAGCCACACATTGCCCCCGCTGCCCTGAGACAGCACATATATCACCTGCAGGCAGTCCTGCGGTATCACGTCAAGCAGGTTTGAAAACGGGAAGAGCGGCAGCGCCGCAAAATCAAGCTCGGCAGGCTCGGCTCTGGCCGCCGTATTCTGCGTACCAGTCGCGTTGCCCGGGCGGTTCGACAGCGCCGTGACAAGAACCGTGCCGTCCGGCGCGTAAACCGGCCGGCCGCGGACGGCATTAAAAACCGGCTCGAGCAGGCTGTGCGAAAAGGCGGCGACGGCCGCCTGGTTTGCCACAAGGTAAAGCCCGGCGGTAAGCAGCAAAACAAGCGCCAGAAGCAGCGCCGCGGCACGTTTGATATGCTTTATCAGCAGGCTCACCTCCTGACCTTGTTTTTCGTTTGGAGTTGCCGCGTGCCGGCAATCACCTTGCCGGCACAGCGGTTGTTATATAATTCAGCGGTTAAGTATCTCGGTTATGCGCACGCCGTAGCTGTCGTCGATGACGACCACCTCGCCCTTGGCGATCAGTTTGCCGTTGACAAGCACCTCGACGGCCTCGCCGATGCTCTTGTCCAGCACTATGACGCTTCCCCGGCCGAACTCAAGTATCTCGCTTATCGTCTTTTTCGTCTTGCCCAGCTCAACCGTCACCTGAAGAGGTATGTCATGCACAAGGTCCATGCCCTGCACCGGCAGCGTCTGGTCGCCCTTGCCGGCGTCGAACGACTGGAACTGCATCGGACGCACATCGACGAGGTTGCCCGGCTGCGGCACAGGCTGCTGCGGGTAGGGCTGCTCGTACGGCGGATAGTACGGCTGCTGGTACTGCTGAGGCGGATACGGCTGCTGGTATTGCTGCGGCGGATACTGCTGCGGCGGATACTGCTGCGGGGGCGCGTACTGTTGCGGGGGATACCCGGCAGGCGGCTGAGACTGCGGCGCCGGCGCCGGCGCATGCTGAATCTGGCTGGGCGATGGGGAATACATCAGCGGAGAGGATTCCGGCTCGTCGCCGCTGATGGCGACCTGCTTGACCTTGCTGACAAGGCTGCGGCACAGCGAGAACGGCAGCAGCTGCAGCAGCTGGCTTTTAAGCAGACCTTCTATCTCCATAGAGAACTCGATTTTTATTACCACGGTGCTCTGGTCGAGATACTGCCCGACGTCGTCGTTTTCGGCTATGTGAATAGACTCCGGCGGGGAGATGTTGACCGGCATGTTGAGCATCTTGCTCATAGCGGTGGCTGACGCGCCGATCATCTGGTTCATGACCTCGCTTATGGCGCTGATGTGCAGCTCGCTAAGCTCGACAGGCTCGGGCACATTGCCGTCTCCGCCAAGCAGCAGGTCGGTTATCAGCGCGGCGTCATGGTCTTTTATCATCAGCATATTGCGGCCGTCAATGCCCTCGACATATTCGACGGCGACGACGACAAACGGCGTGCGGTACTCGGCAAGCACCTCCTGCGTCGTGTGGACGCTGACCTTTGGGGTAGTAATGTCGCACTTGCGGTCGAGCATCATATACATCGTCGTCGCAACGGCGCCCATGCAGACATTGCCGACCTCGCCAAGTACGTCGATTTCCTCCTCGGTCAGCTGCCAGTCGGGGTTATCCAGCGAAAACTGACTGTCCGGCAGAGGGTCGTGCGGCAGCATGTCGGGGCTGCCGACAGGCGCGGCGGGGGCGGCGCTTGCTTCGACGGCAGCCGGCGGCAGACCGGCTCCGGAGTCCACACCCGCGAGCAGGGCGTTTATGTCATCTTGAGACATTGTTGTCATCGTTGTCTTCCCCCTTGATTATGTCGGTAATCCGCACGGCGTATTTTGAATCCGAAGCGCCTACCTCGGCCCGGAACTTTGTAATGTGCTGAAGTTTGATGGTAAGCGGGTCGGTCAGCGGATGGTTAAGGCGTATAACGTCGCCCACCTGAAGGCTGACAACGTCCGAGACCGTTGCCGGTGTGTCCTCAAAATACGCTGTCATGGTGATTTTTGAGTGCGCCAGCTTGTTTTCGATGACATCGGAGTGCACCGTAATCAGTTTTTGCTCCTTGCCGCCCGAGAACCACGCGCGGGTGTTGAGCTTTGCCGCTACAGGTTCAACGGCGGCGTGAGGGATGCACACGGATATCAGCCCCGATTCGTCCCCGATGCGCATATCTATCGTCGCGACGGCGACAGGTTCATTAAGCGCGACGATTTGCGCAAACTGCGAGCTCGTCTCGATCCGGTCAATCTGGGTCCTGACGGACAGCACCTTTTCCCACGCCTCGTCGAAGCTGCCGACGATTTGCCTGAGAACACGGTCGATAAGCGCAAGCTCTATTTCGGTGAATTGTTTGCCGTAGTCGAGATTCCTGTTTGACCCGCCGAGCAGGCGGTTTATTATCATATATGCCGTCTCGGGTGAAATCTGGAATATCAGGCTGCTTTCAAGCGGCGGCATTTCGAGTATAGTAAGTATAACCGGCGAGGGCAGCGAGTTGCTGAACTCGTTGAATGTAATCTCTTCGACCGACAGCAGCGTCGATTCGCTTGTTGTGCGCATTATGGCGCTCATCCTGTTGCTGATAAGCTGGCTGAAGGTTTCGAACACTATGTTCAGCGTCTTGATCTGCTCCTTGGGGAACTTGTTCGCCGTCCTGAAATCGTATGCTCTCGCGTTGATATCAGCGGCTTTTTCCTCGGGCGGGGATGAATCCTCGCCCAGATTAAGCGCGTTCAGCAGTTCATCTATCTCTGCCTGAGACAGTACATTGGCCAAGTGTCACCCTCCTCCCCGCAAAAAATCATATGCGCAGCCGTCACTGCATCACATAGTCGATAAACATGACGTCAAATACCCACACAGGCTCGACAAGCTCGAGCCTGGCGTTAAGCGCGTCGACAATTTGCCGGCGCAGCTTTTCCTCGCTGCCTATCGTGGCAAGGTCCTCAAGCGGGGTGGAGCGCAGTATGAATAATATGGTGTCGCGCACAAGCGGCGTGTTTTCGCCCAGCTTTTCTATAAGCTTTGAGTCGTCATTCACAACAAGGTGTATGCCCGCCTTAAACAGGCGGGTCGTATCCCTTATGTTGACGACGAACACATCCCCGGGGGAATAATATGTCGTGACAATCGGCTTTTCGACTATGAACATAAAGTATACGCCGGCGCCGATAGCTGCGATAGCCACAAGGGCGATAAGCGGGATAAGAAGTTTCTTCATCTGCCAACCTCCAGCAAAGTGAGTTATATGACGCCGCGGGATTAATCAGCGCTAATCCAGTTCTAGTTCGCACGGACGAATGTGCTGATGCTTTCGACAACGAAATCGATGCGCCGGTTAAGCTGACGCCCCTCGGGCGTGTCGTTGGGCGCGATATTATGTTTTTCGCCGTAAGAGGCGGCGTAGATTTTACCGTCGTCAAACCGGCCGGATTCGATGATGTATCGCACAGCGCGCAGCGCGCGCGAGGCGGCAAGGTCCCAGTTGTCCTCGAACCTGCTTCCCACAAGCGGGACATTGTCTGTGTGCCCTTCGACGCGGACCATGCCTATGCGTTCCCTGTTTTCGGAAAATATATCTATCATGTTGTTCAGTATCGGCAGCGCGTCGGGCAGAAGCTCGTCACGCCCCGATTCGAACAGAACAGAATCGCTGAAACGAATAATAAGGCTGAGCGTGTCCGCATCGGGCACAATCTCGGCCTGGATGTTATGCTCCTCGAGATAATCGACAAGGCTTGTGTACAGGCTGTTGAAGTTCGCGCGTATCTGCGCGGCGTACTTGGCCTCCTCGGTAGTCGGGTCGGGGAACGGCGGCTTCTCGCCGTCGTCGGGGTCGGTCGCGTCCTCCTCGGCCATGCGCCAGTCAAACGGGTCGCTCGTAACATCGGACATGTCCATCGGGAACACAACAATCTCGTTCGATATTGCAAAGGCGCTGCGCACCATCTGCCATTTTTCCTTATCTGTGGTGGAAAAAGAGAAAAGCAACACGAAAAAGCACAGCAGCAGCGTGACCATATCGCCGTATGTATCCATCCAGTTTGCGCCGCCCGATGATTCGTCAGGCTTCTTTTTTCGCGCCATACATGCCCCCCTTCCCGTACGAGATAAGCGCGGCCTATTTTATTCGCCGCCGGTTTTGTCGGTTTCGTTCACTCCCATCGCCGCCATCTGGGTGCTCGAAAGGAAGGCGTTAAGCTTTTCGCGGATGATGCGCGGGTTTTCGCCGTCCTGAATCGAAAGGATGCCCTCGAGGATAATTTCTTTCCGCATGTATTCGTTATTGCTTAGCACCTTAAGCTTTTTTGAAAGAGGGGTAAACAGCATGTTTGCCAAAAAGCTGCCGTAGAACGTGGTTATAAGAGCGACCGACATGCCCGGGCCGAGCGCGTCCGGGTCGTCGAGCTTTGCGAGCATGTTTATAAGGCCTATCAGTGTGCCGACCATGCCGAACGCGGGGGAAAGGGATGACATGGTCTCCAGCACCTGCTGGCCCTGGCTGTGGCGGTCGGCAAGGAATGACAGCTCGGTCTCCATAATGCTTCGCACAAGCTCGGGGTCCGACCCGTCGACTATCAGCATTATGCCCTTTTTCAGGAATGCGTCGTCGGAATCACGCACGGCCTCCTCAAGGGCCAGTATGCCCTCGCGTCTGGCGATGTTTGCGATGCGGTATATCATCTCAAGGTCGTCGTTCAGGTTGCCGGTCTGCGCTTTAAAGGCCATGCCGATTATCTTGGGCAGCTGCTTGAGCACGCTGAGAGGGTAAGACACCACCGTGGCGGCAAGCACACCGCCGATAACAATAAAAACCGACGGTGCGTCGAAAAATCCGCCGAGGCTGCCGCCCATCATAATGCTGATTACAATACAGGCCACACCAAATATAAGACCGCCAATGGTCGTTATTTCCAAAAAAACACCCCCACGAAGTTATCGAGCCGTTACAGCGCCGGATTGTCGCGGAAAGCCTGCAACTGCCGCTGCGCTTCAATGATTCGGCCGATTACAATCTCGGCTGATTCCATTACCACTATTTTCTTGCCCGACTCAAGTGAGATTATCGTGTCCGGAGTTTCCTCAATGAACTCAATGAGGTGCTCATTGACATAAAACTGCTCGACCTTGTTGATGCGTGTAACCAGAATCATGTTATCCTCCTGACGGTGCACATGGCGCCATAAGCGCCCCGGATGGAGCCGGGCGAAACGGAAAATACGGCGGGTTCGCCCGTCGAGTTACACGGCGGATGCGCCAAAAAAGCTGCAATATCAACGGATACGGCGGCAAAAGGCGTTCCGCCGCACAAATCGTCCGGCGAAAACGGCGGGATTGCACAGCGGCGCTGCGCCGCTGTGCTCTCCTCAAAACGTCGTCTCTT
Source organism: Oscillospiraceae bacterium (assembly GCA_031552995.1). Lineage (GTDB taxonomy): Bacteria > Bacillota > Clostridia > Oscillospirales > Butyricicoccaceae > JAVBMB01. The sequence goes on from JAVBMB010000001.1 coordinate 67,023, forward strand.
TATTTTATAATATTTCCTGCCCTAAATCAATCCCGCTTTTTAATTTAACGCTTGAGATTGACAAGCTCTTCAAGCATTGTATCCGATGTGGTGATGACGCGCGAGTTGGCCTGGAAGCCTCGCTGCGTGATAATCATGTCGGTGAACTCGTTGGCGAGGTCGACGTTCGACATCTCGAGGCCGCCCGGGTTGACTTTGCCCACGCCGTTTGTCTGCGAGCGGCTGAACACGACATCGCCTGTGTTGGCGGTTTCGACATACAGGCTGTTGCCTTTTTTCTCCAGGCCGGCGACGTTTGTGAAATTGGCCAGCGCGATGACCGCGATAGTCTCCGGCTCGCCCTCAGAGTTAAGGCCGCGGATGACGCCGGTCTCGTCGATGCTGATGCCGGTGTAGCCGGTCAGGTTAAGCATTGTCAGGTTCACCTCGTCTATGATGCCGTTGCGGTTGAGAGACACATCGAGCGTGCCGGCTGCCGGCGGGGTGACGGGGTGGAAGGCCAGCGGGTCGGCGTCGACGACTTTTTTGTATATCGGGATCAGCACGGTCGGGTCGGCGGCGGGGTCAAGCACAGGCGGCACGCCGACGAGGGGGTCGTTAACGTCCATGTAGTCGTCGCCGGCGGCGTTAAGGGCTAATGTCTCCTGCCCTTTTACAATCTCCCCGGTGACGGGGTTTACCATGTACTGCACCACATATTCCTTTGCCTGCAGGCCAAGGACATATCCGCCGTTTGCGGTGACGAGGTTGCCCTCGTTATCGATATACATGTTGCCCGTGCGGGTGTACTGCTTCGAGCCGTCCGCCATGCGGATTGAGAAGAATCCGTCGCCCTCGATGGCGAGGTCGAGATCGGCGTTTGTTATCTGCGTTGCCGCGCTTGTATGCAGTATGTCAATGGCCGCCATCTTGACGCCGAGGCCTATCTGTATGGCGTTGACGCCGCCGACGATGCCGCCCGCTACCGGGGCCGCCGAGGGCTTTGCCATCTGGCTGTATATATCCTGGAACACGACGCGGCTTGCCTTGAAGCCGACCGTGTTGACGTTGGCGATGTTGTTGCCTATGACGTCCATGCGCGTCTGGTGGTTTTTAAGGCCGGAAACGCCGGAATAAAGTGAACGCATCATAATATATTCCTCCGATTATATCTCTTAACTGCGTCAGACGGTGATTCTGACTATATTGCCGACGTGGACGTCGACCTCGGTGCCGTCCTCTTTGGTGATTGTCGCGAGGTTCTGGCCCTTTTCATCGGTGTGGACACCGCTGACGACGCCTGTGATGTCCTCAAAAACGGCGGGTGTCGCGCCGGAGGCCGGGGTGACGACCATCTTTGCCGTGACAGTCCTGCCTATCAGGTTCGACGAGCCGAGCAGCGTGTTTGCGTTCAGGTCGCCGAACAGTGTGTTGTCATACACCTCGGTGATTTTGCTGGCCTCGACGAGGTAATCGCCAATCTGCGCCCACGCGACGCCGTCCTTGTTGACGACCCTGTCGACCAGGCCGGACACCGCGGCATTTTCGCCGGTGTCAAGCCGGACATTGGCGTAGACATACTTGCCGGCCAGGCTGTAGTACTGGAACATCGTTGTACTGTTTGTAAGCGCCGTTATCTGGTCAAGCGACGAGAACTGCGACAGCTGCGCGATAAAATCGGTGTCCTTTGTAGGCTCCAGCGGGTCCTGATACTGCATCTGGGCGGAGAGCAGCGTCAAAAACTCGCTCTTGCCAAGGTTCTGCACAGGCTTGCGCTCGGCGTTTTTTACGGCCTCCAGATAGTCCTCGTAGGACCGCAGTCCGGTTCCGCCGGCCTTTATCGTGTTGTCCATGTGATAATCTCCTTTCGCTAGGCCCGATATTCAACAGAGCTGATTTCGGGTTCGAGCAGCGACGTCGGCTCTATGTTCAGCGCGCTCTCAAACAGCCCCGCCGCGCCGACTGCCTGCGTTCTGCTTCCTGCGCCGCGCTGCTCCCGCGCCGCGGCGCCGTCACGGCGCGCGCCTCCGCCCTCTCCGGGGTTTTGAAGCATGCTCTCGGCGCCGGTGTAGACAACATCAACCGTGTTAATGCGCACGCCCTTGTCGTTAAGCGCTTCGATAAGCTGGTTTATCTGGCCGTTTATCATGCTTTTCACCGTCGGGTCGTCTGCGCGGATACGCGCCTGCACGCCGTTTTCGTCGAGAGAAAGCCTGATGGATACCTTGCCGAGAAAGTCGGGCTTGAGCTCTATTTCTACGGAGGATTTGTCGGCCGACATCTGTTTGACCATTGTGTCGAACAGATTCTGCTTTGTCGCGGTGACTTTTTCGCTCTGCGCCGGCGCGGCGTTTTCGCCCCGCACGATGCTGTGGGCGCGCATTTCCATCGGGTGGAAGTCGGCCCGCGGTGCGTCCGCCTCGGCGGGAGCGCGCTTGTGAGGAGCGCTTTGAGAGTCGGCCGTATCCGCGCCCGCGTCAGACGCGGCTTCGCCGTGTGCCGGCAAGGCGCTTGCGGCGGCATCGCCGCGCACGGTTTCCGCGGTTGCCTCACTGCCGGCTGAAGGGGCCGGCCTGCGCGTTGCGGAGTCTTTGACGTCTTTTGCCGTCAGCGCGCGGTCGTTGTCATTCTCCAAAGGGCACGGTTCGCCGCCCGGCGCAGGCGCCGCGGCAAGGCGTTCCGATTCAAGTGTTTCCGGCGTCCGTGCCGTAATCCCCGGCATCCGGTCTTCCGCGACCGGCGCCGCCTCGCCTTGCTGCGCGAGGCCGAGAGGGGATACTTCGCTGTTAAAGCTGTTTCCTTCGAGAATATCAATGACATTCGGCGTATCCGATTCCGGCCGGGTGCCGGACGCTGGAAGGGTAAAATCCGGTATGGCGGGGATGATGCCCGGCTGCTGCCCGAAAAGCGCCGTCAATATATCCGCCGATGCAGCGGTTTCTTCCTCATCTGGGGGTTTTGGTCTGCGCTGTTTTTGAAAAAGCATGCCTGTGATATCCTGCGGTCTGTCGGGGATATCACCCGTTGCCTGTGAGTCATCCGGGATTTTCCGCATCGAACCGGCCATGACGCTTTCGAAGCTGGGGCCGCGCGGTCTGCCGGAGACCATACCGGCCGGGTCGGGAGCAGCCGGCTTCGCCGGCGGGGCCGCCGCTGGGAACACCTGCACTGTGCCACCTCCTATATTCTGTTTATCTTTATCAATACCTTAGCAAATCTGTAGTAACCCTTGCCGCAAGGTCGTGGTTCATCGCGTCAAGCACTGCGGCTGCCGCGCCCTTGTCCATGTAGTAGACTATCGCGGCCATGTGCGACACATCGTACAGCCGCGCCATGATATCCGCCGCGGATTCGGCCTCCATCACCGAATATATTTTGCCAAGCGCTTTCAGCTCGGCGATCTTCTCATCCGGCAGGCCGCGGCGGTAAAGCGGAAGCGTGAACACCCTGAGGTCGTCAATCTCGACGCGCTCGGCATCCAAAGCTTTTTTTTGCTCTTCCAGTTTTTTCTGCGCGTCGGCAAGCGCCTTTTGCCCTGCCTCCAGCAGCGCCTGGTCCATGTTGTACTGCGCCAGCTTTTCTTCGACGCTGCGATAGTCGGGGTCAAGCTTGTTTACCGTGTCGAGCACGGTTGTGCGCACGCCGCCCCAGTCGCGGGTCAGCGACAGATAGAGGAACAGCCCGGCCGTGATGAGCAGGCATATCAGGATAACAAGCCCGGCGGCGCTCTTTTTCTTCTTGCCCTCGCCGTCCGCGTCGCCCGCGGCGTCCTTTTTGCCTTTTTTTGCCTTGGGGGGAGCCGGCTCCTTCGTCTTGGCCGGTTTTTTGGCTTTGCCCGCCGGCGCTGCGCCTATTTTCTCGTCCTCGTCGCGCTCGTCGTCGAAGTTTACGATTTGCCCGCCCGGTCTTCTTGCCGCGTCCATTGCCGTTCACCTGCCTTTTGCGCCGTCACTGCTTCGCCTGAGTCACAGATTTATATGACACCAGGTCGCCGATGTCCTTCGCCTCCTCGGCGCGGACCTCCTCAAGATATGCGGCGTACTGTTCGTCCTTTATCTTTTCCAGCGTTTTAATCTCGTTCATCGTGGCCAGCAGCGCCTGCTGGCAGCGGATTTTTTCCTTTTCGGCCGCCTCGATTTTCTTCATCAGCGCGTCTTTTTGCTCTCTCAAAAGCAGAAAATACGCGTCGTGCCTACTAAGCTCCTGCGGGACATCGATGTGGTTTCGCAGTGCCTGTTCGAGTGACTTGGCACAGTTTTCAAACGCCAGCTCAAGCTGTTTTTCCTGCTCATAAAGCCTGGCAAGCAGCGCCACGACGGCGGCAAGCTCGGCTTTTTGCTTTTTTTCCACAGTCAGCTTGTATTTTAGTACCGACTGAAGGGTGAAAACAAACCGCTTCATACGCCTAGCCCTTAAGTGTCGCGTTCATCGCGGCCACAGTCTGCTCGAACGACATACTCTCCTCAACATCCTGCCGCAAAAACGCCTGGATGCCGGGGTACAGCCTGACGGCCTCGTCGATGAGCGGGTTTGCGCCCTTTTGGTATGCGCCTATATTTATAAGGTCCTGCGCGTCCTTGTACACCGACATAAGGTTCTTGATTTTGCCCGCCGTCTGGATATGCGCTTTCGGCACGATATCGGGCATGACGCGGCTGACGCTGGCCAATATGTCTATCGGGGGGTAGTGGTTGCTGTTGGCGATTGCGCGGCTTAGCACGATATGCCCGTCCAGTATTCCGCGCACCGTGTCGCTTATCGGCTCGTTCATGTCATCGCCCTCGACAAGCACCGTGTAAAGCCCGGTTATCGACCCGCGGTCGGAGTTTCCGCTGCGCTCGAGCAGCCTTGGCAGAACGGTGTAGACCGACGGGGGATACCCGCGGGAGACCGGCGGTTCGCCGACCGCCATGCCGATTTCTCTCTGGGCCATTGCAAAGCGGGTTAGTGAGTCCATCAGAAGAAGTACCTTGAAGCCCCTGTCGCGGAAGTATTCGGCAATCGCCGTGCTGACCATTGCCGACTTTAGCCTCAGCAGCGCCGGCTGGTCGGAGGTTGCGACGACGACGATGCTGCGTTTAAGCCCTTCTTCGCCGAGGTCGCGTTCTATAAAGTCGCGCACCTCGCGCCCGCGCTCGCCGACAAGTGAGATGACGTTGATATCCGACAGCGCGTTGCGGGCTATCATGCCCAGCGTTGTGCTTTTGCCGACGCCGGAGCCGGCGAATATGCCAAGCCTTTGCCCGCGCCCGACCGTGAGAAGCGAATCAATCGCCTTTATGCCCAGCGGCATGCTCTCCTTGATGCGCTCACGCTTCAGCGGGTCCGGCGGGTTATTGTCCACAGGGACATATGCCTCCGCGATGATGTCTCCAAGCCCGTCGCCGGGCGTACCCAGCGGGCCAAGCACCCTGCCGACAAGGCCGCGGCCCACAGGTATCATCAGCGCGCTGCCCGTGGATGTGACCGTGCTGCCCAGCGCGATGCCCTCAAGCCCCGCGAACGGCATCAGCAGCACGCGGTCCTCCCGGAAGCCGACGACCTCGGCGCGGATGAATGAATCGCGCTTTTGGGTGAATACATGGCATATGTCGCCGATTCGGGACGACGGGCCGGTTGCTTCAAGCGTCAGGCCGACGATTTTGGTCACCTTGCCGCTGCGGTCGAATGTGTCCATGCCGCGCAAAAGCTCGTGATATTTTTGCATGGCGCTCATGGTATATCCTCCCGCCCGGCCAGCGCCAGTGATATGTGGCGAAGCTGGGTGTCGACGCCGGCGTCAAGCGTCTCGGAATCCGACTCAATCACGCAGCCGCCGGAGGGGAGAACAGGGTCGGCGACGACGGTCGCCGTAACGGTTTGGTCGCCCAAAATAAAAACAGCACTCCCCGAACTGAAAAAATGGGTATACTCCTCCTCGCTGACCCGGATTAAGAGCTTCCCTTCTCTTTTCATCTGGTTAAGTGCATTCTTTATTAACGACTCAAACATTATATCGTCTTTTTTTACCGAGACATTAACAATTTTTTTTGCGATTGCCAAACTGAGCTCGACAATGTCCCGCTCGCGCATACCGGCATAGTCCTCCTGCGCGCGCCGCAGGGCCTGTACAAAGGTATGAAAATCGGCCATCTCGCGCTCGGCGCGCTCGGCCGCCTGCCGTTCTCCCTCGGCGCGCCCCTCGCTGTGCCCGGCCTGCCACGCCTTCCCGCGAAGCTCTATCGCCTCGCTTTCGGCGCGGCGCAGCGTCTCGTCGGCCTCGCGGATCATAATATCCGCCTGGTCGGCCGCGGACTTTAGTATCTGCGCCACCTTTTCGGCTGTCCGGCGCTCCGCCTCGGCGTCGGGGCGCAGGGATGCGCGCGGCGGCTCAATATTAGTCAAAGGCTGCTCCCCGCCCTGGGGGGCAGCCTTTGAAAGCTCCGCATCGCCGTCTTTGCCTGCGGCCGGCTTAATCAATTCAGGCAGGTCGGATATCTTGACATTCTTCTTGTCAATCCTAAACAATTAAATCGTCACCCTCTCCGCGTGCTACAATAATCTCTCCGTCATCCTCCAGCTTCCTGATAAGGTTGACAATCTTCTGCTGGGCCTCCTCGACGTCCTTGACGCGCACGGGGCCCATGACCTCCATATCGTCGCGCAGCATCTCGGCAAGGCGCTTCGACACATTGCTGAACACGACGCGGTTGACCTCTTCCGTCGCCATTTTCAGCGCGACGACGAGGTCGCTGTTGTTGACCTCCTTCAGCACGCGCTGGATAGCCTGATTCGAAAGCTTCGCTATGTCCTCAAAGACAAACAGGCGCTTGCGTATCTCTTCCGCCAGCTCGCTGTCACGCATGTCAAGGCTTTCGAGGATATGCTTTTCGCTGCTTCGGTCAAGCGAGTTGATAATATCGACGATGGAGTCGATGCCGCCGACGGCAATCTGGTCTGTATAGCCCATCGAGCTGACCTTGCGCTCGAGTATGCGCTCGGCGTCCTTGATGTACTCCGGCATCGTCGCGCCCATGTTCGCTATTCGGCTGATAATCTCGGTCTGCCTGTCGCTGGGCAGTTGGGCAAGAACCGACGCCGAGGCCTTCGGCTCCATATACGACAGCACAAGCGCTATCGTCTGCGGATGCTCGTTGTGGATTATATTCAGCACCTGCGTCGGGTCGGCGCGGCGGATGAAGTCGAACGGGCGAACCTGAAGCGAGGTCGACAGCCTGTTTATCAGCTCGTCGGCCTTGTCGGCGCCCAGCGCCTGCTCAAGAATCTCTCTCGCGTAGGATATACCGCCCTCCGAGATGAACTTCTGCGTCAGGCACATCTCGTAGAACTCTTTTATAATTGTCTCTTTGATATCGGGGTCGATGCGGCGCATCGTCGTGATGGTAAGCGTCATCGCGCTGATTTCGTCCTCTGTCATAAACTTATACAGCTTGGCGGAATAATCCTTGCCCAGGCTGATGAACAGGATAGCCGCTTTTTCGCGTGCCGAAAGCTCCGCTTGAATCGCCATCTGCGGCACCTCCTTTTATTCTTCCGACAGCCAGTTGCGCAACAGCTGCGCGACTGCCTGCGGGTCACGGTCGATGAAAGTCTCAAGCTGCGCGATATCCTCGCTCTTGGCGTTCAGCTCGATGTCGCGCAGCGCGCGTATCGGAGGCACAGACATACCGTCGGGCGATATGTCGTCGCCGGCGACATAGTCGATATTCGCGCCGGTGCCGTCGGCCAGCAAAACCTTGTTCTTCTGCGTCGCGTTGAATATCCCCCGCAGGAAGTTGAACAGCAGCAGGGCAAGGATTATTATGACAAGCGCCTTGACGCCCAGTATTATGTATTCGCGCAGCCGCGCGGCGTCGGCATCCGCCTTGCCCCCGCCGACAAGGTCGGTAAGCATGCTGCTTTGCTTAAACGGCATGTTGATGACCGACAGATACGCCGCGTCGACGCCCAGCGCCTGCGTCAGCAGGCTGGTGACCTGCGTCGAATAGTCCTCGGTGACGTTTTCGCTGTTTATCGTCAGGGCTGCCGACAGCGCCGCTATGCGCCCCTGCTCTTTATCTATGCTGGTGCGCACCTCATTAAGCTCGTAGTTTACATCGTTTGCCCATTTTATGTAGCTTGTGTTGCCGTCGTCGTCGAGATACGGATATATCACGGTGCCGATGCCGTTTGCGTCGCTGTTCGGCACGCCGCCGATAATGCCGTCCTCACGCGTCGCCTCATAGAGCTGCGACAGGCTGACGGCGAGGCCGGTCGTCTCGCCCTCGACAGGCGGCGCGAACTCGACCGAGTCGATATGCTCCTTATCGAAGTTAAGCCGCACATTGACGGCGACGCTTATATTTTCCGGCCCGAGAATCGGGGCAAGCAGGTTGATAATCTGCGTCTCAAGGCGGGAACGCACCGAATCCTGAAGCATCAGCCGCTCGGTATAGCCGGTATCGCCCGAAACATCGCCGCTGCTGCTGTACTGCCGGCCGCTTGTGTCGCTTAGCGTCACATGTTCCACAGCCAGCCCCGGCACGGCCGCGGCCGTCATGTTAAGGATGCTTGTCGCCTCCTCGCGCGTCAGCGGCCCGCCCCCGACGACCTTGACAAGCACCGTTGCCGTCGACGGCGTCGCGCTGCTCATCACATAGCTCGATGTCGTGCCCAGCGAGATCATCGCGGTGCAGGAATCGATTTTGTCAAGCTTTTCCAGTGTGATGCGCAGGTTGTTCTGCAGCAGCGCCGTATAGTTTATCAGCTTATCCTTGTCGGTCATGCCAAGTGCCGACACGGCGTCGTTGTATGCCGCATAGTCGAATGTGCTTGTGCCGACGCCGAGGCCCGCCAGTGTCAGGCGCACTTCATCCAGCCGGTCGTCGGGCACAAGTATCGTGCTGCCGCCCGATTCGGTCTTGTACGGCACGCCTATGGCGGTCAGCTGGGTTGTAACCTCGTTCGCCTGGGTCAGAGGGAGCCCGGCGTCGAGCACGACATAGTTCGTGCGGCCGATGAGGTAGGCCAGCGTGACGCTGAGCGCCAGAATCGCGACGGCTAAAAATATGAACCTGTTGCGTTCTTTTTTAGTCAGCTTACCAAAAAATTCCCTGATTTGGCGCGTGACGGTATCCAAAATATTTCTCACAGATTCACTCATCCTTTTTATCTATTAAGGTGAAGACGTCACCGCTTAATACTATATAATGCCAATATTTATCCCATGCTACTAATTGTTGTATAGATACTGCTATATTATCACTTATGTTCCGTGCTTTCAACAGAAATCTACATAAACTGCCTTAAATCCGATAGGTATTTATTGCCTTGCAGATTACAATGGTGTTTCAGCCGGTGACGCCGCGCGCGTATATGTGACAAAAACTGAAAAAGTATGAAAAAAATTATAAAAAAACACTAAACTTATTACCGCGAGTTGCGATAATAATAGCAGACACACAATAACAGCGCCTTGCCCAAGGGGGCGCCGGCGGCGAGAGGCTGCTATTGTATGCCAAAAAAACGGCAAGGATGCCGATTAAACAGAAGCTTCAAGGAGGAAAATCTCATGCGTATTAACAACAACATCACAGCCATCAACGCCCACCGCAACTACACGGTCAACAACTCGGGCATAGGCAAAAACGTCGAAAAACTGTCGTCCGGCTACCGTATCAACCGTGCCGGTGACGACGCTGCCGGCCTTGCGATCTCCGAAAAAATGCGCGCCCAGATCCGCGGCCTGTCAATGGCTTCCAAGAACAGCCAGGATGCTATATCTCTGGTGCAGACCGCTGAAGGCGCCCTTCAGGAGTCGCACAACATCCTGCAGCGTATGCGCGAGCTGGCCGTCCAGTCGGCTTCGGATACGAACGAGACCGTTATCGACCGCGGCGCTTTGCAGCAGGAGTTCGGCCAGCTGATAGCCGAGCTTAACGACACCGCCAGCAAGGCCAAGTTCAACGACCAGGGCCTGATAGACGGCACATTCTCCAAGGCCATCACAAACGCCACATCCGACAAAGCGGCTGTCCACGGCCTTGCCTGGGCAAACGACAATGTTTTGGCCGGCGACTACACCATCACCGTCCAGTCGGCGCTTGTCACCCCCGCTGTCACAGGCGCTAAAGGCACAATGACGGCCGGCACCGGCACCGCCTCTTTCAAGCTTACGTCGGTTGACGGCGCTATTGCGGCCACCACGACATATGCCGCAGCCGCATCAGGCAAAGCCGTGCTGGATGAAAAGATGAACGGCGTGTGGAACTTCACTGCCAGCGACGGAAAAATCGTGGCCACCAACGAGCGCACAGGCGAGCAGATTTCCCGCGATTTCATGGCGGTCAACGGAACGGCGACGACGACACTTGACTTCGGCGCGCTCGGCACGCTGGCCATCAAGGGAGCTGCCAGCACAAGCATCCTCAGCGCCGAAAGCTTTACGGCCATCAGCGGCAAGGTCACCATCACAGGCGCTGTCACCGAGCAGAAGGCCGAGTACAAGCACTATGCCACGATGGGCGGCGACCAGATTGAGCTGCAGACCGGTATGACGACGCTTAACTTCAAAAACAGCGGCGTCAGCGTGCAGCTTAAGGAGACGATTTCGGTCGACAATACTGCGGTTGCGGGTTCCACCCTCAAGACAGCGGTCGGCGACGGCGGCAAAATCAGCGTCACCAAGAACAACGGCAAGAACCTCGTCATCCAGACCGGCGCCAACCAGGGCGACGAGCTGTCGATCAACATCGGCAAGATGGATGCCTACACCCTTGGCGTTGCCGCCGCAAACATCGGCAACAGGCTCGACGCTTCGACCTCTATCACGCAGGTCAACACCGCGCTTAACGTAGTTTCCACCCAGCGCGCCGCTCTCGGCGCTCTGCAGAACAGGCTCGACCACAAGATAGCCAACCTCGACACATCGTCCGAGAACCTGCAGGCTGCCGAAAGCCGCATCCGCGACGTAGACATGGCAAAAGAGATGACAAACTTCACCCGCAACAACATCCTCTTCCAGGCCTCCACCGCAATGCTGGCCCAGGCCAACGCGCTGCCGCAGGGCGTCCTCCAGCTGCTCGGCTAAAATCCGGCAGGCTGAAGCGCCGCGACAAACCACATATTATCCGCGCAAAAGGGCTTCCCGAAAGGGAAGCCCTTTTAGTATCCTGCCGAAAAACCTGCTGATTTTTTTGGCAGTTTTCAATTTTGATAAAACTTTCGGTAAATGAACACCCGAAGTTTTTGATTGATAACGGGGATTTTGAGAGCTTTTTGCCAAGCGGCTTTTATGCTAAAAGCCTGACCACTTTTTTCAGCTTGTCAAAGAGCGTCGGTTCTTTGACAGTGGCGGGGGTAAGATGAACTGCTGCGGCAATTCTCAAAGAAAGGCTTCCGGGAAAAACGCGGCAGGGCAAACGCCCCGCCGCGGAATATTAATGCATGGTTACCAGCCCTTGACCGTCTCAAGCACGCTGTCGGGGATGTCGCCGTTTTCATAATCGGTCATGGCGCGGTCGATGATATCGCACGCCCTGTCGATTTGCTCGTCCGTGATGACAAGCGGCGGCTGGATGCGCAGCACATTGCCGGCGACGCAAATCAGAATCAGGCCGTTCTCCCACGAGCGGTAGCAGACCTTGTTGGCGACGGCCGCCGCGCTGTCTCCCCCCTGCGCGCCGAGCTCGGCGCCCAGCGACATGCCAAG
>JAVBMB010000068.1:0-4511 GCA_031552995.1 Oscillospiraceae bacterium
ATACCTTTCTGCTGATTTGAGTGCTTCCGTCGGGTTTTATGCCGGGCGGAAGCGCCGCCGGACATCAACCGGCATAAAAATAGACGCCCTTGAGAACAAGACCGTCAGCATACATCTTACAAAGGCTTGCCGAACACGGCAAACCCAAGAAACAGCATCTCCTTCTCAAACACGGAAAGCTATGCCGTTTTCAGCATAACTCGCGACCCTTATCGGGTCAGGCCGGGAACCATAGCATACGCCTTAGGTCCGACGGCTCGGAAATATATTCAATTTTGTGTATTATACCGCCGGTGAGGATAATGTGTCAAGCCTAATCGGCGCACTGCCGTCCGCTGCGCGGGCCGCTTCGGCGGCCCCCCCGCCGGTTATCATCGTAAAGGCGTATTGTTGCACAAACCGTTCTGCTTTGTTACAGCCGTACATAAAGACGTAACCGGCAGGTTGTTCGTCATCAACCGCAGCCTGTATGAAAAAACACAGGCCGTACTTGAGCGGAACAAAAACGAGCGGCATCTGCGCGGCGGCGCGGCGACAAGGGAGAAATATCGCCAGCTGAACGAAGAGCGATAGATAATCTCGGAACCGGCGATGCGGGGAGGAATGCGTTCCTCCCCGTCTTTTAGGTTAAAGGCAGCTGAATCTCGCCAGCAATGCTCTGCGTGAATATATGGCGGATTTCCGCAATATCCCTTGTGTGGCCGAGAGCCCACATCAGCTTTGTAACAGACGCCTCGGTCGTCATATCGTGCGCCTGAATAGCGCCCTTTTCCAGCGCCTTTTGCCCGACCTGATATATCGTAAAATCCGAACTCTCGTAAAGGCACTGGCTGCACACGACTACCGGCACACCGTGTGTCAGCGCAAGCTCTATCTTTGCGATAAAATCCCGGCGGATAAACTGTATTCCGCCCGCGCCAAACGCCTCGATAACAATGCCGCCGCATCCGTATTCCAGCAGCCGGTCGATTATTGCGGGGCTTGACGCCGGCGTCAGCTTCAACAGAAACACATTGGGATCGATTGCTGTGTCGAGCCGCGGCTCGCCGTCAAACACGGGCAAAACATCGCGGTTCAGCTTCAGTCCCTTCGCGTCTATTACGGCGGCGCACGGAAGATTGACGCTCTCAAACGCGTCGTACGCCATTGTGCGCACCTTTACGGCGCGGCAACCAAGTATTATTTTGCGGTCGAACGCGACAAATACGCCGGGACATCCGCCAGCCGCCATTGCAAACGCGCAGCGCAGGTTCGATATCGCATCGGTCAGCGGTTCGCTTATAGGCACCTGAGAGCCGGTAAACACCACCGGTATCGGCGGATTTTTCAGCATGAACGACATCATGGACGAGGTATATGCCATCGTATCGGTGCCGTGAGTAACAACAATGCCGTCAAAACGTCCGAAGCCTGCGAATATCTCGCCGGCTATCAGCTTCCACTCCTCCGGCTGAATATTTGTGCTGTCAAGCGACATGATCTCCTTGACGCTAAGATCATAATTCCTGGCGCTCTCGCCAAAATGCCGCATTATCTCCTCGCTGCCTACCGGGCGCAGCCCGTCGCTTGTGTGCACAGACGCTATCGTGCCGCCTGTCGTAAGCATAAGTATTTTTTTCATCATACATCTCCGCTCAACGAATTATTTTTATCTATTTTACTTTAAAACCGCTGCAAAATAAAGTATATACTCATGCTGTATAGAACAAATACCACAAAATAATGCAAAACAGTTGCGGCAAAGCGAAAAAAGAGCTAATATAGTATGCATGCAAGCAAAAACGCCGCCGCGCCGGACATATTTCGCCGCGGGGCTTCTAGGAGAATAGAAATGATCACGGTATCCGACCTCAGCCTGTCGTTTTCGGGACAGGCGCTGTTCAAGCATGTTGACCTTAAGTTTACCCCGGGCAACTGCTATGGCATTATCGGCGCAAACGGCGCCGGAAAATCGACATTCCTAAGAATACTCTCGGGCGACCTGCAGCCGTCGACCGGCAATGTGTTCATGCCGCCGAATATCCGCATGTCGGTGCTTAAGCAGGACCATTTTGCCTTTGACGACTACACCGTGCTGGATACGGTTATAATGGGCAACCGCACGCTGTATGACATCGGCAAAGAGAAAGATGCTCTTTACGAGAAGCCTGATTTCAACGATGACGACGGCCTTCGCGCCGCCGAGCTTGAAGGGCTGTTCGCCGAGATGGGCGGATGGGAGGCCGAGAGCAACGCGTCGCGCCTTGTGCAGGGGCTTGGGCTGGATGAAGCTATACTTCAGCGCGGCATGGCGGAGATAGGCGACAGCGAAAAAGTGAAGATTCTGCTGGCGCAGGCGCTGTTCGGCAGCCCGGATATCATACTGCTGGACGAGCCGACAAACCAGCTTGACGTCACGGCTATATCATGGCTTGAGGAGTTTTTGATTGAATACCCCGGCACGGTTATTGTCGTGTCGCATGACAGGCATTTTTTGAACAATGTCTGCACGCATATTGTCGATATCGACTACGGCAAGATAAAGATGTATGTCGGCAACTACGAGTTCTGGTACGAGTCGAGCCAGCTGATTCAGCGGCTGATTAAGGCGCAGAACAAACGAAACGAGGAAAAAGTCGCCGACTTGCAGGAGTTCATACGCCGCTTTTCGGCCAACAAATCAAAATCCCGTCAGGCGACCAGCCGCAAAAAACTGCTGGACAAGCTGACAGTCGAAGAGCTTCCGGCCTCGTCGCGCCGCTATCCGTTTGTCGGTTTTAGTCCCGACCGCGAGCCGGGCAAAGAGATTGTGGAGCTTGAGAATGTATCTATATCCATAGCCGGCGAGCAGGTGCTTAAAAATGTCACCTTCCGCTTAAACCGCACGGATAAAGTGTGCTTCCTGAGCGAAAACGAGCTGGCCGCGACGACGCTGCTGCGTATTATCGCCGGCGAGCTTGAACCGGATACCGGCACGGTGAAATGGGGAGGAACGGTCAGCTTTTCCTATCTTCCGAAGGACAACAGCGAGTTTTTCGACGGCCTGGACCTTGACCTTATTCAGTGGCTGCGCCAGTACACGGTTACAGAAGACACCGAGACATTCCTGCGCGGGTTTTTAGGGCGGATGCTGTTCTCCGGCGACGAGGTATTTAAGCCGGTCAAGGTGCTGTCCGGAGGTGAGCGTGTACGCTGTATGCTGTCGCGCATGATGCTTTACGGCAGCAATGTGCTGATTATGGATCAGCCGACGAACCACCTCGACCTCGAGTCGATTACGGCGGTGAACAACGGGATTACAGATTTCAAAGGCGTTGTGCTGTTCGCCTCGCACGACCACGAGTTTATTCAGACGGTCGCAAACCGGATAATTGAGCTTAAGCCCGACGGGCTGACAGACAGGCAGTGCACGTATGACGAATACCTGGAGATGAAAAAGAGTTAGCTCGATATCAAACAAAGCCCGGGGGAATCATCCCCCGGGCTTTTGTATTGTGTTTCTCCGCGATAGTGTTACGCGGGGTTTGCTTCAATCTCGGCCTTGAGCTGCCTTGCAAGCTCGGGCAGAACCTTGAACACGTCACCGACTATACCGTAGTCCGCCACGCCGAATATCGGCGCGCTCTCATCCTTGTTGATGGCGATGATAATCTCGGAGCCCTCCATACCGGCCAGATGCTGTATCGCGCCGGATATGCCGCAGGCGATATACAGCTCTGGACGAACGGTCTTGCCCGTCTGCCCCACCTGCCGGTCTTTGGGCATCCAGCCGGAGTCGACAGCGGCGCGCGACGCGCTGACCATGCCTCCGAGATAAGAGGCGACCTCTTCAAGCAGCTTGAAGCCCTCGGCGCTTCCCATGCCGCGCCCTCCCGAGACAAGTATTTTTGCGTCGAGTATGTCGCACGAAGCGGCAACGCTCTTGACGATATCCATAATTTCGACATTGACGCTCGTCTTAGGCATCTTAACGTCAAAGGCGATAATCTCGCCCTTTGCGTTGTCATCCGGCTCGCATTTCTGCATGACGCCGGGACGCACCGTCGCCATCTGCGGCCTGTGGTTCGGGCATGTGATTGTGGCCATGATATTGCCGCCGAACGCCGGGCGCGTCATCATCAGCAACTTCGTATCCTCGGCGATTTCAAGCTTAGTGCAGTCGGCTGTCAGCCCCGTGTGCAGACGTGCCGATACGCGCGGCGCGAGGTCGCGCCCTATTGCCGTGGCGCCGTACAGGACGATTTCCGGCTTATAATGCCCGATTATTGTGTGCATGGCGTGGGTGTACGGCTCGTTCATATAGATATTCAGCTCGCGAATATCGGCCGCGATGACGCGATCCGCGCCGTATCTGACAAGCTGGCGGCACGCGTCGTTAAGGCCGTGGCCAAGCACGACTGCGGTGACATCACAGCCGAGGCTTTTTGCCAGCTCTCGCCCCTTGCCGATAAGCTCCAGCGATACTCCGGCGACCTGCCCGTCGACCTGCTGGGCGAACACGAATATGCCTTTATAATTCTGTATACTCATAA
>JAVBMB010000058.1:0-42290 GCA_031552995.1 Oscillospiraceae bacterium
AAATAATGAAAGTCGGCAATGGTGAGTCGGGGAAAATCTCGCTTGAGCTGTATAAGCTGATG
This sequence comes from Oscillospiraceae bacterium, assembly GCA_031552995.1. Taxonomy (GTDB): domain Bacteria; phylum Bacillota; class Clostridia; order Oscillospirales; family Butyricicoccaceae; genus JAVBMB01. The sequence goes on from JAVBMB010000058.1 coordinate 63, forward strand.
ACAGACATACAGTGGGGCCGGGCCGAAGGGCCGAAAGGCTGGTCTGTAACGGTCTGCTAATCACACTTCAATAATAAAAAGAAGAACAGTCCTGTTGAAATACAACAGGACTGTTCCATTTTTATACCTCAGCATGTAAAGCAGTTTTACTTGACAGTATCTGTTTAGCTAAATTGCACAGATTATCTCGAGAATATTTATTTAACATGCTCATTGACTCATCTGGTCAATGAGTGTATATTTAAATTGACCGAACGAGTCAACGGAGCAACAAACAAAACCATAATAGCTACAATAATTGGAAAGGAGGAGCATAGTATTGTCGCTCAGGCCGGAACAGTTTGAAAAAATCATGTCAATGGATGCTGAAAAGCGCAACCGTGTACTCAATTCCGCTATGGCAGAGTTTTCAAAGGGATATAAGCGCGCGTCAACCGGTACCATGGCAGCGGCAGCCGGAATATCAAAGGGCTTGCTGTTTCATTACTTCGGCACAAAGCGGCAGCTGTTGCACTACACATTCACTTACACATTCGATATTCTCATCCGGGCGTATTCCGGCAAGCTGGACAAAGCTCAACCGGATTTCCTTATCAGATTGCTTGACATAACAAAAATTAAACTCGATTTGCTTCTTCAATGGCCGGCGTCCTCCGCCTTTATGGCGGCGGTGTACACAAACAATGATGACGACTTTGCTGATATAAAGAGTGAGATGCTTGAACGGTATGAAGAGACGAAAAGCTTTGACGGAAGCTGGTTCTTCGACGGCGTCGATTACAGTATGTTCAGGCCGGATATCGACCCGAAAATGGCTGTAAACACGGTGATGTGGAGCTTTAAAGCCTACTCTGAGAGTCTGTTCGAAAAACAGGGGAATATCGAAGGCATCATATTGCGTTACAATGAGATTATTCAAACAGTCGAGCAATACAGCGAGTTCTTCAGGAAGATACTTTACAGGCAGGACGCGCAGGGAAACACTGACAGACAATAACTATAGCCGCGCGCTTTTGCGCTGCAGGGAGGCCGCAAATGGCAGAACATGTGATTGAAATCAATAATCTTACAAAATACTACGGCAAGCACCTCGGGGTGGCTGACATATCATTCGCCGTTGAGCGCGGCGAAATATTCGGCTTCATCGGCCCGAACGGAGCAGGTAAGTCGACGACAATCCGCACATTGCTCGCGTTAATATTCCCGACATCCGGCAGTGCGACAATATTCGGCAAGGACTGCATCAAGTACGCGCCCGAGCTTGCAAACGATATCGGCTACCTGCCGTCAGAGGTTTTTTACTACGACGGTATGAAAGTTATTGACCTGTTGCGCTATGCTGCCGGATTCTATAAAAAAGACTGTATGCCTCGAATAAATCAGCTGTGCGATAGGCTTGACCTTGACAAAACACGAAAAATCGAGGATTTGTCATATGGCAACAAGAAAAAGGTCGGCATTGTTCAGGGCTTGCTGCACTCGCCGCAGCTCATCCTCCTTGATGAGCCGACAGCGGGGCTTGACCCGCTGATTCAGCAAAGCTTTTTCGAGTTGCTGCGAGAAGAGAATAAAAAGGGCGTTTCAATCCTGTTCTCGTCGCATATTCTAAGCGAGGTACAAAAGATGTGCTCAAGGGTGGGAATAGTCAAGCAGGGCAAGCTGATAAGCCTGCAAAGCATGACGGAGCTTCGCGAACAAAGCTACAAAAAAGTGCGTGTCTCGTCAAAGCAGCCGCTCGACGGCATATTGTCCGGCATAGACGGCGTATCTGGTTACGAAATCGGGCCGTCAGGCGTCACATTTCTGTTCAGGGGCGATATAAACGCCATCGTCGCCAAACTTGGAGCGCTGCCGCTGAGCGACCTGAATATCGAAGAGCCGACGCTTGAAGAAGTGTTCCTTCACTATTACGAATAGGTGACGGCAATGAATGTATTCAAATACGAGTTGCGGCAGTACAGGCGCTCGCTGGTGTCGTGGGTTGCCGGCATGTCATTAATCCTTTTCATCTATCTGCCAATAATGCCGATTTTCCTTGAAGAAAGCGCGGCGCTGCGCGAGATGTTCGGCAGCCTTAACCAGTCTGTGCTGTCGGCAATAAACATTGATATGGAGCTTGTTTTCGGCACGGTTGGGTTCTACGGATTTATGTTCACCTTTATCTCCATTGCGGCGGCAATTCAGGCGGCAAGTCTTGGTCTGGGCATAATATCTAAAGAAAACCGCATGAAAACCGCCGATTTTCTGCTTTCAAAGCCGCGCACCCGCTTATCAATTTTTGCCTCAAAGCTGCTTGCGGCGTTATGTGTGCTGGTTGTTACACAAAGCGTGTTTTACATAATATCCACGGCCGGTATGTATCTCGCATCAAACGGTAACCTGCAGTTCAGGCCGTTCATGCTGATAAATCTGACGTATACGTTCCAGCAGCTCGCCTATATGGCAGTCGGGATGTTCTTGGCAATGATTCTGCCGAAGGTCAAGTCGGTGATATCAGCCACAATGGCGCTTGTCATGGGCACGTTCATAATAGGTATGCTGGCTAACCTCGCCGAAATCGAGGCGCTGCGAATACTCTCTCCGCTTAGATATTTTGACACGAATTACATTATATCGAACAGCGCTTACGATATAAAATACCTTATGCTGTCCATCGTTGTGACTGTCGTTCTCATTGTGGCATCGGGTGTGATATACATTAAACGCGATGTCAAGGCAGTATAATGCCGCGTTATTTTGAGGTGATGATTTATGACTAATGTTTTTAAGCGAGAGCTGCGGGCAAACCTGCGTGCCACAATATTCTGGTGTATCGGTATCGCGGCCTTTGCCGGCATAGGCTTCGTCAAATACAGCGGAGTAGCCGGCGCCGGCGCCGACATTAATATGATATTTGACATGCTGCCGCGAATTGTCCGCATCGCGTTCGGCATGGGCACGCTGCCCGTCTACGAGCCGCATGGATATTTCGCCTGCTTATATGTCTGGCTGTGTTTTTTGGCATACACGCAGTCGGCGTTGCTGGGAGGTACAATTCTAGCTAAGGAAGAGCGCGACAAGACGGCCGATTTCATCTTCACAAAGCCGGTCACACGTACGGACGTAATATTTGGCAAGCTGCTTGCCGGTGCGGTTTGCACAATCGCCGTAACTGCATGCGCGTGGGCGGTGTTGGCCGGCGTATTTTACGTGCAGGTAACTGACACTGCGCTGATTGGTAAAATGAACCTGTCGATGCTTGGCATGGCGCTTGCCCAGATGATGTTCTTCACGGTTGGGATTATGTTTTCGGCGCTTATTCGCAGCCATCAGAAGGCCGGGCAGGCGGCAGCTGCAACGGTATTTTGCACGTATATGATTTCTGTCGCAATAGATATGACAAACAGGCTTGAGTTGCTTCGTGTGCTGACGCCGTTTCAGTATTTCAGCGCCGGCAGGATAATACAAAACGGGATTGAGATGCGGTATATTTTGCTGGCGGCAGCGCTGTGCGCCGCTGCGGTATATATAACAATCAGGGCATTTGCGCGCCGGAATATCCACACGTAATAAATGCGTCAATTATAGACAAAAACAACCTCCGCCGTCAGGCGGGGGTTGTTTTCATCAATAACAATGGTTGACATGTCAACCAAACTGACCTATAATAGTCAAGGCGGCGTATGCCGCACGGAGGCTGTTATGGACAATTTAAGAAGAAATCTGCGCCAGATATCACGTCTTGCGCAGTCGTACACCGCTAAAGCCCTTAAGGATACCGACCTCAGCCCGTCACAGATACAGGCACTTCGCGTTGTCACATTCCACAGGAATATCAGCCAGACAGCCCTTGTTCGCCATCTCGGAATAGACAAGGCGGCAGTGGCGCGCATTATAACCGAGCTTGAGCGCAAGTCATATATCCTGCGTCTGCCGGATGACAATGACAAGCGTGTCAAGCGAATCTATCCCACGCCGGCGGCTGATGCCGTCCGGCAGGAGCTTATTGCAGCCGAGGGGGACTTTTTTGACGCGCTGTTTACTGGCGTCGCGCCAAAAGATATGCTGATATTTTCAGCCGTTCTCGACAGCGCATACCGCGAAGCGCTGCGCCTGCGCGACTGCGGCTTTAACGAGCTGCTTGGGGAAGAGGTGATGCCGTAAATGCATATGATTGCGAGGTACATCAAACCCAGTATGCGCCGCATGATAGCCGGAGTTATCGTCAAGCTTCTCGGCACGGTTATCGAACTGTTTTTGCCGTACATACTCGCGCATATAATTGACGATGTCACTCCGCTTGGTGATATACGCATTGTGCTGATGTGGGGGGGCGCCATGCTGTTTTGTGCAGTTGCCGCATGGGGCGCAAATGTGCTGGCGAACCGCAACGCGTCGGCTGTGGCGAGGGATACAATTGAGGTGCTTCGGCACGACCTGTTCAATAAAATTATGTACCTGTCCAACCGTCAGATAGACTGGTTTTCAATCCCGTCGCTTATATCCCGCATGACGTCGGACACATACAACATCCACCGGATGATAGGTATGATGCAGCGCATCGGCATCCGCGCGCCGATACTGCTTATCGGCGGGCTTATCGTCACGCTGACAATTGACCCGGTGCTAAGTGGTATACTCGCCGCGATGATACCGCTGATGATTGTTCTGGTATTTTTCATTACAAAAAAAAGCTTGCCTATGTTTAGCTCCCTTCAAGGGTCGGTGGACGAACTTGTGCGCGTAGTGCGCGAGAACGCCGGGGGTGTGCGCGTCATAAAGACTCTAAGCAAAACGGCCTATGAGCGCGAGCGCTTCCGAGGCGTCAACAAGCAGGTCGTGGCAAACGAAAACCGCGCAAATATGACAATGGGGCTCAGTCGTCCGTTGCTGAACCTGATGTTTAACGTAGGGCTTGTACTGGTCATCGCGGCAGGCGCTTACAGGGTAAACAGCGGCCAAATCGGCGCGGGTGTCATCGTTGCGTTCCTGACATATTTCACCTTGATGCTTAACGCTGTTCTTGGCGTCACAAGGGTACTTACGATGTATTCGTCGTCGCTGGCTTCGGCAGCGCGTATCGAGGAAGTGCTCAACTCGTCAAGCGAGTTGAATATCAGCGACTTCCCGCGTGAAGACAGCGGTGCGCATGTCAAGTTCGAACACGTTGATTTTTCGTACGACAAAAAAGAGAACAATCTGTCAAATATCAGCTTCGAGCTGAAACGCGGCGAGAGCCTTGGCATTATCGGGCCGACAGGGTCCGGCAAAAGCACAATCGCGGCGCTTCTTTTGCGTCTGTATGATATTGACAGCGGCAGGATAACGATAGACGGGCGCGATATACGCTCGTTGCCGGTTAAAGACCTGCGCGACAGGTTTGGCGTCGTCTTCCAGGGAGACGCCGTGTTCAGGGATACAATAGAGGGCAATATCCGCCTCAGCCGCGAAATCGACATGGAGGAAGTGGACAAGGCGATTGCAACGGCGCAGGCGGGGGATTACATCGCGCAGGCCGGCGGACTGACACACGAGGTCGACGCGCACGGCATGAACCTGTCCGGCGGGCAAAAGCAGCGGCTGCTCATCGCCCGCGCTCTTGCGGGCAGGCCGGAAATCCTCATACTGGATGATTCCTCAAGCGCGCTCGATTACAAGACAGATGCAAACCTGCGCGTCGGGCTGCACGAAGGGTATGGCGACACGACAACGATAATCATCGCCCAACGTATCAGCTCTATACGCAAATGCGACAGGATTCTCGTCATAGAGGACGGCGCTGAGCTTGGCCTGGGCACGCATGACGAGCTGATGGCCACATGCAGGCTGTATCAGGAGATAAGCAAGCTGCAAATGGGTGACGGAGAGATAAGTCAGGAAGGATAGGTGATGCTTTATGTCAATGGCGCAGCCCTCGTGGCTAAGCACGGCGCAAAAGCCGAAGAATCTTCGCCGAACTCTGGCGCGGATAGGCGGATACATGCTTCATTACAAATGGCTTTTGGCGGTGGCGCTGATTATGACGATAGCGTCAAACATGCTGGCGCTGCTAGGCCCGCAGCTTACAGGCTACGCCATCGATGCCATGCTTGGCCCCGGGCAGGTGGACTTTGCCGCCGTGCGTTACTACGCCATGCTGATGATAGTTTTCTATGTGCTATCATCTGTGTTTACATATCTGCTCAATGTGCTGATGATTATAATTTCACGCAAAGTAATATATAGGCTGCGCGAGGATATATTCGACAAGCTTCTGTCTCTTCCCGTACGTTTTTTCGACACGCATTCCACCGGTGATATCATCAGCCGCATATCGTACGACTGCGATACACTCAACGCCTCGCTGTCTACAGATATTGTCACCATCCTTGCCAGCGTAATTACCATCGCCGGTTCGTTCATCATGATGATGCGCATATCGCCGGAACTTGTTCTTGTGACATTGGTCACGGTTCCGCTTTCTATAATCGTCACACGTTTTATTGCAAAGCGCACACAGCCGCTGTTTCGTATCCGCAGCAAAAAGCTGGGTGACCTGAACGGATTTGTCGAGGAGATGATAACCGGGCAAAAAACGCTAAAAGCCTATAATCAAGAGGCCGATACCGTTTCGCGTCTTGATGTCGAGAATAAAGAGGTGTGCAGCGCCTACTACAAAGCGGAGTATTATTCCAGTATAACCGGCCCGACGGTCAACTTCGTCAACAACCTGTCTATGACATTTGTCTCTGTGTTCGGCGCGCTGATATATATGGCCGGTAAAATGAGCATCGGAAATATCTCAACATTTGTGCTGTACAGCCGCAGGTTTTCGGGGCCGATAAATGAAATTGCCAATATCTACGGAGAGCTTCAATCGGCGCTCGCCGCGGCGGAGCGCGTGTTCAGGCTGCTTGATGAGCCGCCAGAGCCGGAAGACCCGCAGGATGCGCAGGTGCTTGACAATGTCAGCGGCGATGTGAAAATCGACGATATCAGCTTTGGTTATCTGCCGGATAAACCGGTGCTGACGAACTTCAGCCTGCAGGCCGACCGGGGTAAGCTGATAGCCATTGTCGGGCCAACCGGCGCCGGCAAGACGACGCTTATTAACCTGCTTATGCGGTTTTACGATATCGACAGCGGTAGCATATCCGTTGACGGGCACAATATTGCCGGTCTGACGCGCGACAGCCTGCGCCTGGCATATTCCATGGTGCTTCAGGATACATGGCTGTTCCGTGGTTCAATCTACGACAATATTGCGTACGGCAGGCCGGAGGCAATGCGTGAAGAGGTGATAGAGGCCGCAAAAGGCGTCAAGATGCACAACTATATAATGCGTTTGCCCAACGGATATGATACGATATTAAGCGACGACGCCGCAAATATATCAAAAGGGCAGATGCAACTGATTACTATCGCGCGTGCCGGGCTAGCCGGAAGCAGGATGTTAATCCTCGACGAGGCGACCTCAAATGTCGATACGCGCACCGAGGTCGAGATACAGGAGGCGATGCGCAGGCTAATGAGGGACAAGACCTGCTTCGTCGTGGCGCACAGGCTTTCGACGATACAGACTGCCGACAGGATTCTTGTTGTCAACGGCGGCAACATCGTCGAAAGCGGAACGCACAGCGAGCTTATGGAGAAAAAAGGGTTCTATCGCGAACTGTATGACGCGCAGTTCAAATAGTGAGGCTCATTAAAAATGCTTGCATTATGGAGGATGGCATGGATATTATAACTCGTGCGGCGCAGCCGCAGGACAGGCTGAGCTGTGTATGGATTGAATCCGGCGCGATGCCAAGCATCACGTATATAGACGAGGTGTGGCCGGTGTTCACCGCGCCCGGCAACGGAGAGCTTACTGTCGCCCTCGTTGACGGAGACCCCTGCGGAATGGGCAAACTGACTGTGCTCTATGGCGGTTACGGTTGGCTCGAATCGCTGCGAGTGCATCCCGACTATCAGAACATGGGCCTTGGCAAGGCGATATACAGACGCTACATGCAGCAGATGACCGAGATGAATCTTTCGGCTGTCGGCATGTACACCGGCATCGACAACACGCACAGTCGCCATCTGGCCGAGCTTTATGGCCTGTCCGTCAGCGGTGAGTTCAGCGAATACCGCATTGCAGCGAGATCTGATGCTGTAAATCCAAACGGCTTTACAGCGATTGCGCCGGAAGAAGCTGAAGAAATATTTGCTCCGCTATACAGCACAATGGGAGAGTTCATAACTGTAAACCGCACATTTTATCCCGTGCGTCCCGGCCTTGCAGAACGCTTTGCCCAAAACGGATGGGCGTTTAGATGCGGCGACACAATTGTTCTTGCCGGTTCTCGTTTCCAGCCGTATAAGCTGCTGCATCTGCCTTATGTGCATGGGGATTGGGAGCTCGCTGCGCGCTTCGCGCACAGCGAGGCGTTACGCACATCAGCCGCGCAGATTTCGGCAATCCGCCCGCTTGGGATGTGGCATGAGTTGCCTCAGCTTAAGCAGGCCGGATTTGCCAAAACTGATGAGGATTTTATAACCATGTGGAAAGGGCTGTAAAGGCAGTTGGCCTTACATGCTATTTTAAGATAACACCCAAATACCGCGCCGCAAACCAAATACAAACGCCGAGGGATGCTTCCCTCGGCGTTTGTATTTGCAGTGTGCTATTTAATAATTACGGCCAGCAACCTTGCCGGCTTGTCGGTGATGTTGCGCACGCCGTGAATCTGCCCGTTGCCGTCAAAGCAGGCGTCGCCGGCGCGCATCGGTACCTCTTCGCCGTTGTCAAAGTATTGAACTTCACCCTCAAGAACATAAAATATCTCAGCTTCAGGGTCATGCGGATGCCGTCCGATTGAGCAGCCGGGATTGACGGTAAGTATAGCGCACAAATCGGCCTTGTCCATCATTTCATCTTTTTCAATCAAAAACAAGGTGCCGATTTCGCCGTCGCCGCCGCGCAGGTTCTGGCGGGATAAATAACGCATTTCCTCCGCTTTCCTTGTCATTTGCAGTTGGCCTCCTTGCAGGTATCGCAATAGACATTTTCGGCAATCTTACGCATACAGACGACTATTGATTTGCCTGTCTTGTAGTGATGATTAATACATTCCGGGCAATTTCCGTGCCTGTCGCACCCGCTGCTTGGGCATGGGCATCCGCCCTCGATTTTTGAAACTTCCATATTGTTTCCCTCCAACACTTATATTCGGCAAAAAACCGGGTTCCTGCGCTTCGTCGCTGCAGAAGCATAGTATTACTTTAGCATATCAGATGTAAAATGTCATCATTTTACTCGTTGCGCTTGTTTTCACGCTGTGTTTTTATTATAATTGTGATATCGAAAATAATACAGTCGGAGGCATTTTATGCAGCGAGCCGACCACGACCTTGCATTTATGCTCAAATATGAGAACATAGCGTGGTACGACGGCGGCGTTGTACGAATACTCGACCGCCGCATATATCCAATTCGGACGGAATATGTATCATGCGCCAGCCATACTGATGTCGCGCGCGCCATTGCCGATATGGTCACACAAAGCGGCGGGCCGTACACGGCGGCTGCGATGGGCATGGCGCTTGCGGCCGATGAGTGCCGCGATATGAAAAAAGACGCGCAGACAGATTATATGCGCCGCGCCGCGCACACACTGGCGCATGCGCGCCCTACAACGGCGGGAAAAATGAGGCAGATAACGGCGCGCGCGCTTGAAACCGCACTCGCCGCTACAGAAAGCGGCAAGCCGGGCGGCAAAGCCGTGTTTGACCAGGCTGTCAGCGACCTCGATACAAAATACCGCAGGTACGAAATAACGGGCCGTCATCTTGCGTCGCTTTTCCCGAGCGGCGGCACTATACTGACGCAGTGCTTTGCCGAGACAATAATAGGTATGATGCTGCGCGCCTGCCGCGAAAGCCGCAACGAAATTAAAGTGATATGCCCCGAGACGCGCCCATATCTTCAGGGCGCGCGCCTTACGGCAAGCTGCGTATGTGATATGGGATTCGACGTTACCGTTATCACAGACAATATGCCGGGCTATGTGATGAAAAAGAAAAATGTCGACCTGTTCACCTCCGCCGCCGATGTCATATGCATGGACGGCAATGTAGTGAATAAGATCGGCACGTTTCAAATTGCGCTTGCGGCGCATCACTGGGGCATACCGTATTTCGTCACAGGCTCGCCAAATCGCGGCCACGCCACTGTAGACACAGTGGAAATTGAGGAACGTGACCCCGCGCTTGTTACAGACGCCCTTGGCACAAAGACGGTCATGGACGGCGTAAAAGGTTACTACCCTGCGTTTGATATAACGCCGCCGCATCTGTGCAGCGGTGTCGTCACAGACAAGGGCATATTCTCGACGTATGACCTCAAGTCATACTTCACACACGGCGATGGGGAGATGACGCCATGACCGCCGCGGAACAGGCGAAAGCCGACGTCGCGCAATACGCCCGGCTGGGTTTTAGGGCGGGGCTGTTCGCAGGAACAAGCGGAAACTTAAGCGTTTGCCTGCCGGATGAAGGTATCGTTGCGATTACGCCGACCGGCATGCGCTATGAGAATATGCAGCCCTGCGACATAGTGCTGACCACACTTACCGGTGATATTATCTCGGGCGGCAAGCCGTCGTCGGAGCTGCCGATGCATCTTGCCATTTATCGTGGTATGCCGCAGGCGAGCGCAGTCGTTCACACGCATTCACCATTCGCCACGGCATATGCGGCGGCCGCGGCTACGATACCATGCGCTCTTGTCGAGATGGTGTTTTTCCTGGGGGGAGATGTACGCGTCGCGCCGCTTTGCGTCCCCGGCACAGCCGAGCTAGGCGCAAAGGCTGTTGAGGCAATGCAGGGGCGAACCGCCTGCCTGCTGGCAAACCACGGCGTTGTAACCGCCGCCGCCGGCATTGCGCGCGCCTACCTGTGCGCCGAATATGTCGAGGACACGGCGAGAATATGCACACTTGCCGGCCAGCACGGCGGTCCGCTAAGCCTGCCGCAGTGCTTTATAGATAATCTGTTAAAGAAATAGCATTTCCCCGGCAATCTATCAAAGCAGACATACTGATTATATGCTAAATCGCAGAAGGGAGTAGCCCGCATGTTCGGGCGCAACACTATGGGAATTATTAAAGCTGTTACATCCTCTGTAGGAGGGGGACTTGCCGACCAGTGGCTTGAGGTAATCGAACCACAGAATATGAGCGATACCACAGTTATGACCAAAGGCGTCGCCGTCAGCAGGGACAGCCGCCGCAACCAAAACAAAAAGGGCTCGCCGGATGTAATCACCGACGGTTCGGTCGTTCTTGTCGGAGAGGGGCAGTGCATGCTGTTGCTTGACGGCGGCAAGGTGTCGGATTACAGCGCCGAAGCCGGGTACTATCAGGTGACAAACGACAACGCCCCGTCTCTGTTTAACGGCGATCTGTCCGCCGCCGTCAAAGAGACATTTTCCCGCGTAAAGTTCGGCGGCGTACCTTCGGTATCGCAAAAAGTGCTGTTCATCAACATGCAGGAGATCAAAAACATCGCTTTCGGCACACCGAACCCGATTAATTACTTTGACGGATTCTATAATGCCGAGCTGTATTTGCGCGCGCACGGGTATTTTTCGATTCGTATTGTCGACCCGATAAAGTTCTATTTGGAGGCAATTCCAAAAAATATCGATCAAGTCGACATCGCCGACATACATAAGCTGTATCTGGCCGAGTTTTTAACCGCGCTACAGACGGCAATCTGCAAGATGTCTGTCGACGGCATCCGCATATCGCATGTCTCGTCAAAGGCGACAGAGCTTGCCAAGTATATGACCGAAGTGCTCGACGAGGCTTGGACAGAGCGCCGCGGCATGATAATCGAATCCGTCGGCATAGCCAGCCTCAGCTACGACGAGCAGTCGAAGAAGCTAATCGATATCAGGAACCAGGGCGCAATGCTCAGCGACGCGTCGATTCGCGAGGGTTATGTGCAGGGCAGCGTCGCGCGCGGAATAGAAAACGCCGGCTCGAATCAGGGCGGCGCGGCGCAGGCGTTTATGGCCGTAAATATGGCGAACCAACAGGCAGGCGGCGTCATCAGCGCGGCGGCTGAAAGCAATCGCGCCCAGACGGAGCGCCAAGCGGCTTCCGGTTGGACCTGCGTTTGCGGCCAGCAGGGTAACAGCGGTGAGTTCTGCCCGAAATGCGGCAAGAAAAAACAGGACGTTGCAGAGTGGACCTGCGCTTGCGGCGAAAAATCGACAGGGGCATTCTGCCCCAGCTGCGGAGCCGCCAAAAGCAAGGTGTGCGCCACATGCGGCGCAGTGACGCCAGCCGGTGCGGCGTTCTGCCCCAAATGCGGCGGAAAGCTGTAGCCCGGTATGAACAACAGCATGCAGCCCGGCAGCACATTCGACGACGCAGCCGAAGCCAAGGATGGGGCGATAAACTACAAATGCCCTAATTGCGGCGCACCGCTTGCTTTTAACATTGAAAAACAGAACTGGTCATGCGACTTTTGCCTAAGTGAGTTTTCCGAAAAGCAAATGCGCGGCATGGGACAGGACGCATCCGAAAAGACGGACGAGCGCGGGCGTGATTATACGCACAAGAGCTACCATACAGAGGCGTGGCGCGTCCCTCAGGGCGAGCGGTTTGATAACGACACTCAGGCATACAGCTGCCCGTCCTGCGGCGGAAAAATAATCACTGACCGCAATACGGTGGCCACATTCTGTCCATATTGCCGCAACCCCGCCGTCATGGCATCAAGGCTGGAGGATGAGCGGCGGCCGTCGCGGCTTGTACCTTTTAAGCTCGACAAACAGCATGTCATTGCGGCGATGAAAAACGCCGTGCGGCGTAAGCCGCTGCTGCCGTCGGCATTTAGACGGCAGATTGACAGGGGGGAGGTTACCGGTCTCTACGCGCCTTACTGGCTGTTTGGCGCGCAGGCGAAGGGGTTTATTTCCGGCCGCGGCACACGGATACACGTCTGGAGAGATTCCAAGTACGAGTATACAAAGACAGATACATATCTCGTCGAGCGCGGCGGAGATATGGTTTACGACGATATACCAGTCGACGGCTCAACCCGTCTTGACGACGGGCTTATGCGCGCGCTCGAACCGTTTGACATGCACGAAATGCGTGATTTTTTAACATCTTTTCTGTCCGGGCACTTTGCCGAGGACTATGATGTCGATGCCGCCTCGGCGGCGGACACCGCGTTTGAGAGGATGGAGAATTACACCGAGCAGACTCTGCGCGGTATGGTCAGCGGATACAGCGGCTTCACCATCGAAAACAGCATATGCCGGCGCAGCGGCGAGAACTGCTCGTATGTCATGCTGCCGGTCTGGCTGTATACATCGCGCTTTAACGGCAAAACATACACCTACGCGATGAACGGACAGACAGGCAAGCTTTCTGGACGCCTGCCTGTCAGCGCCGCACGAGCCGCCGTGTGGTTCACCGGTCTGTTCGCGGCGATATCCGGGCTGTCGCTCCTTGTAGGGGGGTGGCTGTATTGAAGCTTATAAGGAACGCTGCGTTTTTCATCGCTCTCGTCATGCTGATAACCTCAGCCGTGCTCGCCGCGCCAAGCGTTGACACATCACTGCGGATATACGACTACGACGGTTTGATTCCTGAAACCGGTTTGACGGCACTTCGGGAAAAAGCCGCCATGCTGTCAGACGGCCTCGGCATCGAGTTTGTGGCCGTAATATCCGGCGAAGGCTGGTCGGATTCGGCGGAACAGAGCGCAAAAGATTTCTATATAGAAAACAGCTTTGGTACCGAGCCGGAATACAGCGGTATGGTGCTGTTTATCGACATGGTCGCGCGCGAGATTTACATCGCCACCGAGGGCAGCTGCGAGCAGCTTTTGAATGCCGGTGACATCGATACCCTGCTTGACATTGTTATTGAGGATTTGACCTCGGGCAGTGCTGAGTATATATCAAATGCCGTTGACACATATCTAGACGAATCTTACGCGCTTATGAGCAAAAGGCTGGCTGATTACACTTCCGGTACAGGCTACACCGACCCTAAGGCAGAGCATCCGAATTATCCTGAAAATACAAGCCATGAAAAGCCGGATTACTTTACAAACCTAAAGCGCTTTTCTTCAGATAATACGGCCCTTTGGCTTGGCGGCTCGGCGCTCGCCGCCGGTCTTGTTGTCGCAATCATGCTGTTTTTAAACAGCCGCCAGCTAAAAAAAGTTCCCGGCGCCGCTGAATACATCAGGCCGGGCTCACTTGTACAGACGCACAGTGTCGACCGATTTCTTTTCACCCACACGACGCGGCGTCAAATAAACACCGACTCAAATAGCGGACGAGGCTCGTCGGGAGGCGGCTCATCAGGCGGGCGATCAATGGGCGGAGGCGGCAAAAGATTCTAGCGGTTCGCTGCGTCGACATAAACATAGCAAATCTCTCAAAAATCATCATTTTTACTATATCTCATTGCCTTTGTCGGTCATTTGTGCCATAATACTGTGTAAGGCTCGTTTATAGGACTTTTATTGATACTTTTTGAATTGCTGCAAAGTAAAAGGCCGATAATTACAGTAAATTAAACAGAAAACGCGTAAAGCCATTTCACTTTACAAAAGCTTGATTTAGCAAGCTTCAAATTGGTAATGTATAATTCAGTGGGGGTATGGTTATGAGTGGCAGAGAAAACTTCAAGCAAGCGGCAAAGGATTTGTTCGGTCTCGACGCTCAAAAAAGGGCGGCGGTCAAGGACGACCCCACGATAGCGCAGTACATGCAGGAGCCGGAGAGCTATTCCCCGGGGCCGATTCCAGAAACGCCAGGTGCCGCGGAAGCATCTGCTCAGTACGACCAGTATGCGCCATACGCAGCGGCTCCGCCAGCTTATAACCCTGTCGAGCAGTATGTCGAACAGACAGGCGATTATGCTGTTGTCGACAGTCATAAAGAGACAACCGTGATCTCCAAGGGAACAACAATTGTTGGGCGTGTTCGCACCGAAGGGCATATCGACATCCGCGGCAGGATAGAGGGGAATGTCGACGCCGACGGCAATGTCGCCGTTAACGGAAAAGTCTCGGGGCATATCAAGGGTAACCATATCGAGCTTTATGGCTGTCAGGTCAAGGGTAACATAACGGCGGTAACAAGGATTTTTGTCAGCAACGACACCGTCATAATCGGCGACCTTCAAAGTCAAAATATTGTGTTCGACGGCCGGATAAAGGGCAATATAAGCGCCACGGATAATGCTGTGCTCAACGGCAACACATATCTGCTCGGCGATATTTCAGCCGCCAATATCGCAATCGAGTCTGGCGCGATTGTAAACGGCATGATTCGTACAACAGTCGATATAAATGAGGACGAAGCTCTGTTCGACAGCTTTTAGCACATTCTATATCAAGCGGTTAACAATTGATTTTATAAAGAATGCTCTGTCCGCCGGGAGGCATGTTCTCCCGGCGGTAAGATGTTCGTAGGCATTTATCGTGCAGTGGAGGTGTTTTTACGGATCTGTTTAGTGTTGCCATGACAAAAAGCGAGCTTGCGGCTATGCCGACGCTTAGTTTGGCGTATATTGGTGACGGCGTATATGAGCTGCTTGCCCGCACATATATATCCTGTGCGGGCGCCGCGCGGTCGGCCAAGATGCACAGGCTTACGGTTGCCTTATCCCGCGCACAGGCGCAGGCAGACGCCGCCGCCGCTTTGCTGCCCGGCCTCAGCGAGGAGGAAAGGGCGGTTTTTCTCCGCGGACGCAACGCAAAGCCGCATTCGCAGCCGCGCCACGCCAAGGGAGGCAGCTACGAGATGGCAACGGCGCTCGAAGCGCTGTTCGGCTGGCTGTATTTAAGCGGCCAGCAACAGCGGCTCGGCGAAATATGGGAAATGGTGAAATCGCATTTTGAAAAGGCTACTTAAGGGTGTGCTTACAATAATAATCTGTGCAATATTTGCCGCGTGCGCGCTTTTTGTATACGCGAGGTTTGTCGAGCCTTCGATGCTGCGTGTCGTGAATCAGACCATATCATCACCGCTCGTGCGCGGGCAGGTGCGCGTGCTGATGTTTTCCGACCTGCATGTTGGCAACGGCATGGACAGCGACAGACTAATGGCCGTCGCGCAAAAAATAACAGAAGCAAGGCCGGATGTCGTTGTCTTCCTCGGTGACCTGTTTGAGAACTATAGCAAATACACCGGCGGGGATGAAGAAGAGATTGCCGGGATTTTATCGCTGCCTGATTTGCCGGATGCGAAGAAATACGCGGTTTTTGGCAATCACGATCTTGGCGGCGGCGCGAAAAGCGCGTTTGAGGATATCTTCGAAAAAGCCGATTTTACGGTGCTTGTCAACCAAAACGTAGAGCTTGATTGCAACATCAACCTGATCGGTGGCGCGGATGTTATATTCGGCACGCCTGATATCCCCGGCCTTGTAAGGCAGTATATGTTCAACCTACTGTTGCTGCACGAGCCGGATTATGCCGACCGGGTGGCGAATGTGCAGCTTCAGCTTTCGGCGCACACACACGGCGGTCAAGTGCGACTTCCTTTTACAAAGGCGCTTATTTTGCCTCAATACGGCACAAAATATATTGCCGGGCTGTATTACAAAGCTGACGGCAATCAGATTTACGTCACAAAAGGTGTCGGCATGTCAACGCTGCCGTTCCGCTTTGCCGCTGTGCCGGAGATAAATATTAGTACAATAAAAGGTGACGATAAATGAGAGGGCGGCTTGACAAAATCATCGCGACGGGGTTTTTGATGTCACGAAGCGAGGCGCGCGCCGCAATAAAAGCCGGCAGGGTGTCGGTGGACGGCAGGGAAGAAAACCGAGTCGACATAAGCTGCGACAGCGCCGCGCAGAAAATATTCCTCGATGATATGCCGGCGCCGGTTCGCGAGCATATCTATCTAATGATGAACAAACCGGCCGGCGTGCTGACCGCCACGCAGGACTCGCACTGTGAGACCGTCATCGATTTGCTGCCCGAAAAGTACCGCAATGCCGGCCTGGGCGTTGCCGGCAGGTTGGACAAGGATACCGAGGGTTTGCTGCTCATAACATCCGACGGTGTGCTTAACCACAAGCTTACGTCTCCGAAAAGCGGGACGGACAAGCTGTATTCGGTCGAGGTCGATGCGCCGGTAACCGCCGATGACATCAAGGCGTTTGCCGCCGGCCTTAATCTTGGTGACTTTATATCACTTCCGGCGCTGCTTCAGCCGGACACCGACAATGCCGCATCCTGTCTTGTAACAATTACTGAGGGAAAGTTTCATCAGGTCAAACGGATGTTCGAAGCGCGCGGAAAGCGCGTAAAATATCTGAAACGGCTGAAAATAGGCACGCTTACGCTTGATGAAGGACTTCTTGCGGGGGAGTGGAGAGCGCTTTTTGATGCGGAAATTGACGATATTTTTGACTCGGTTGGCATACTGACAAATATTTGATAAAAAAATGATAAAAAATTGTTGAAAAAAGAGAATGAATGCGTTAAAATAAACATACTGCTCAAAAGTATTTTATTTAAAATAAACAAAGGGTGATTTTTGTGGCGGCAAGGCTGTTCCAGAGCATTCTGCTGGAAATCAAAAACAAAATACCGTTCATCATTGGTGTTGTTGATTCCTCCGGCAATATCGTCTCATGCACAGATCTTCGTTTTATTGGAGAGAATGTTGAAGCCGCAGAAGAGTTTTTCACCTCGGGCGAGGATGAAAGCGAAATTGGCGGCTATTGCTTCAAGCGTCTCGGCGGGTCGGACAGCGACACCGAGTACGCGGTTTTTGCAAGCCGCGGAGGAGAAAATGCCGCAGTCGTCTGCACGATAACCGCTGTTGCCATCAACAACAGCAAGCTGCTGTATGACGAAAAACACGACAAGCTGACATTTGTCAAGAAAATTATCCTTGACAACATCCTCCCCGGGGATATCTATATCAAATCCAGAGAGATGCAGTTTCAAAACGATGCGAAGCGTGTTGTCTATCTCATCAGGATAGAGGACAGACAGGATGTCGCTGTTGTTGATATGCTTCAAAAGATGTTCCTCGACCGCAAGAAGGACTTTATTATCACAATCAACGAGAATGAAGTCGTTCTTGTCAAGGAGTTCAAGACAGCCGAGTCAAAGGATATCGTAAAAATTGCCAAGCAAATTGACCAAGGGATGAGCGAAGAGTTCACATCCCAATATGTTATTGGCATCGGCGCCGTGTCAAATCAGCTAAAGGATATCGCCCGCTCGTTTAAAGAGGCGCAGGTTGCGGTGGAAATCGGCCGCGTGTTTGACGAGGACATCACAATTATGAACTTCGAAAACCTCGGCGTCGGCAGGCTTATCTATCAACTGCCGATTACGATGTGCGAGATGT
The DNA here is from genome assembly GCA_031552995.1 of Oscillospiraceae bacterium. Classification (GTDB taxonomy): domain Bacteria; phylum Bacillota; class Clostridia; order Oscillospirales; family Butyricicoccaceae; genus JAVBMB01. The sequence goes on from JAVBMB010000058.1 coordinate 18,415, forward strand.
TTTTGTCCGAAGTATTCAAGCGCGGCTCAATCGAATCCCTCGACGAGGAGACTCTGTTCACGATTCAAAAGTTCTTCGAAAACAACCTGAACGTGTCAGAGACATCGCGCAAGCTTTTCGTACACAGAAACACGCTTGTCTACAGGCTGGAAAAGATTAAGAAACTCACCGGGCTTGATCTGCGCGAGTTCGATAACGCTATCGTCCTCAAGGTGGCGCTGATGGTCAAAAAATATCTCAAATCAAGGGAGAGTTATAGCTGAATCCCTCGATTTTCTGTTGAAACTCAGCGGAACAATTTGACATATTCTCTGTCTAATTCTGCTGTAACCGCATTTTGAAATACCCCGGCCGCGCACTGCGGCATGGCGTGAAATATTGCCGTTGCGCTGTCAGCACCGCCGTAACCGGAAAGCCTTTTTGGCGAACCGGCGGGCGGTGCTTGCCGTGCAAGATGGTTCTAGCATCATATTATGCGCCGTCACGCTAACAAACGCGACTGCATTTCTTCCTGCTGTGGAGGCAATAAATGGTAAAATTACAGGACGTTGTAAAGACGTATGACAATGGTACAAAGGCATTAAAAGGAATTACGCTTTCCATAGACGACGGTGAGTTTGTGTTCATCGTCGGTCCGTCGGGCAGCGGAAAATCAACAATAATAAAGCTGCTCGTATCCGAAATTACGCCGACTACAGGCAAGGTGCAGGTTGGCGGCTTCAGCGTAGGGCAGCTTCGTCAGCGCGAGATACCATTTCTGCGGCGTACCGTCGGCGTCGTCTTTCAGGATTTCCGCCTTATTGAGGACAAAACTGTCTATGAAAATGTAGCTTTTGTTATGCGTGCTGTCGGCGCGCCGATGAGAATCATCAAAAAACGTGTGCCGTATGTGCTCGATCTTGTCGGGATTCTTCATAAGGCGCGAAGATTTCCGGGTGAGCTGTCCGGCGGCGAGCAACAGCGTGTCGCTATTGCCCGCGCTCTTGTTAACAATCCCGATATTGTAATTGCCGATGAGCCGACAGGCAATCTCGATCCTGCGCGCTCACTTGAGCTTATGATGCTGTTCGACAAGATAAACGCACTTGGCACCACTGTCGTCGTTGTGACGCACGAAAAAGCTCTGGTCGACCAGTTTGGCAAACGTGTCGTCGCCATCGACGGCGGCCTGATTATCAGCGACCGCCGCGGCGGATACTTTACGCGCGAGATTGTCAGCGTTTTTGCAGGCGGGGAGGGCGAATATGAGGAGTCTTAGAAATCGCCGCTCCGGTTTTGGATATTTCCTCGGCGAGGGTCTGCGAAGCGTATTTATCCATAAGTTTATGAGCTTTGCGGCGGTTACAATTATAGCGGCCTGCCTGCTGATAACGGCGACATTTACGCTTGTCGCCTATAACCTTGACCTCAAGATTAAAGACATGGGCCGCCTCAGCGAGATAATAGTATATATCGACGAGAGCCTTACGGAGGATGAGGCGCGCTTGGTCGGGACGAAAATCAGCAAGCTTGAAAATGTAGATAAAATCGTGTTCGTCACAAAGGAAGAGCTGCTTGAGGAGTTTATTAAGGAGAGCGGCGACGATGCATATTTCCTCGAAGACTTAAACGAGAATAATCCTCTTCGTCACAGTGTACGGGTGACGATGAAAGATATATCACTGCATGCCGAAACAGTTGAAGCGTTGATGAAAATAAGCGGCGTGGCGTCGAACAACAGCGAAAAAGCGGTTTCGGACATGCTGATTCAGGTGCGGCGTGTTGTAAACCTTGTATGCTTTACACTGATAGCTATGCTCGGGGCGGTGTCGGTGTTCATCATATCAAATACCGTCAAGCTCGCAATGTTCAACCGGCGTGAGGAGATTTCCATCATGAAAATGGTCGGCGCGACAAATCATTTCATACGCGCACCGTTCATCGTCGAGGGGATGACACTGGGCTTGCTGGCGGCGATAATTGCGTTTTTTGCCCAGTGGGGCGTCTATCACTATATAACTAAAGAGCTTCAGGCGGGAACGGCCATTTTGGAAATGGTTCCATTTTCCGGTTTTTCAACTATGCTCGCTCTGATACTCGCCGGTGTCGGTCTCGTCGTCGGCGCCGCGGGAAGCACGCTGACCATACGCCGGTTCCTCAAGGTATAGCACAGGGATATCATGCATTCAAAAAGGGTGATTACATTTGGCTAACAGCAAAAAAAACGTCAAGACTAACAAGAAGCCCAAGCGCAATATTACGCAGATAGTCGCAGCCGTCATTGCGGGGCTGCTTGCGCTTATGACTATAGCGACGCTTATTGCAGGCGCATTGTCGGTTAATGCCGTCACTCAGGCTGAGATTGACGCGCTTAAGAAAAAGCTTACGCAGACGACGGCCGAAAAAAAGGCGCTGCAGGGCCAGCTTAACGATTTAAGCAGCGATAAGAGCGCGGTAAAAAAACAGATTGAGCTGCTTGACAAGCAAATAACGGCGGCCGAGGATGAGATTGTCCTTCAGGATGAGCTGCTTGTTCAGCTCGCCCAAATGATTGAAGCCAAGACACTTGAGCTTGCGCAAAGCCAGACCGCGCAGGATGAATCATACGAAAAAGCGAGGCTACGCATAAGGTATATGGTAGAACAGGGCAGCACAAGCTATCTGACGCTGCTGCTGTCCGCCGACGATTTTGCCAGCTTTCTCTACCGGTATGAAGTCATAAAGCAGATATCCGAATCAGACACAAAAATATTTGAGAATCTGCGCGCAATCAAGGAACAGGTGGCGGCGCAAAAGCTGGCGCTTGAAGAATCCCAAGCGCTTGAAAAACAGACGCGCGAGGAAATGGAAGCCAACAAGCTTGCGCTTGAAAAGCAGATAAGCGACAAGCAAAAAACGATGGCATCAATCGTCAATGCCGAAGAAAAGACGAAGGAAGCCTACAAGAAGATGATCGAAGAAGAAGACGCGCTCATCGACTCAATAAAGAAAAAGGCTGCCGAGCTTGCGGCGCAGAAGTCATTTATGGGCAGCTCTGACGGTAAATGGATGTGGCCGCTCTCATCGAGTCACAAGGTCATAACATGCAAGTACGGTATGCGCACACATCCGATAACGGGTGTTTACAAGCTGCATTCCGGCGTAGATGTCCGCGCCGATAAAGGCACAAAGATATATGCCGCAAACGGCGGCGTTGTCGATACGTCGGCGTTCAGCTCTGCATGGGGGAACTATGTCGTCATCAATCACGGCGGCGGTTATGTAACGCTATATGCGCATATGAGCAGCAGGGCAGTCAAAGAGGGCGCAAAAGTCACGAAGGGTGACGTCATCGGCTATGTCGGCTCTACCGGCTACTCTACTGCGCCGCACCTGCATTTCGAGATAATGAAGGATGGACAAACATCAAATCCGCTGTCATATTTCAAGGGAATCGATTTTGATTTTAAATAGCAGATTATACCAATCCGAGAGGTAATAGATGAAGAAGAGACAATTTTCCGCAGGCGTTGCCGTCATGCTTGTGTTGCTTGCCGTCGTCGCCACGTTTAATATCACATTTTATCTGGCGGGCGAATATTATAACAAACGCCTCGGTGACATCGAAGCGCTTGAGAAAAAATATTCAAAGTTTCAAGAGATAAGCGGCGTTGTGCAAAAATATTTTGTAGGCGAGTACGATGAGCAGGCAGCGATGGACGGCGCAATGGCCGGATATATCGGCGGCCTTGGCGACAAATGGTCGAGCTATTACGATGCCGAGCAGACAGCCGCAATAAAAGAATCGCGCGATAACACTTATGTCGGCATTGGCGTAACGATATCTCTGCTGCCGGAGGAGCCGTTTTCCATCACAAATGTCTATAAAGACGGCCCGGCGTTCAACGCCGGAGTTCAGCCGTTTGACATTATAACTCATGTCGACGGCAAGTCGGTGGACGAGTTTGAAACGACGGATGACGTTGTCAGCGCCGTCAGGGGGCAGGAAGGCACAAAAGTCAGGATAACCGTTGACCGCAAGGGCAGCAGCATGGATTTTGATATTACCAGGGGCGCTGTTTATAACGAGCAGGTTGAAGCGCGTATGCTTGACGGCGGCATAGGATATATCTCGATAGCCGGCTTCGAAAAAAATGTCGACGTCGAGTTCAAAGAGAAGCTTGACGGGCTTGTCCAGCAGGATATAAAAGGTATCGTGTTCGATGTCCGTATGAATCCCGGCGGGTATCTGCCGGTGATGGTGAACATTCTCGATTTGCTGTTGCCCGAGGGTGATGTAATCACAATGGTAGACAGCTCGGGATATGAGGTTCCGTACAAGTCGGATGACAAAGCGCTCGGCCTGCCGATGATAGTAATTGTCAACAAATATTCAATCAGTGCCGCCGAGTTTTTCGCTATGGCACTTCAGGAATACGGCGTCGCGCTGATTGTCGGCGAAAACACCGGAGGCAAGGGCTTTGCGCAGCAGATGTTTTTCTTTGACGACGGCACAAGCCTTAATCTGTCCGTAAACCGCTACTATACCCCAAAGGGTAAAAGCCTGATCGGCGTGGGCGTCGTGCCCGATTTCGCCGTCGAGCTCACCGAGGAGCAATTGTATAACTTCTATTATATGACCGATGAAGAGGACCCGCAGCTGCAGAAAGCGATAACCGAGCTGGCCGTCAAAATCGGCGAGACTTCCGGAGCTGATGGCGGCGATCCGGCCGTGCCTGATACTACCGGGGAAACAGAGTCTACTACGGCAACCGTGCCCCAAACCTCCGCACAGACTACGGCGCCCGGCACAAATTAAATAGCTTTTTTTCAGGGCTCACTCATAAACAGACAATCATTGCCATAGTTATTGCGTATAATGGTTCTCGATACAATAACTGTGGCGGTGATTATATGTTTGGTGTACTGACGCTTGATATTGCAAAACCTGACGGCTTTTTCGAAGCCGTCAGGTTCAGGGTGGATCCGTCTTTCCGTCTTTCGTGCTTCAGCTTTACCGAGAGAATGTCGATGATATATGTAGCCGCTGTCCGTGTCCACGACGGAGCGCCGCAGGAGGTCATTGAAAAACGCTTGCGTATGGGGCTTGAATGGCTGCGAAAATCAGGTGTGAGGCGCGTTGTCGCGCCCGAGCGGGCATATGAAACGCTGCCGCAATACGGCATGGCTCCGATACGAAGCAAAACGGGGCTTCACGCTTGCGCGGCGCAGGGCGTAGCCGAGGCGCTGCAACAATTCAATATCGACCCAAAAGGCGTTTGTATCACGTTGCAAGGCGCGCGTATCGGCAGAGAGGTGCGCGATGCTATACTTAACATAGCGACACGCGTCAGGGCGTTAAAGCTTGATTTTTCCTCACCGGACGAAGACCTTGAGGCAAAGCTGATGCGGGAATACGGCCTTGTGTGCTCTGGTCCGCCTCCGGCGGGCTGTGTACTCGTCACCGTGCTGCTCGAGCCGGATATAGAGCCGGCAGCAGGCCTCGTTCTCAATTTTACAGGCAATTATATTCCCGGCACATGGCACGCCTCTCTTAAATGCGATGAACGTGTAATGCAGCGCGTGCCAAAAAACGCCCCCGCGGGGGAGTTTATCACCGCGTTATACCTCACCGGGGGCATAACAATACGCGAAATTGCCGTAACAGGAAAAAACTGCCTTGACATTGAGACCGCTATGACCATATAATACGTTAAAGGTATAATTGTTCTTTTTACAAAATATTGCTGTATTCAGCATATTATCACATTCGTTATATTTCGAGGTTAATACATCATATTTGCGGGGGCGCATACCCTCGGATTTTTATTTGTGGCAAAAAGTCTGGCGGCACGGTGCCGTCAAAAGTATTAAAGATTACCGATAAGAATAAAGGGGATCAGGAAATGCAGAAGCAATACAAGCTGACTAAAGAAAGATTGGATGAGTACAAGGCTGAGCTCGAGCACCTTAAGACCGTTCGTGAAAAAGAGGTTGCCGATCTTATAAAAGAAGCCCGTTCTTTTGGCGACCTTTCAGAAAACAGTGAGTATGATGAGGCCAAGAACGAGCAGGGCAAGCTGTACTCTAGGATTGCGGAGCTTGAAAACATCATTCCAAACGCAATAATCATCGAAGAAAACACTTCTATCGACAAAGGCGTCACTATTGGCTGCAAAGTTTCGGTAGAGTTTGTTAAAGATAAACGGGTGGAGAGCTACACGGTGGTGGGCTCTCAGGAAGCCGACCCCAAACTTAAGCGGGTGTCTGACGAATCGCCTTTTGGCAAAGCGCTGATGGGGAAGCACATTGGTGAGTCGGTGCTCATAGAAGCACCCTCCGCCACGATTGAGTGCAAGATCACCGAAATCACGCGCTAGGCAGTCAGGCCGGCAGGTTTGAGGGGCGGGATGTCAAAGTTCCGCCCCCGATTTTTGATAATTCACATGGCCGGCAATTCGGTTGCCGGCTGGGACAGAGGATAATTAAGGAGTATAATAATGGACAACAACGATAACATTTCTCACGGGCAAGACGAAATTACCGTGCAGGAGCTCAGTGAGCTGCTGCAAATCAGGAGGGACAAGCTCAGCGAGCTTCAGAGAAGCGGCAATGACCCTTTTTTGAATATCACATTTGCGCGCACATCCGACAGCGTCGAAATCCTAAACAATTTCGAGACGCTCGAGAATACGGAGGTATCTATTGCCGGGCGTATTATGTCGATGAGAGATATGGGCAAGGCGTCGTTTTGTGATTTGCGCGACCGCGGCGGGAAGATACAGGTATATGTCAAGCTCGATGAAATCGGGCAGGAAAACTATGATGCGTTCAAGAAGTATGACATTGGCGACATCATTGGCGTGCGCGGCACCGTGTTTCGCACAAGGCGCGGCGAGATATCTGTGCACGCGCTTGACGTTACGCTGCTTGCAAAGTCGCTGCTTCCGCTGTCTGAAAAGTTTCACGGCCTCAAGGATCAGGACACAAGATACCGCCAGCGCTATGTCGACCTCATTGTGAACCACGAGGTGCGTGACACATTCATCAAGCGCAGTAAGATTATTTCCATCATCAGGCGAGAGATGGATGCCCGCGGCTACCTTGAAGTCGATACGCCGATACTTCAGACAAAGCCTACAAACTCAGCCGCAAGGCCGTTTAAGACGCATCACAACACGCTGGATATCGATATGTTCCTGCGTGTCGAGACCGAACTTGCGCTAAAGCGCCTGATAGTCGGCGGCATGGAAAAGGTATACGAAATAGGACGCATATTCCGCAACGAGGGCATGTCAATCAAGCACAACCCCGAGTTTACAACGATTGAGCTGTACGAGGCATATACGGATTACCACGGTATGATGGAGGTTGCCGAGCATCTGTTCGCAACCATAGCCAGGGAAATTTGCGGCGGTACGGTTGTGTCTTATCAGGGAACCGAGCTTGACTTCACTCCGCCGTTCGCCAGGATAACAATGACCGAGTGTGTCAAGAAGTATACAGGTGTTGATTTCGATATGATCGACACGGATGAACAGGCTATGCAGGCAGTGCTGGCAGCCGGCTTCAAGCCGGAGAAGGGTATGAGCAGGGGAGACCTTATGTCGTTCCTCTTTGAGGAAGCGTGCGAAGATAAGCTCATCCAGCCGACATTCCTGTGCGATTACCCCATCGAGATATCGCCGCTGACTAAGAAGGTACCGCATGATTCACGGCTTGTCGAACGTTTCGAATTATTTCTCTTCGGACGCGAGATGGCAAATGCCTATACCGAGCTGAATGACCCGATTGATCAGCGCGCGCGCTTTACGCAGCAGGCAATGCTCAAAAACCCCGAGGGCCAGTTTGAGATTGATGAGGACTTCATAACCGCAATGGAATACGGTATGACGCCGACAGGCGGTATGGGCATCGGCATCGACAGGCTGATAATGATGTTTACAGACAGCTATTCGATAAGGGATGTCTTGCTTTTCCCGACAATGAAGCCTCTTGAATGAGGGAATGCCGCCGGCGTCTGGGCGCCGGCGAGAAAAAGACCTAGACGCGCGTATGCGCGTATAGGTCTTTTGTAAGCAAACGATACAATGATATTTTTACCGTCGGCAGGTGCGTGAATGCTAATTTCCAGCAGGGAGAACAGTGATATAAAACGCCTTGTCAGGCTGCAAAAGCAGCGTGACGAGCGCGAGCGCGAGCGGATATTTGTCTGCGAAGGGCAGATGATGCTGGCAGAGGCGGTCGCGAGCGGCCTCATGCCGGAAAAATTATTTGTCCTTCAGGGGCAGGAAGCAAATCTGCCCACATCTATAACCTGCCCGGTTTTTAGCATAACGCCCGGCGTGCTGGAGAAAATAAGCGATACAAAATCACCGCGCGGCCCGGTGTTCACATGCCGCATGCCGGACGAAAAGCCGGTTCGCGGCGAAAAACTCATCGGCCTCGACAACCTCAGCGACCCCGGGAACATGGGAACAGTGCTGCGCGCAGCCGAGGCATTCGGTGTCGACGGCGTTGTGCTGCTGGGCAGCTGCGCCGATATCTTTTCGCCCAAAACTGTCCGCTCAGCGATGGGCTCGCTGTTTCGCGTCAATGTCTACAGCTCATCGGCGCTGCAGCTCAGCGAATACGCCGCGTCCGCCGGCCTTAAGCTGTACGCCGCATGCCTCGATGGCAAAGTTGAAGATATCCGCGCCGTCTCGTTAAAGCGCGCGTGCGTAATAATCGGCAGCGAAGCACACGGCGTAAGCCGCGATGTACGTGATATATGCGACGCCGGCCTGATAATCCCGATATCCGGCGCGCAGTCGCTCAACGCCGCGGTCGCTGCCGCCGTTGTGATGTGGGAGATGGCACGATGAAGTATCTTATCTGGCTCGTCGAGACTGCAAAGATTCCCCCGCAAAAAAGCCACAGATTGCTTTCGGTGCTGGGCGACAGCGAGGCCGTATGGCGTGCCACGGCGGAGCAGGCGGGTAACATCGTCCAGCTGACGCCTGAAGAAAACCGTACGTTTTCCGACAAGGGGCTGCGCGAAGCCGAGGGCATACTGGGCCGCTGCAAAGCGATGGGGGTCAGGGTAATCGGTATATTCGATAATGAATATCCCGACAGATTGAAGAACATTTATGACCCGCCGACCGTCTTATACTTACTAGGAAAGCTGCCGGACTTTGATAAAATACCGTCAATATCCATTGTTGGGCACCGTAATGCGACGCCGTACGGAATAATGGCGGCTGAAAAACTCGGGCAAAAGCTCAGCGAGAGCGGGTTTATTGTTGTTTCCGGAATGGCAAAAGGCATCGACGGCGCAGCTCATCGCGGCGCGCTGAAAGGGCTTGTGCCTACAGTCGCTGTATTCGGCACTGCGATTGACCAGTGTTACCCCGCAGAAAATGTATACCTCTTTCACCAGATTCTCCAGCGCGGCGCTATCCTTTCGGAGTATCCGCCCGGAAAAAAAGGCCAGGCTTACTACTTCCCGCGGCGCAACCGCATTATCAGCGGGCTGACACTCGGAACTGTCGTCGTTGAGGCCGGGCGCAAAAGCGGCTCGCTGATAACCGCAAATCTTGCGCTTGACCAGGGCAGGGATGTGTTCGCCGTCCCCGGCTCAATAAACGCCTCCTCGTCGGAGGGCGCTAACGACCTGATAAAAAAAGGTGCTAAGCTTATCAGTGATGCATACGATGTTATAATTGAATACAGTGGCCTTTACGAGGGATATTTCCGCGCGCTGGCCGCGCGGCAGGAGGAAATTAAAAGCAGCCGTGTCATGACGCGTCCGCAGAATATTCAGCCTTCGCAGCCGGCGCAGCAGAGCAAGCCGCAAAAGCAAACGCTCAGCGCTGTATTTGGGGATAAGGCAATTTCTTCCACCGGCGATATAGTACTGGACGCGATAACGGTTAAAACACATATAGACCGGCTTATCGAGACGCTCAATCTGCCGGAGGGTGAACTTATGGCACGGCTCACAATACTCGAAATCGAGGGCAAAATCCGCCAGCTTGCCGGCAAATACTTCGAGCGCATATGATATTTGGCGCTTAACGGCAAGCGGTTTATATAGAGACAAACTACAGAAAGGATCTGCCCGGGCCAGAGCCCGGGATACGTTGAACAATGTCAAAACTATTGATAGTCGAATCGCCTGCAAAGGCAAAGACGATAACAAAATACCTTGGCCCAGGCTATTCGGTCAAGGCGTCGATGGGGCATCTGCGCGACCTTCCCAAAAAAGAGATTGGCGTCGATGTCGACAACAATTTCGAGACAACCTATGTGCCTATCGAGGGCAAGGACAAGACAATTCGTGATCTTAAAGCCGCGGCGGATGCCGCGGACGCAGTGCTGCTGGCAACCGACCCCGACCGCGAGGGGGAGGCTATTTCTTGGCATCTGCAGCAGCTTCTGGGCCTTACGCAGGAAAAGACAAGCCGCGTCACGTTCAACGAGATAACGAAGAAAGCCGTCACCGATGCCGTTGCCGCGCCGAGGGACATAGATATGAATCTTGTCGACGCGCAGCAGGCGCGCAGGATTCTTGACCGCATCGTCGGTTACAAGCTGTCGCCGTTCCTGTGGCGCAAGGTGCGTTCGGGCCTGTCTGCCGGACGTGTGCAGTCGGTTGTAACCCGATTGATTGTCGACAGAGAGCGGGAGATAAACGCATTTGTCCCGCAGGAATATTGGTCGATTGCCGTCACGCTCAGTCAGCTTGGCAAACAGTTTACCGCCTCATTTTATGGAGATTCATCGGGTAAGGTTGAGTTAAAAAGTCAGCGGCAGACCGAAACGGTGCTTGAAGCCATTGACGGCAAACCCTACACGGTATCCAGCGTAAACAAGGCAAAGAAAAAGCGTCAGCCGGCGCCGCCGTTTATTACATCCACGCTTCAGCAAGACGCATCGCGCAAGCTCGGCATGGCGTCGCGCCGCGTGATGTCTGTCGCGCAGGAGCTGTATGAGGGCGTGGAAATCGACGGCATGGGAATGACAGGTCTCATCACATACATGAGAACCGATTCGCTGCGCATCGCAGGCGAGGCGCTTGACGCCGCGCGCGGGTACATCTCAGGCAAATACGGCAGCGAATATATGCCGCAAAAGCCGCGTGTGTTCAAGTCGAAGAAGAGCGCGCAGGACGCGCACGAGGCCATACGTCCGTCCAATCCCGGTATAACGCCGGACAGCATTAAAAAAAGCCTGACGCCCGACCAGTATAAGGTCTACAAGCTTATCTGGTCCCGCTTCATCGCCTGCCAGATGAGTGAGGCTGTTTTCGATACGACATCCGCCAATATAGACAATGCAGGGTATATATTCCGCGCCACGGGCCAGCAGATTGCGTTCCCTGGCTTCCTTGCGCTTTACGAAGAGAGCTTTGACGAAATAAAAGATGAAGACGGCGCGCTTCTGCCGGAACTAAAAGCCGGCGACCGGCCCGAGCATATAAAAACCGAGCCGAAGCAGCATTTCACCGAGCCGCCGGCACGGTTTACCGAGGCGTCGCTTATCAAGATAATGGAAGAGCTGGGCATCGGCCGTCCGAGCACTTACGCCCCGACAATTTCTGTTGTGCTCGACAGAGAGTATATCGTTAAGGACGGGCGCGCACTTCGTCCAACCGCGCTTGGCGAGGCAGTGACCGACCTGCTGGTCGACAAGTTTCCCGACATAGTTGACGCGAAGTTCACCGCCTCGATGGAGGATAAGCTCGACAGCGTCGAGGGCGGCAATGTCGATTATCGCAAGATGCTAAAACCTTTTTACGAGGGGTTTGCGAATCAGCTAACAAAAGCCGAGCAGGATTTGGATAAAAAGCGAATAAAGGTACGCGATGAAGAAACTGACGTCGTATGTGAGCTCTGCGGGCGCAAGATGGTCATTAAGTCGTCGCGTTTCGGCAAGTTTTTGGCATGCCCGGGCTATCCGGAATGCAAAAACACAAAGCCGATAACCGAGGAAGTCGGCGCTCCGTGCCCGGTCTGCGGCGCCAAATTGCTCAAGAAAAAATCGCGCAGCGGCTATTATTACTATGGCTGCGAAAAAAATCCGGAGTGCGCATTTATGACGTGGGACACCCCGACAAACCAAAAATGTCCCAAATGCGGCGGTGTTGTCTATAAGCATTATACGCGCGAAGAAAAAAAGAAAGTTTGCCATGTACCCGGCTGCGGGTATGAAGAACCGGTCGCCACACGCAAGAAAAAGGACGACGCCTCCGAAGATAAACCAGCTAAAAAGCCGGCTGCCAAATCCTCAAAATCTGCGGCAAAGGAAGCTGCGGCGGCAAAATCAACCGCAAAGAAATCCGCATCAAGTAATCCCGCCGCCAAAAAGCCCGCCGCAAAGAAAACGACAAAAACACCGGCAAAGAAAGCCGCCCAAAAGGCCGATGAATAGTGTAACCGTTCTCGGCGCCGGCCTTGCCGGATGTGAGGCGGCATGGCAGCTGGCCGAACGCGGTGTGCGTGTGACGCTTATAGACATGAAGCCGGAGAGTATGTCCCCGGCGCACACAAACAAAAGCTTTGCCGAGCTTGTGTGTTCGAACTCGCTTCGCGGCGCCGCGCTGCACACGGCGCCCGGTCTGCTTAAAGAAGAGCTGCGCCGCCTGGGCTCCCTTTTAATCGAGTGCGCCGACGCCACAGCGGTTCCGGCAGGCGGAGCGCTGGCGGTAGACAGGCATGATTTTTCGGCGCTAGTTACAAAGCGTATTATGGGGCACCAGAATATCACATTTCAGTGCCGTCGTATCGATCTTGTGCCTGACGGTGATGTCATTGTCGCGACAGGGCCGCTTACGGACGGTGCGCTCGCCCGGCATATAGCGTCGCTTACCGGCGGTCAGCCGCTGCACTTTTTTGATGCCGCTGCGCCGATTATCAGCGCCGACAGTATCGATATGGGCTTTGCGTATTTCGGCGCTCGGTATGACCGCGGCACGCCGGACTACATAAATTGCCCGATGGACAAGCAGCAGTATATCGATTTTGTCACGCAGCTGGGTCAGGCTCACCAGGCCGAAGTTCACGGCTTTGAAGACCAGTCGGTCTTTGAGGGCTGCATGCCGGTTGAAGTCATGGCGAGGAGAGGGCAGGATGCCCTGCGTTACGGGCCGCTTAAGCCGGTAGGCCTGCGCGACCCGGTAACAGGTGCCGGCGCATACGCCGTTGTGCAGCTGCGCTCCGAAAATGCCGAAAAGACGATGTACAACCTTGTCGGGTTTCAGACACATCTTAAAGTGGGCGAGCAGAAGCGGGTTTTCAGCATGATTCCGGCGCTTCACAGCGCCGAGTTCCTGCGATACGGCGTTATGCACCGCAACAGCTATATAGATTCGCCCGGTAAGCTTGACCGGTTTTACCGGCTTATCGGGCGCGAAAACATCATGTTCGCCGGGCAGATGACCGGTGTCGAGGGTTATATCGAATCGGGCGCCTCCGGGCTGTGTGCCGGGGTAAATATGGCGCGCACGCTTTCCGGCTCTTCACCGGTTGACTTTCCAAGGGAAACAGCGATCGGGGCGCTTGGGTTCCACATTGCTCACTATCAGGGCGGCAGTTTTCAGCCGATGAATATAAACTTCGGCCTGCTGACGCCGCTCGGCCGCCGCGTAAAGGATAAGCGAGACCGGTATACGCTGATATCCGAGCGTGCGCTTGAGTGCATCGACGGCCTGAAAGGTAATATACTGGAGGATAGGCTATGAGGATAATTTTGGACGCTATGGGTGGAGACAACGCGCCGCAGGCAATGGTCGAGGGCGCCGTTCTCGCCGCCGGGCAGTATAAATGCGACGTTGTTTTGACCGGTGATTCTCCCCGTATTGAATCAATTTTGAACGGGCGGGGCGACGGAAAAATCACTGTAGTCCACACAACCGAAGTTATAGAAATGGACGACCCGGCAAGCTCCGCTGTCCGGCATAAAAAGGATTCCAGCATGGCGGTCGGCCTGCGCATGCTCAGGGATAATGAAGGCGACGCGTTTGTTTCCGCCGGCAGCACTGGCGCGGTTTTAAGCGGCGCAACCTTGCTCGTAAAGCGCATACCGGGCATACGACGGGCGGCACTTGCCCCGGTGCTTCCCACAAAAAAAGGCGGCGCGCTGCTAATCGATTGCGGCGCCAATGTCGACTGCACGCCGGAATATCTGCTTCAATTCGCCTATCTGGGATACTACTACATGCAGAAGGTTCGCGGCATAGCAAACCCGCGCGTCGCGCTTATCAATAACGGCGCAGAGGAGCATAAGGGCGGCCAGCTTCAGCAGGACACGTATGCCCTGCTGAAAGAAGCCGGCGAACGGATAAACTTTATCGGCAATATAGAGGGGCGGGACATCCCGTCCGGCGACGCCGACGTGCTTGTTACAGACGGCTTCACCGGCAATGTCGTGCTTAAGACTATCGAAGGGGTTGCCATGTTTTTCATGGGCGAAATCAAGGATGTAATGATGGAAAACACTCGCACAAAGCTGGCGGCGGCTACATTAAAACCGGGCATCAGCCGTCTTAAGGAGCGGCTTGATTACAAGGAAATCGGAGGTGCGCCGATGCTTGGCATTTCAAAGCCGGTGCTGAAAGCCCACGGCTCTTGTGACGCCCGCGCGTTGTGCAGCGCAATCGGGCGGGCTGTCGCGTTTGTCGAGAGCGGATATATTCAGACTGTAGAGAATAATATTGGCAGCATGACAGTAAAAGCGCCGACGAATGATGCCGCGGAACATGAGTAATTCCGCGCATACTCCCCTTAATGTGACAGTTTTCGCGGTGACGAAAACCAGGTCATAATAAAATCATTGTTAAATTATTATAAAACACTTTACAAGCAATAAAAGCTTTGCTATAATCCACAAAGTATAAAGACTGAGTGTTCGAATAAATCATATTCAATGATTATTTGTGATCGGAGGAGCGTTATGATATTTGAAAAACTTCGGGAGCTTGCTGCCGACCAGTTTGGCGTTGACCCGGATGATGTAGCAATGGAGACCAGTTTTATCGAGGACTTCGATGCCGACTCAATTGACGTTGTTGAGTTCATGATGGCAGTCGAGGAGGCATTTGAAATCGGCGAAATCGAAGAGAACGCGCTTGAGAAAATCAAAACCATCGGCGATGTCGTCGCATACATCAAGGATCATACCTGAAAGCCGTCAAAAGCTCTGCGATGCAGAGCTTTTTGCCTATTTGCAAAGCTTCAAGAGGGGAGGGATCATACATGTCTGACTTTATTCATGTCGACTACACATTCAAAAACCGCGCACTGCTTGTAAATGCGCTGACGCACAGCTCGTACGCCAATGAAAACCGCGACAGAGGCGTTACAAGCAACGAGCGTCTGGAGTTCCTTGGCGACAGTGTGCTCGGCTTCATTTGTGCGGAATACATCTACGATAAATATGCCGACCTCCCCGAGGGAGAGCTCACGAAGCTTCGAGCCGCCATAGTGTGCGAAAGCTCTCTGTTTGACTTTGCGTGTGAAATTGACCTGGGCGAACGCCTTCTTCTCGGCAAGGGAGAACGCGCCGGCGGCGGCAGCCGCCGCCCGTCGGTGTTGGCTGACGCCGTGGAAGCGGTTCTGGCCGCCGTTTATCTCGACGGCGGCATGGTCTGCGCGCGCAATTTCGCGCTCGGCTTTATAGCCCAAAAGGCAGAGGAGGCCATAAAAACCGCCCGCACAGTCGATTATAAGACCGCGCTTCAGGAAATTGTGCAAAAAAATCACGAGGAAACGCTGTCCTATCGCCTCAAGAGCGAGACCGGCCCCGACCACGACAAGCGGTTTGTAATTGAGGTACTTATAAACAGCAACGCCGTGGCCGAGGGCGAGGGCAAAAGCAAAAAACTGGCCGAGCAGGCAGCCGCCAGAGCTGCATTGGAGCTGATGGGCGAATGACGGACAAAATCATCCCTATTTTTATACCGCATCTCGGCTGCCCGAATGACTGCGTGTTCTGCAACCAAAAGGAAATCGCGGCCCGGACAGCGCCGGATGCCGAGGAAGTCAAGTGGCAGATCAGGTCAGCGCTTCGCTGCACGACCATGCCGCAGATCGCCTTCTACGGCGGCAGCTTTACGGCAATCGACCGCGAACTGCAAAAGCAGTATCTCGATGTCGCCGCCAGCTTTGTCGAGAGCGGGCTTGTCAGCGGCGTCAGGATATCAACCCGGCCGGACTGTATATCGCCCGAGATTGTTGACTTTCTAAAGAGCAGACATGTCGATACCATCGAGCTCGGCGCGCAGTCCACCGATGACAATGTGCTGGCGCTGTCGCGCCGCGGGCACACCGCGGCGGACATTGTCTCGGCGGCGAAGTGCATCAAAGCAGGCGGCCTCGAGCTTGTGCTTCAGATGATGACCGGGCTTCCCGGCACGAATGACGCGAGTGACGTAAATACGGCGTTCGACCTTGCAAGCCTTTTTCCGGATGCCGTACGTATTTACCCGGTCTGTGTTATATGGGGCACCGAGCTCGACAGGCTGTATACACACGGCAAATATAAGCCTCACGATTTAGAACACACCAGCAACCTGTGTGCCAATATATTGGGTGTTTTCACGGCGCAAGGCATCCCGGTGCTTCGCATCGGGCTGAACCCGACAAAGGATTTATCGTCCGGCGCGGTTATAGCGGGCGGCTACCACCCGGCGATGGGGGAGCTTGTGCGCTCCCGCAGACTGCGCGGAATCATTGAGCGGTCGCTGCCGCAAAATGCCACCGGCCGCGCCGTTGTATCGGTGCAAAAAGGCAATTCTCCGCTTGTGCGCGGGCAGAAGAAGTGTAATATGGAATATTTTGCAATTAAATTCCCACGCTTGAAGCTTGAAATCGTCGAAGACCCGAACCAAAGAGAGGAAGTAGTCGTTAAACTGGTAAAATGATACTGCTCACACCGCCGCGGAATCAAAACCGCGGCGTTTTTTTGCGTGAACTGACGCAACAGAGGCTGCGGCAGTCGGGAATTAAGTAATTGAAATCGTGTAAAACATTACGGATTCCGGAGCTGATGGTTGATTTTTATTGTATTTGCACTTCGCGTTTGATATAATATTTTCTACGTGATGCATGTAAGCGCCATTCCTCCGACGTGCCGCGATTATCCATTTGAGAGGTGCCGGTTTGTTCCTTAAATCTATCGAAATCCAAGGATTCAAATCATTTCCCGATAAAGCCGTACTCGATTTTGGCCGTGGTGTAACAGCTATAGTCGGGCCAAACGGCAGCGGAAAAAGCAATATAGTCGACGCCATACGCTGGGTTCTGGGAGAGCAGTCAGCCAAGGCGATGCGCGGCGGCCGCATGGAGGATGTTATCTTCGGCGGCACGCTTCGTCGTGGTCCGCTCGGCTTTTGCGAGGTTACACTCGTGCTGGACAACACAGACGGCGGAATCGCGCTTGAGTACGGCGAGGTAAGCATCACAAGGCGGTATTACCGAAGCGGAGAGAGCGAGTTTTTCATCAACCGCAAATCTGTGCGTCTAAAGGATGTCCACGAGCTGTTTATGGATACCGGCCTCGGGCGCGACGGCTATTCGATAATCGGCCAAGGACGTATAGACGAAATATTGTCGGTCAAAAGCGCAGACCGCAGGGAAATATTCGAGGAGGCTGCCGGAATTACGCGCTTCCGCTACCGCAAGGAGGAAAGCGAGCGCAAGCTTGCCGGATGCGAGGACAATCTTACTCGTGTACGAGACATTATTTCCGAGCTTGAAGGCCAGGTTGAGCCGCTGCGCGAGCAAGCCGAGAAGGCTAAAAGCTTTTTGTTGCTCCGTGACGAGCTTCGCGTGCTCGAGGTGTCCGTTTGGCTGGACAGTCTGGACAAGCTGAAAGATAATCTGCAAAAGGCGCAGACAGACTATAACAACGCCGAACGAATGCTTGCCGCCAAAAAGCGGGAAATCGACGAGCTGCACGCGACATCGTCTCAGATGACCGAAGAGATGCACGAACGGGACATGCTCGGAGAAAGTCTCCGTGACCAATTGCGCGAGGTTGAGACAAGGCTTAGCGAGATAAACAGCCGCATAGCCGTCAGCTTTGCGACGATAAAAAACAACGAGGACAATATACTGGGCCAAACGCAGGAGATATCGCAGCAGCAGGGCCGCGAGGCCGGCTTGGCTTCGCAGCTTCAGATGAAACGTGAAAGTTTAGCACTGCTCAACGCGAAAGATGCCGATATGCGTCAAAAGCTTGATGAACTGATGCAGGAAGTCCTTGTGTCGGCCGGCGAGGCGAGGGGCATCACCGAACGTATTGACGCGCTCGTCGCCGGGATAGAGCTAAAGCGTCAAAGCCGCGCCGACCTTCAGGCCGAGGCTATGGCGTTTGAGGTCGGCATTCGTGAAATTATATCGCGCGGCGACAATATCAAGGACGAGCGTGAAATAATGCGGACAAGGCTGCAAAACGAGTACGACAAGCTTGCAGAGATGAAAAAATCTCTCGAAGAGAATAGCGAAAAAAAAGATACATGCGAGAATATGCTGCGCGGTTTTGGCATGCGTGTTCAAGCCAGAGAGAAAAAACTTCGTGAGCAGGAAGAAAATCTCGCCAGACTGACGCGTGAAAACGACGCCAAGGCGGACCGCATAAAAATGCTGTCCGCGATGGAACGCGAATACGAGGGCTTTTCGGCCTCGGTGCGCAATGTCATGCAGGCGGCAAAGCACGGCGAGCTAAAGTATATCCACGGCCCGGTCGCCGACATAATAGAGACGGACGACCACTACGCCATCGCCATAGAAATCGCTCTTGGCGCCTCTATGCAAAATATCGTCGTTGACAGCGAAAAGGACGCAAAAGCCGCGATAAATTACCTCAAGGCTCGTGATATGGGCAGGGCGACATTCCTGCCGCTGTCAGCGGTTAAGAACAGATATCCGCGCAAGCAGCTCGACAACGAGCCAGGCTTCATCGGCTGGGGAAGCGAGCTCGTGCGGTTCGACAGCAAGTACGATGTACTGATTTCAAGCCTGCTTGGCGGCACTGCCGTCGCGCAGGATTTAGATTACGCCATAGCTATGGCAAAGCGCAACGGCTATGCGTTTCGCATCGTCACGCTCGACGGTCAGCTCATCAATCCGTCGGGAGCGATGACGGGCGGCAGCCTTAACAAGAATACCGGCGTGCTCTCCCGCGCGGGAGAGATACGCAGACTGAAAGCAGAGAGCGAAACGCTTGCAGTCCGGATAGATACGCTTACAAAAGAGCTGCGGGAGACAAAGCGCGAGCTTGAAGCCGCAACTTACGAGTCCGACGCCGCAAAGCATGAGCTTCGTCAGGCCGAGGATGCGCTGCTCGCCATTGGTGCCGAGCGCGCGCAGCAGGCCTTGCTGATAGAGAGTATAGAGGGCGCGATAGCCCAGCTTGACGGCGAAAGTGATAGCCAGAGTAAGCGCATTGCCGATGCTAAAGCCGGCATAGAAAACTGCGAGGCTAAACTTCGCGACATCGCGGCGCAAAGTGCCGAGCTTCAGTCGGCTCTTGACTCGCTGTCCGGTGACCGAGAAAAGACCGAAAAGTACGCCGGAAGCCTTTCGGACGCCGCCGCTTCAATCAGGGAAGAACTCGCCGCAATCCGTGCCGAGCAGGATAGTACATCCGCCGCCATCGCCGAGTTTGAAAACCTACTCGGCTCTGTCAGTGCCGAGCTTGTCGGCAAGGAATCGGCAATTAATCTCATCCGCGAGCGAAACGAGGAGCTGCGCCGCGATGTGGAGGAAAACCGGCAGATTGCTGCCGGATACTCTGCTGAGGCCGAGCAGGTGGAAAAGCGTGTCCGCGATGTGCAGAGCGAGAAAATGCAGTTTGAAGGTGCGCGCGTCAAGTGCGACCGCGATATACAAGCCAAAAACGCAGAGCTGCTGAACCTCGAGCGTGAGCGCGGAAGGCTGGAGAATAAAAAGATCCAGGCCGAGATGGAGGAGGACGGAATCATCCAGCGCCTGTGGGAGAACTATGAGCTGACACGCGTCACAGCGCAGGCTGTGCGGGTCGAGCTTGAGAGCTTGTCTAAGGCGAACAGGCGCATCGGAGAGCTTAAAGCCGGCATCAAAAAGCTGGGTGACGTCAGCATTGCTTCAATTGACGAGTATGCAAAGGTCAGTGAACGATACACATACTTGACGACACAGCGCGATGATCTTGAAAAAGCTCAGGCCGACCTGATAAAAATCATCGGCGAGCTTACCGAAAATATGAAGTCAATTTTCGCGGGCGAATTTGAAAAAATCAACCGCATGTTCCAGACGACGTTTGTCGAAATATTCGGCGGCGGCAACGGAAGGCTTAAGCTCGAGGACGAGAGCGATATACTAAACTGCGGCATCGAAATCATTGTCGAGCTTCCCGGCAAAGCCGTCAGAGCGATATCGCTGCTGTCGGGCGGTGAAAAAGCATTTGTCGCAATAGCGCTGTACTTCTCGATAATCAAGGTCAGGCCGACGCCGTTCTGCCTGCTGGACGAGATAGAAGCTGCGCTGGACAATGTGAACATACTGCGGTTTTCGCAATATTTGCGCACTATGTGCGAAAAAACGCAGTTCATTGTTATCACTCACCGCCGCGGCACGATGGAGGGCGCGGATATACTCTATGGCGTAACGATGCAGGAAAAGGGCGTTACAAAGCTGTTGACGCTTAATATCAGCGATGTGGAAAAACAGATTCAGCTAAAACCAAATTAACACGGACATAATAAAGTGAACACGGGGGTGCCGTATGGCATTTTTCGATAGAATTAAAGAAGGGCTTAAAAAGACACGCGAATCGGCATCAAGCAATATTAACTCGGTGCTTGCCACTTTTCGCGCCGTAGACGATGATTTGCTGGACGAGCTGGAGGATGCGCTTGTGACAGCCGATGTCGGCGCAAATACCGCCGGAGATACGGTTGCCGAGCTGCGCCGCCGCGCGAAGCTGAGCAACCTGAAAACGCGCGAACAGGTCATCGTATGCCTTGCGGATATCCTAGCCGCAAAAATGCCGCAAAATGACGGTCTAAAGCTCTGCTCAAAGCCGTCGCTTATATTGATTGTAGGGGTCAACGGCGTCGGCAAAACGACCACTATCGGCAAGCTTGGGCAAAAGCTGACGCAAGACGGCAAGAGGGTGCTGTTTGCCGCCGGTGATACATTCCGCGCCGCCGCCGCCGACCAGCTTGATATCTGGGCAAAACGATGCGGCGCCGATATCGTCCGCCATTTGGAGGGAGCCGACCCGGCCGCCGTTATATTCGATGCCATATCGGCCGCCAAGGCTCGCGGCGCCGATGTCGTCATCTGCGACACAGCGGGGCGGCTGCACAACAAGGATAACCTGATGCGCGAGCTGGCTAAGATTTCGAAAATCATCACGAGAGAGCTTCCGGATTCCGATATCGAGACTCTGCTTGTTCTTGACGCAACAACAGGGCAAAACGCCATAAATCAGGCCGACAGCTTTAATCAGGCCGCCAAATTGACTGGCCTTGTGCTTACAAAGCTTGACGGAACCGCCAAAGGCGGCATAGTTATAAATGTCTCATCACGGCTTAATGTGCCGGTCAAGTTTGTCGGTGTTGGAGAAAAAGCCGAAGACTTGCTTGAGTTCGACGCGGCCGGGTTTACATCAGCGCTGCTTGGCGAATGAGCCGGCAATAAACAGGAGGGTACTATGGCAAGACATGACGGCAGGAAGAACGACGAGCTGCGCCCGATAAAAATAACGACCGACTATATCATATTCCCTGAGGGGTCTGTGCTTATCGAATGCGGTAACACAAAGGTCATATGCAACGCCTCGATTGAGGACAGTGTTCCGCCGTTTATGAAGGGGCAGGGCAGAGGCTGGGTCACCGCCGAATATAACATGCTGCCCCGCGCGACAGGGACGCGCAGCCAGCGCGATATCAACAAGCTAAAATTAAACGGGCGCTCCGCCGAGATTCAGCGGCTCGTCGGCCGCTCGTTGCGGTCGGTCACCAATCTCGACAGGCTTGGCGAACGAAGCATTACAATCGACTGCGATGTAATCCAGGCAGACGGCGGTACGCGCTGCGCCTCAATAACAGGCGGTTTTTGTGCGCTTGTTCTTGCGCTTGATAAGCTTCGCAAGCGCGGCGTGTTTCAGACATTGCCGCTGTACTCCTATGTAGCGGCCGTCAGCGCAGGCATAGTGAACAACGCTCCGCTGCTCGACCTTGATTACGTCGAGGACAGCGGAGGCGAGGTCGATTTCAACTTTGTGATGGATGACGAGGGCAAGATAATTGAGCTTCAGGGAACCGGTGAGGAGCGTCCGTTTTCTCGCAAGGAGCTTGAGGATATGCTTGCGCTGGCCGAGAAGGGGATAGCCGGTTTGGTTGCGGCTCAGCGCAAAGCCGTCGGGCATCTGTTCGGGTAAAAAATATGAAATACATTTTAGCATCAAACAACCCCAAAAAGCTTGTCGAGCTGTCGGCAATTCTCGCCGGAGCAAATATTATAACGCTATCCGAGGCCGGTATTACCGACGTGCCGGACGAAACCGGAGAATCATTCGAGGAAAATGCCGTTATTAAAGCTCACGCCGCGATGCAGGTCAGCGGTATGCCTGCAATAGCCGATGATTCAGGTCTTGTCGTCGATGCGCTGGGCGGTGCGCCCGGCGTGCATTCGGCCCGCTTTTGCGAGGGAAGCGACAGCGACCGCACCGAGTTTCTTCTTCGCAATATGCACAGTGTGCCGGATTGCGAACGCACAGCAAGATTTGTCTCGGCTGTGGCGTGCGTATTTCCGGATGGCCGCCAGCTTGTCGCCGTCGGCAAATGTGAAGGGGTTATACTGCGCGCGCCGCGCGGAGACGGCGGATTTGGCTACGACCCGGTGTTTTACGTTCCGCAGCATGATATGACATATGCCGAGATGCCGTTCGATTTAAAAAACAGTATCTCGCACAGGGGGCAGGCGCTTGTAAAGCTGAAGGAAATGCTTGAAGCCATGCCCGATACAGAGAGGTAGATAAAAATGTTGACAAGCAAACAGAGGGCTTTTTTACGCGCCCATGCTAATGCAATAGATACAATCGGGCAAATCGGCAAGGACGGCATAACACAGAATACAATTGACCAGGCGGCGCTCGCGCTTAAAGCGCGCGAAATTATCAAGCTTCGTGTGCTCGAAACATCAATGCTAACAGCGCGAGAGGCATGCGATACGCTGTGCGCCGCGCTAGACGCCGAGCCGGTTCAGGCCATCGGCAGCCGGTTTGTCATCTACAAGCCAAACCCCGAAAAGCCTGTAATAACCTTGCCGAAAAAATGAGGATAGGCATATTCGGCGGCACATTTAACCCGCCGCACAGCGGGCATATAAATGCCGCTCGCGCCTGTGTTTCGGCTTTGGCGCTTGACAGGCTGTACCTGATGCCCACAGCTGCGCCGCCGCACAAGGCATTGCCCGCAGGCAGCGCCACCCCGGCCCAAAGGCTTGAAATGTGCGGTATCGCGGCAAAATTAATCCCCGGGGGTATGCCGCTTGATATTGAAATCTCGCGCGGCGGCACAAGCTATACGGCGGATACAGTTGCCAAGCTGCATAGCATGTACCCTGAAGACGACCTGTGGCTGATACTCGGCACGGATATGTTCCTGACGTTTGAGAGCTGGGTTCGCCCGGATGATATTGTAAAGCATGTCAGGCTTGCGGTTGTCTCGCGTATGGATGATGACATGGCGGAGCTGCAAGCTATGTCCGAAAAACTCAAGGTTGCGCTCGGCGCGCACGTAGATATAATCGGCAACGCACCTGTTGTCATCAGCTCAACAGAGCTTCGTGACGGCGAAGCGGAAGGCTTGCCGCCCGAGATAGCCGAATATGTAAGGCGAAACGGGCTGTATGATACGCTTGCCCCGCTGCGCGAATATGCGCGCT